>NZ_JBSFQL010000007.1:0-185192 GCF_053588675.1 Gordonia sp. NPDC003422
ATCGGGTCTTGTTCCACCGCAACAGGATTGGATCGTCACCGTAGCCGATATCACGGGGTCGGGTGACTGCGTGATCTTTCACCGACGTCGAAATCGTCCGACAGTCCGGGCACCGGGCCGCTTCAGGATCGGCGGTCACCACATCGACCACCCGCGTCCTGCCCTGCCGCGACACCGCGGCAACCTCGAGTCCTTCCAAACCCAACAACAACGACGACGTAGCATCGACCATGCCCCTGGTACTCCTCACCGAAATCTTGAATGCTTCGCAACATCCAGATTTCCGGAGACCAGGGGCGCCTTACGTCACCGACACGCCGGTCCGCTGACCAGGCATTGCCCGCTCAACCTTGAAGAGCCCATATAGTCGCGGTTTCGCGGCACGCCATCAAGCGAACCGCGCCTTCAACGCCGCGCGATCCACCTTGCCGGGTCCGCGCAACGGCAATTCCGACACCTCGACGACCTCCCGGGGTGCCGCGAATTTCTCCAACCGCTCGGCAACCAAAGTACGAATCCGCTTGTCGTCCAACCGCTCTCCAGCAGCGACGACCACAAATGCCACCACCTTCTCGCCCAACCGTTCGTCGGGGACCCCGACCACCGCGCATTCGGCGACGGCCGGGTCGTCGGCGATCACCGCTTCCACCACCTGCGGTACGACGGTGAGTCCGCCGGTGGAGATGGCGTCGTCGGCGCGGCCGACGATCCGCAGCAGCCCGTCGACCACGACCCCCAGATCGTCGGTGCGGAACCATCCGGGCGACGCGAACGCGGGATGGTCGGGCAGATTCCGATACCCGTGCGCGACCATCGGCCCCGACAGCTCGACGCGCCCGACCCCATCCGATCCGGCGTCGACGATGCGCACCTCGACCCCGGGCAACGGCACACCGTCGTAGACGCATCCGCCCGCAGTCTCGCTCATCCCATACGTCCGCACAATGCGCAGTCCCGCATCTAACGCCCTGCGCTGCAACGGCTCCGGGGTGGCAGCACCGCCGACGAGAATCGCATCCAACTCGCGCGACGCGGCGACAGCGGCGGGGGAGGAGAGCACCTTGATCAACTGCGTCGGCACCAACGACGTGTACCGCCGCGGCCCGTCAAGAGACGCAAGAGCCTCAACATAGGCGGAAACGTCAAACCCGCCACCCACATCCAACACAACCGGCGTGTACCCATTCGCCAAGGCGCGCAACAACACTTGCAGTCCGGCGATGTGATGCGGCGGCAGTGCGAGCAACCAATTCCCGGGACCACCGAGGTGAGCAGCCGTGGCCGCGGCAGAGGCTCGCAGCGTCGTCGAAGTGTGTTGTGCCCCTTTTGGAGTGCCCGTCGACCCCGACGTCGAGATCACCAGGGACAGCTCGTCGGGGATCGGCTCCCCGACGCCCAGCGCGGACCCAAGACGTTCAGCAGCAACTGGATCGTCGGGAACCGGCAGATACGCCCGACCACCGTCGAGCATCGCCGACAACTCCGCACGCGAGTCGAGCACCAAAGGCCCCGACGGCAGGGTCAGGGCTTGCAGAACGTGGGTCGCACTCACCTCAGTCGTCGTGATCCGGACCGGGCTCGGGGTCGTCGGAATGCCCGTTGGACAGCGGTTCGTCGTCGAAGGGCCACCCGGCTTCTTCGAGGTGCCGGCGAACGCGGGCGATGTCGTCCTCGTGCGGCAGTTCGTGGGTGACCTCGGTGATCTTCACCCCGGCGTCGATCTTGGAGATGGGTTCCGGCGGTGGGGGAGACTCGCGGATCAGGTCGGACGAGACGGTCTCGACCTCGTCCTCACTCAGCTGGCGACGCAGAATCGCGACCAAGGGGATGTAGTCGCCCTGGGGGACGCCGTCGGGGTAGCCGGCGCGCAACCACTCCACGATGCGTTTGAGCAATTGTGGTCGATCCACGATCCATCCCCCCAATCGGTGAGTTCACCCTCGTGATGAGGGCAGGGCGGCATTGGCGCCATTGTATTGCCTCCCCGGGGCAAGACAGTTGCTCGCGCTGCGCACGAGCGTTGGTCAAAGACTATCGACCTGCAGGAACTGCCGACAACGGCCAGCCTGCGGCGGCCAGACGACCCGCGACCTGATTGATCTCGTCGGCGGTGGGCTCGTCGTTGGTGACCTTCTCGATCGCGCCGGCGATCTGTTCTTCGGTGACCGGCTGGTCGACGCCGTACTCGCGCGCCAGGGTCAGCGCGACCGTCGTGACGTCCTCTTCATCGAGCACACGCACCAGCAGCGCCAGCAACGGCGGGAACTCGGTGGGCGGAATGCCTTCGGGATAGCCGGTGCGGATCCAGTTGATCGCGGATTCGAACAGTGAAGGGCTGTCGGCCACGTTCAGGTGCCTTTCGTCGAAACGGTTGACTACTTGTAGAACTGGCTCGGGAAGATCTGGATGTCGAAGTAGTAGTAGATCGTCTGACGCGTGATCCACAGCAGGGCGATGATGATGACCGCCGCGACCAGCGCGAAGATCGCGTAGCCGACCGCACGGAGCGCCGGATTGCCGTGCGAGACAGTGCCATCCGCGCTGGCGTCGGCCGTTCCCGCCGCTTGTATGCGCAGGCCGATGGCGAACAGAGCAGGCAGGCCGGCACCGAAGATCAGTCCGACGACGAGCACCTTGACAATTGATTCGACGATGTCCATCTGAGCAGAAGTCCTTTCGTGTCCGTCGGAGAGATCAGGCGACCGTGGTCGGGCCGGTGGTCTTCAGCTCGGAGGTGTCGGCCGGGATGATCGAGTCGCTGGACTCGTCCCAATCGGCGTTGACGTTGTGGGAGTCGATCTTGTTCTGCTGTGCGCGCCAGTACATGTAGCCCGACGCGGCGATGAGGATCACGAAGATGGTGATCGCGCCCGCGACGTCGCCCATCAGGTGAGCGATGTAGTAGCAGCCCGCGCCGACAAGCCCGGCGGCCGGGAGCGTGGTGACCCAGGCGACCGCCATACGTGCTGCGACCGCCCAGCGAACCTGGGCGCCCTTCTTGCCGACGCCCGAACCCAGGATCGAACCGGTGGCGACCTGCGTCGTCGACAGCGCCATGCCGGCAGCGCTCGAGGTGAGGATGATCGCGGCCGACGACGCTTCCGCCGCCATGCCCTGCGGGGAGGAGATCTCGACCAGGCCCTTGCCCAGGGTGCGGATGATGCGCCAGCCGCCGAGGTAGGTGCCGATCGCGATCGCGGCAGCACAGCTGAAGACCACCCAGAACGGCAGACCGTGGCTCACCGATTCGCTGGTGAGGTGTCCGGTCACGATGAGCGCCATCGCGATGACACCCATGGTCTTCTGCGCGTCACCGGTTCCGTGTGCGAGGGAGACCAGCGACGCCGACGCGATCTGGCCGTACCGGAAGCCGGCTTCCTTGCGACCTTCGGCGACCTTCTTGGTGATGGCGAAGACCAGCCAGGTGCCGCAGGCGGCGACGAGGCAGGCGATCACCGGGGCGAAGAGGGCCGGGATGACGATCTTGGAAAGCACGCCGTGCCAGTTGATGCCGGACAGGCCGATCGCCGCGATGCCCGACCCGATCAGTCCACCGAACAACGCGTGCGACGACGAGGAGGGCAGGCCGAACAGCCACGTGAAGAGGTTCCACAGGATGCCGCCGATGAGGCCCGCGAAGATGATCAGCAGGGCGGTGATCGGCGACAGCCCGCCGGTGATGTCGCCCGACTTGGACTGGATGTTGAGCACATCCTTGGTGATCGTGGCCGCGACCTCGACGGAGAGGAACGCTCCGACGAGGTTGAGGATCGCCGAGATACCGACGGCGACCTTGGGTTTGAGGGCGCCGGTGGCGATCGAGGTCGCCATCGCGTTGCCGGTGTCGTGGAATCCGTTGGTGAAGTCAAATCCCAGTGCCGTGATCACGAGCAGCACCAGGATCAGCATCTCTCCGCTCATGGGCATAATCATGCGATGCCGAGGCCGGTTCCGCATAAATTTCGGAGGACCGAAATCCCTATTGTGACCTGCAGGTTTGCCTCACCTGTGTGACTGTTCACCAGTTGTTCATCTTGCCGACAGCGAGCGTCCATCTGAAGCGTGAGCGAACGGTCGCTCGGCCGGGTCTCGGCAAGGCGTGTTTGCTGTGGAAGAATCCGTCGGCATGACATCGATGAAGCTGGGCATGCCGATCAACTACGCCGGGGATTTCCGCGAGACCATCAACAATCTCGCCGATTTCGAGGCCGCGGGCGTGGAGCGGATCGCGGTCCCGGAGGCCTACAGCTTCGACGCCGTCAGTCAGCTCGGCTACATCGCCGCGAAGACCGAGAAGATGGAACTGCAGACCGCCATCCTTCCGATGTTCTCGCGCACACCCACCAACCTCGCCATGACGGCGGCCGGTCTCGACTACATCAGTGGTGGCCGCGCGGTGCTGGGTATCGGCGCGTCGGGCCCGCAGGTCATCGAGGGCTTCCACGGCGTCAAGTACGACTACCCCGTCGGCCGCGCCCGCGAGCACGCCGAGATCTGCCGTCAGGTGTGGCGCCGCGACAAGGTGAACTTCCAGGGCAAGCACTACACCCTGCCGCTCGACGAGGAGCACGGCGGATCGGGGCTGGGCAAGTCGTTGAAGATCATCAATCACCCTGTTCGCGAACGCATCCCCATGTTGCTCGCCGCGATCGGCCCGAAGAACACCGAGCTGGCCGCCGAGCTGTTCGAGGAGTTCCAGCCGATCCTGTTCCACCCCGAGCGCATCGGCGAGGCCTTCGGTGAGGGACTGGCCGCCGGCAAGGCCAAGCGCGACCCGTCGCTCGGCGAGCTCGGCATCGTCGTCCAGTCGACCGCCCGCATCTCCGACGACGAGGAGCAGCTGCACAATGCTCGCGAACTCGTCCGCCACCACGCCGCCCTCTACATCGGCGGTATGGGTGCGCGCGGCAAGAACTTCTACAACACCCTCGCCCAGCGCTACGGCTACCCCGACGAGGCCAAGATCATCCAGGACCTCTACCTCGACGGTAAGAAGCTCGAAGCCGCCGCCGCCGTCCCCGACGACCTCATCGACTCGATGTCGCTCATCGGCACCCGCGACCACGTCGCCGAGCGCGTCGCCGCCTTCAAGGAAGCCGGCGTCACCTGCATCCTCGTCTCCTCGACCGCCCCGACCCACAAGGAACGCGTCGCCGAGACCGAGATCCTTCGCGACATATTCGGCGGCTGATTAGACGCTGGTCGAGCCGACTCCGAGCCGCCCACCCGCTCCCTGAGGTGCGAGCCTGCGAGCCTCGAAGGGCTGGCGACCCGACCATGTCCGCAACCACACGCACCCTCGCTGGTCGAGCCGATCCCGAGCCGCCCACCCGCTGCCTGAGGTGCGAGGAGCGCAAGCGACGAGCCTCGAAGGGCTGGCGACCCGACCATGTCCGCAACCCACGACGCCAACACACAAGCGATACTGACCCAATGTCTCCACCCGTCCTGCACCATCCCGACCTGTTGCACGCGATCCTGCTGCTCAATCTGCTGATCGTCACCGGCGCTTGGTGTCTGGCACGTCCGAGTTACCCGGCCGCGGCGATCCTCACCGCACTGGGTGTTGCATGGCTGTTCTGGAACGGCCCGCTCGAGGGCAGGATTCTGTACAGCATCAACCTCCAGCATGGTCTGACCGAGTCAGACCTGTTGTCCGCCATCGCCGTTGTGATCGCAGGCGTGACGGTGTGGCGGAAGCGAGCCGACCCGACACACCGCTGATCGATCTCGATACCCCCGCCACGCGAGCGACCCGCTGATCAAACCCACCCCACGCTGATCGAGCCGGTACCGAGCGGAGCGAGGCACCGTGTCGAGATCACCAAGTGAGATCCGCTACCCGAGCCCGAGATGCTCTTCCAACATCCCGACGAACCGTGTCTCGATCACCGATTCCGCGTTGATGGTTTGTCGGAGTTGCAGTCGGGCGAGTTCATCACGCGTGCGGGCGTTTTCGAGCAGCTCGAAGTTCCCGACGATGCTGTCGGTTCCGGTGTTCTCCTCACCGCATTCCTCGTCCGGCGGCGGCCCATGGATTTCTGCACGCACCTGGTTGAGGTGTGCGGTGAATCCGGCGGCGATGTCGGGGAACCGGTTGACACGTGCCGGGTTGGGTGGAGCACCCGGGTGGGCATTCAGGCGCCACGCACACCGTCCGGCGTCGGGTCCGTCTTCGACGATCCAGGTGGTGAACTGGCCCGGTTTCGGGCCGACCTTGCGGTTGTGTGGTGGGCAGGCCGGATAGAGTTCGGTGATGTCGGTGTTGCCGCCCAACGCGAAATCCAGTTTGGCGTGGTGCATTTCGACGTGGGTGGCGGGCTGATCACAGTCCGGTGCCGAACACCGTTCCCCGCCGATGCGAGCAAACGACGCCAACCGTTGGGCCATGGACGCCAACCGTTTACCCCGCCCGAGAAACAGCGGTTCGGGCGTTGCGCCATCAAAGATCGCCAGCCACGGCTGCACCTGTCCGGCCATGCCGATCAGTTCAGAGATCGGGATGAGCCCGCCGGTTGCGGTGGTCGCCACCCCGGACCCCCGGACCAGGTCCGCCAGGTTGGCTTTGATGATCAGCTGGATCGGCAACCCACGATGGGTTTTGCCGAGCAACCCGTCTTCCAGCACCGCTTTCAACAACGCGTTGAGCGCGTCGTGGTTGCACTGGGCCACCGACCGGCCGTCGCGTAGGGCGGCCGCGGCCACCACGTTGGGATCGGCGTCCTCGTACGACCCCGACGGCGACTCGGGATCGTTGGGATTGTTCATCCCGGGCTGCGCCCAGGCCGCCAGCATCGTCGCAAACCGGCTCGCCAGAACAGGATCCAGGGTGCCGGTGAGTTTCGACGTGCCATCAGCGCGTTGCTTGTTCATCCACAGATTGCGGCGCCGCGCCCGGTCGGCGTCGTCGGACAGGGTGCCGTCGGGGTCGAGATGACCGAGGAGGCGTTGCCCGGCGGTGGCGATGTCGTTGGGGGTGTGTTCCTTCGCGACGTCGACCATCTGCCGTTCCGCCGCAACCTGCACGTCGTGCGGGGTGGTGTGCGGAATCTGGTCAAGGGTGTCGAGCACGGCGCGGATGTGTCCGTGTCCGATGCTGCCCTCGGCGAAGGCTTCGGCCACCGCGGGGAAGCGGGGTTCACGTTCGTCGCCGGTCGGCTGCCGGAAGGTGGCAGTGACGGCCATCTGGGCGCGGCGCCGGCCCGGATCGGACACCCGCAGGCGGGCGTTGTAGAAGTTGGTGGGGCTGCGATATCCCATGCGGTGCGGCAGATCTCGATCCGACACCTCGACCAGCTGCCGGTCCCCGGCATAGGTCATCCGGGCGATCGCCTGTTCGTGCGCGGCGGCAACCTCGACCAATTCGTCGTCGGTGCAGGCGGTCAGATCGGCCTCGACCAACTCGTCGAGCAGGGCATGGACCTGGGCCACCAACTCCGCTGCGCGGGACGTGCCGCCGCCAATAGTTGTGGTCATCCGATGCTCACCCCGATCCCCGCCTATCGAATGTAAGTTCGAAGGTACACGTTCGCACAGATGTTCGCAAGGCTCAGGCGAAACTTGTGGAACAGACTGCGCTCGCCGAAGCTGGCCGCGCTGCGAGGTGCGAAGGGTCCGCTACCTCGGCTTGAGCGTTACGACGTACGGGCGCTCGATGGCATAGAGGTGGATCGCATCACCACTCCTCGCAATCGCATACCCGCCGTCGACCTGCATACCTGCGGGCGGACCCTCGTATCGGCCGGATTCGCGCGGCCCATCGGGTCCGTCGGACACGATCCGCGTATCGCCTTCGCCCATCGTGACCAGTGCGACGCGGTCGCGCGCCTCGAGACCCGGCAGGAAGTGCGCATACACGGCGTCGCCGAATCCGGCCGCCTCCGCGAGTTCGAGGGCACCTGGGTCGTGGGGTGGCAACGGTTGTGGATTGAGATCCACGTCGCCGGCTCCGACCTTCTCGAACATCTCGTCGGCTTCGGGCCGGAAAGCCTCAGAGATCAACTCGCCATCGATGATTCGCCCGACGTAGGCCACGCCCCGTTCGTCGCGAACAGCCGCGGCCTCGGCGGGTCCGACTTCGGCCAGCCACGTGAATTCGACCGTCCGCACGCGGATCTCACTGCTGAACGATTCGCCGGATCGACGTTCGACGACGACCTCGTGCATCCTGTCGGCCAACGCCGTCAGGGCGGGAACCAGCGCAGCGCCGCTACTGTCGGCGCCGACCTGAATGTGCAGGCCCTGTCCGCGCACGCTGACCACCTCACCTGGATTGAGATCGACGATCGTCAGCAGGTGAGTGTTGAGGCCGAGGGGTGCGTGGAACCACCCGATCCAATTGGGGTCCTCGAAGGGCGGTGGTTTGAAGTCGTCGATGGTAAGTGCCTCGCCCAGAGCGAGTTTGAGCCACACACCGGAGAGTCGGAGGCAGTCGTCGAACCAGTTGACCTGAACATCGAGGCCCTCGCCGTCGGGCTTGTTCTGGATGATGGGTGTGCCGAGATCAAAGAAGCGCACGCCGCGCGCGGTACGGACGACGATCCGCACGTCGTCACTGATCTTGCGTGCTTGTCCGACGGTGAGGTCGAATCCGACGCCGCTTGCGTCGGAGTCCATCGCCAGCCAGTCATTAGGGGAGAGAACCTCCGCGCCGCAGAGTGCCCCGGCGTCGTAGAAGTTGACGCCGGCCTGCACGCGTACCCGCGGGTTCGACGGATCGAAATGTGTGGGCGGCAAGCCACTTCCGCCGCGAGCGAGTGCGCGGCAGTGACCCCACCAGGTGGGTTTTCCGAAGTGGAAGATCGTCGGGTCGAGTGTGCCGCGATCACCTGGCGGTGCAGGGCTCACCGGCCCGCCGATCGTCATTCCCGCAGGGCTCGAGGTGATCCCCGCCCAGCGCGGTTGAGCGCCCAGGAGTGGTGGGATGGACGGTAGGGCGATGTCGTACCAGAAGTCCTGATTGTTGTGGTTGACGAAGGGGAACATTCGCCGGATCTCGCCGCGGGCATACTTGGTGACGATCGCCTCGAAGGGTGCCGCGATACCGCTGAGATCGATGTCCCAGTGCCCCGAAATCCGCAGAGTGGCAGGAGATATGAAGGCGATCCCGGCAGATATCGTGGCCGTCACACTGGCCACTTCGATGAGGTCCAGTGCGCGGAGATTGATGGAAGCCGTTGCAACGATTGTCGGCGTGGGACCTTCGCCATGCCACCGAACGCTCACCGGTATCGGGAAGTCAGGCGGGATTTGGCGTTTGAGGAGTCCGACGACGTCGTCGGCGTCGAGGAAGACACCCCACGCCTGGCTGGGGGCGAGGTGATTGACGATCGGACCCGAGGCGCCGAACCGAAGTGCCAGCACGCCTTCCCCGCGGCCGAGGTCGGGCTGAGCAGGGGCGTACGCACCGAGCGCGCTGATGATCGGGGAGCAGTCAAACAGAACCGTGCCGTTGAGCGGCGCGAGGGCGGAGTCGACGCGCTGCTTGATCCGATCTCGGACAGCGGGTGGGAGGCCAGTCGCGGCGGGTGTCGAACTGGCCTTGACGATGGTCAGCGCCTGGCCGGCGATGCCGAGCTGGACAATGATCTCGACCTGGGTCGCGGCAGCGGTTGCTCCGGTGGGCGTGGAATTCGGATGTGCAAACAGATCGGCCTGTGTGACAACGAAAATGGCGATCTCGAGTCGCGCGTCCACTCCGCCGGATGCATTATTGGCGAAGGTGACCGATCCGGGAACGGTGTCGAGGTGGTCGACCGTGATCGCCGCGGTGTTCGTCGGCACGCACATCGTATAGAGCTGCGCCTGCACCCACTCGATGGTCGCCTGTGCGAGTGCAGTCTCGCGGACTTGGAGTTCGAGTGTCATCCGGGCCGCCTTCAGCCAAGTTGCGCAGGGTTCTTCGCCGCCACCCAGTATCCCGCGCTGACACGGGTGGTCGCGTCCCCTGTTCGAGGGACTGTTCACCTAAGGGGCGCGCACTTGACGACTATGTGCCTACGATTTGGGCGACGGCATGATCGGTGGGTTGGGGGACTGTGCGATGGCCGAGTACGACGAGACGCGTCTGGCGTCCGACATTGAGGACGGTCTGCGCGAGATCGGCAGCTTCGACATGACGTGTCCCGAGGAGTACGTCGACTGGGTTCGCTCGATCGGCCGGCGAGTCGGCCGCGAGTTGGGCTGGAAGATCCAGACCGTTCGATCGGCCGTCGCCGTCAACGGCAAGGTGCGCGTCGTGATCGTCGTCAAAGAATCGAACCCGTTGCACCAGCAACTGATTCGCATTCGCGAACAGAAGGCGATGCGTCGGGCCATGGAACGGCTCGCCGACGACTGAGTGTTGTCACCTTCGCACCAGGTCGTTCGAGTAGTCGACTACCCGTTACAGCCCGACGCGGCGATGCGATGGTGAAAGCATCGTCGGCGACTGGAGTACCCATGCGCGAGAACTTGATATTCAGTTCGGGTGCAGGATTAGAGCCCCCTCGGTGGGAGCCGCGCCCGGCGGGAGTTGTTCGTGCACTCGAGTCGCTGCAAGAACGCGAGCGCTCGACGTGGGACGTGGCGCCTCGCGACGACCTGAACAGACTCCGGCAGCAGCTCGTCATGGATCGTGTGAGTGCTGCGCGCGATGTCGGCATTCCACTTGTGACGCAGCAATCGAGCCCAGAGGGCGAGATTCGTACACAGGTCGACGAGCTTCTGCACCACTATCACCTCGACGACGCCACGCAGTGGTCGAGGTATGAACCTCCGGGAATCGCATGGGGTCTGGCGAATGTGTGTGGTCGAATCGAGGAGACCATCGCGGGGTCGCGGCCTGAATCGTCCTGGACGCTTGGCTCATTGCCGGTCGTCGGGACACTCGCGACCGCCCAGCCCGGCGTCCAGGTGCAGGTGGCACCCGACGATGAAGTTCCGCCGATCGACCATCCCGTGATCGCAATCGAGAACGGCGCGTTCACTCTTGCGTCGCAGCTTGCCCAGGTTGGAGTGCTGTGTTTGGTCGCGGACGACCCCATGCGGGCATTCGGCGCATCGAACTCAGCGGCGGCACAGATTGTCTGCGACATCGCTGCTTTGCAGGCCATCGGGAACACGTCACTCGACGGGTCCGCGCGTGCCGTCTCGGCCGCGCACCACGACGTCACGCTGATTGACGCGATCCGCGACGCAATCCTCACCTTCATCCTGAGCCACGAATATGGTCATCTGCTCCATGGTGACCTCGAGTCGCATCGCATCGGCTCTGACGGCTCAGAGGATCCAGCAGCGGAGTACGACGCCGACGCGATTGGTGCACAGATCACCCGACGCGTCATGGGCGGGAGCACGAAGCTTCCGATGGCCGCTGTGTTGGGGCCGGTGCTGTTTTTCGCGGGCGTCGACATCAGACGTCGCGTGAACGAACTCTTCGAACCATCGGTGGTCGGTGCTGATCCGCCAGCGGAAGACCGTAAGAACAGAATCATCGAGTCGTTCAGATCCGACGAGCAACTGCTCTCCTATGCAGACCAGGCCGATTCCGTCTATCAACAGGTGATGGCCTTGTGGGATCGGGTCGAACCCGTAGTTCGAAGCAAACATGAACAGCTGCAACGTTTCCGGACCATGTACGACGACGAGAACAGCGACAGATTCGTGTTGCGGATCTTTGCCATGCGCGAACTGTGGGCGTGCTACACGCAGGCGCCGGTCTGAACGCGTCGGATCAGGATCTTGCGCCGTGCACAGCGTTCCATCGACGTAACTACCTGCTGGCTGAGTCTTGGGCTCGAGGTAACCGCCTGCTGGTTGAGTAGCGGCGCGCGAGCCTGCGCCCTTCGATAGGATCGCAAGCTCGCTACTCAGGAACCGCCCTGGCGCGTATCGAAACCCACGCGAGTCAAGAATGTCGGCGACCACGGGGGTTCCGTTGCTGCGGTACACGAGACGCTATTCGAGAGAGCCGTGAATCACTCGAAACATGTCGCAGCGGAGCCTCTTCCAGTAGATGGCCGCTCGGAATGACGCCGAACAACTGGTGTGGCCGTTGCACCCATCACGCGCCGATCGGTGATGGTCACCGTCGTCTTGAGGTGCGTGAGGATCATGTGCGGCGTGAATTGCGTTCGAAATCGGACTGTTTCGCCCATGAGGAGCGGGGTTCGGATGGGTGCTGTCGTTATCTGTGCCTTTCGGGTGGGCCTCACGAGATGTAGACGGTGGTTCCTTCGGGTGAGGAGGTGTCGCTGATGTACTTGCCGAAGCAGTGGTCGCGGTCGAAGCCTTGCTGCACGCACCAGGCGGCGGCCGCGGCGCCCGACGCGAAGGTCTGCTCGGTCACCGTGATCCACCAGTTGCTCACCGTGAACACGGGCCATTCGTTGCTCCAGAGGAGTCGCGTTCCGCCGAATCGTGCGTTAAGGGCTGCGAACTCGTCGAGGATGTCGGTGTATTGCCACGTCTTGCCGTCGGTGAAGAGACCTGGCTGTTTGGCGCTGAGCTGGGCGTGCCAGCGGTTGTTTCCGCGTGCGAGGATTTCCGGCCTATCGTGCGTGACCTGAGCCCGAAGGCTCTGCCCTGCTGCCTGTTCAGGGTCCGCACCTGCCGGCACGTAGGTGGCATCGGGTTTCAAGCTGACAGCGGCGTACTCGGTGGATGACTGAACCTGGGTGACGCCGGCTGTGCCGACAGCGTCGACCGTCGTCGTGAGGGCCGACGATTCGATGGTGTCGGGCAACGAGTAGAAGCTGCTGGGCGGGAAGGTGAACGTGATCGACCGCCGCTGGCCGTCCGACGGCGGAATTCCGATCGGGTTGGCCGACAGATCGAAGCTGCCCGAGGCCACCAGCCCTGTCGGCGAATTGACGACGATCCGGGTTGCCGAGTTCGACAACACATCCCCGGTGCTGCACGGACTCGACGCCGATGTCGTGACCGCCAGGCCGGCATCGGTGAGCGCTGTCGACACGACGGTGAGGTTTGGGGGAGTGCTGCAGGTTGTGTAGACGTCCGGTGTCGACGGTTGGCCCGCGGCGTTCTGGTCGGATTGGTCGTCGCCGGCAGAACCACGACTGAACAGCAGCCATGCGACGACGGCGACCGCGACCACCAGCACCACGGCCACGGTGCTCAGGGCGATCAGTGCCCGCGACCGAGGCATGGGCGGAGGCGTAGGTTGCGGCCAACCCATCGGTGGCGGCGAGTAGGGGGCTGGCTGGACGTAGGGGTATGGCGCAGTCGGCGGCATTGTGGGCGGCGGGCGTCCGACCGACTTGGTCCGCTGGTCTTCAACGAAGGGCGCGACGGTGGTCTCCTTCGTGAGAGACACCGTGGACTTGTCATTGGCGATGACAGTCGGCGCGTCGACGACCGTGGTCACTTCGTCTTCGGTGGGAAGGTCATCAGTCGGCAGCGGAACGGGCGACGTCTGCTCGAGGTGTTCACTCGGTTGAATGACGGTCGACGCTGAGGCGTTCGACGCTGGGCTCCAGCCCATCCAGTCCAGTGTCAGGCGCGACGATCCTGACGAATCACGCTGGGCTCCATTATCGTCCGCAACAGTACCCATGGCCGTTCCTCGGTGCGCGCATGGCGGATCCTGGTTGATCGATGTGACAGACAGGTGCCAGGGAGTATGGCAGGCGTGTCGCCTTCACAAGCGAGTTCCGGTACTGATCGATTGTTTGAATGACAGTCAGGTGAAGATCAGCCGCCCGATCTCGACACCTGATTTCTTGATCTGTGGAAGCTCGGATTTCGACCCACGCGCGGCCAGCACGCCGGTTCCGGTGCTGTGGAAGAAGACGCCGTTCGAGTGGGCAGTCACGAAAAGTGCGATGGCAATCGCGAGCAGTACCAGGCCGAAGAGAACTGCAAGCACGCCCAGCATCGCGCTGCTCGAGAAGCAGAAGAACGCGAATGCCAGACACATAAGCCCGTACGAGATTTGGCGCGTGGATGTCGAACTGCCACTAGCGATTTGCGATACGTGGCGAAGTGGAATCTCCTCCTGCAGATAGCCACTGGGAATGACGCCGAACAACTGATTTGGGTGATGGACGACCACGCGGCGGTCGGTGATCGTCACCGTGGTCTTCAAATGGCTGAAGATCACGTGCGGGGTGAACTGTGTCTGATAGCGAACGGTTTCGCCTGCGACGAGGACAGGTTGGGTGGGTGTGGTCATCGGCCGACCTTTCTCAGGTGGGGGAGTGCAACAGGATCAATGCGGGTTCGGTGACGCGTATGCGGGTGATCCCGGTGGCATCAGAAGTATTGCAATTCCCGGCTTCTCGGGTGTTACCGAACCTCAAAGTTGGACCGTTCGGACCACCTCGAAGAGCAGCGAGGGTCGCTGTTTATTAGTGAAACTAACAATAGCCGCCCGATTTCGGAGTGAAAGCTGGCGGCTCCGCTCGATTGGGCACCGAGTCGGCCGCGAGTTGGGCTGGAAGATCCAAACCGTCCGATCGGCCGTCGCTGTCAACGGCGGGGTTCGCGTCGTGATCGCCTGTCAATGAGCGGAACCCGCTGCACGAACAGCATGATGGCAATGGCGAGTGTCCCCAGGCCGAAGAGAATTGCGAGCGGGCCCAGCACTGCACTGCTCGGAAACAGAAGAATGCGAACACCATGAGGCCATTGAAGATGTGACGCGTGGATGTCGCATTGCCGCCGGCGAGCTGCGAGACGTGGAGCAGTGGATTCTTCTCCCGTAGATGGCCGCTGGAAATGACCCCGAACAATTGGTTCGGATGGGTGGCAGGTGCGGTGATTGGCTGGCCCTTCTCGCGGTCGGGTGCACAGGAGGAAGAGGTCGCCATGTCGGTGGCGCGGGCGCGTGGACTTCCCTGGGGACATGCGGAGGATTTCACTCCACAGGTTCTGTGTGTGTCGGGAAACGCAAAGTTGACCCGTTCGGACCACAACAGTGTGGGAAGTGGGTTGTGGCTGTGAATCCCGAGACGTATCGCTACCGGTCGCAGCCGAGAAGAGCTGCTTTTGCGAGACCGCCGTATTGGTAGGAGTAGGTGTAGGCCGTGAGCCATAAGGGCTGCGCGTAGCTGCGCGGCACGCTCCGCATGATGACGTTCCCGTCGAAGCACTGTCCGAAGATGTAGCGGGCACGGACAAGGTGGAAGCGCCAGCTGACGACGATGACGGACTTCCAGTGCCGCGCTCTTGCGATCTGCTGGACAAACATCGCCTCGCCCCGCGTCGTCGACGGATTCGGAACGAAACAGATCACCTCGATCCGCGGAGTGCCGGCATTGCAGACCTTCGGCATTATTTGTTGGTCGACAGACCCATACGGGCGATACGGATCAGACACCAGAACGGTACTGGCGTACCCCTCGCGGGCGAGATCAAGTCCGTACTCCTCACGTCCGTCGTGCTCACCGCCGAGGACGAGGATGGCGTCTGCTCTGCGCAGCGTGTCCTGATGCTCGCGACCGAAGAGTTGGTAGCCGATGCAGCTCAGCGCTGTGACGAGGGCAACAAGGAACACGGCTGTACACCGCCTCGTAACCTTCCAATTGACCATCAAGCCAACTCGTCACCTTCCGAATTCTGGACCTATCCATTCCCTCGTCCAGATGAATCTATATTGATCATATGTTTCCGTGTGGTTTCACCTCGCCACTATGATTGTTGTCAAGCAAAGCATATGCGATATCGAATCGCCGAAAACTACTGTGGCAGAAGGTATTATCCCAGATAGACGGGTCTACGGGCAATCGTTTAAGAAGTGGTGGCACCAGGCGGCGCATTTTTGTGACCGGCGGCACATCGGTCGCTGATCTCGGTCGTTCGTGCTACTAATTTTGCAATCGAAAACGACGTCGTAGTCGGTGTATTCAAGGGCAGCCCCCCGGGGTTTGCTCGAGGCCGTCAAGTAGTTGGGGAACGAGATGACCGTGGAGTCTGGCTTGAACGTGGCTGAGCGCGTTGGTCCCCGCCGGCCGGCAAGCGCTGGTGCGCGAGTCTTCAAGCGGCGTCAGCAGGCATGGCTGCTCGCGTACGCGCACGGGCTTTGGGTGACCGACACGGTGGTCGTGATCGCCGTCGTATTCATCGGACAGACAGTGCGTTTCGGTGGCGATCTCTTCTCGCAGGTCGGCAGACTGGGCATACCCGCGATCATCGCTTCCGTGTTGATGTGCGTGGCCTGGGTTATGGCCCTCCGCGTCATGCAGGCGACGGATACGCGAGTCATCGGGAACGGTCCGACGGAGTACAGCCGTGTCCTACGGGCGTGCTTCGGGGTATTCGGACTGATCGCCATAGTCGATCTACTGTTCAACCTCTCGATCGCGCGCGGCTACCTCGCAATCGTGTTGCCGTTGGGAACCGCCAGCTTGCTGATTTCCAGATGGTTGTGGCGCAAGAGGATCAGCCTGGGACGAGAGCGCGGTGAGTACCTGCGTCGGGTTCTCGTCGTGGGTGCCGTGCCGTCGGCCAGACCGCTGATCACCCGGTTGGCAAAGAATCCAGAGCTCGGGTACGAGGTGGTCGGTCTCTGCGTGCCGGTGCTCCATGCGCATGATCCGAAACAGATCAGCATTGGCGGTCGGGACATTCCGATCGTGAGCGACATCTCTGACGCTCGTGACGCGGTCGCTCGATCCAAGGCAACTGCGGTTGCGGTGACTTCCTCGGACGTTCTGGGCCACTCGGCGATGCGGGAACTGTCTTGGGATCTCGAGGGCATGGACGTCGAGATGCTGGTGGCCCCCGGTCTCCTCGACGTGGCCGGTCCCCGGATAACGATGAGGCCGCAGGCGGGGTTGCCGCTGCTGCACATCGAAAAGCCGCGATATCTCGGCGCTACTCGACTTCTGAAGCTCGCATTCGACAAGACGGTCAGTCTCGCGGTGTTGTTCCTGCTCTTTCCGGTACTGGTCGCGACCGCGATAGCCATCAAGCTCGACAGTTCCGGCCCGGTCTTCTATCGAGGCGAACGAATCGGGCTGCACAACAAGCCATTCGCGATGTGGAAGTTCCGTTCGATGGTTCAGGATGCTGACTCGTTGCGCGGGGCACTCGCCGAGCAGAGTGACGGCAATGGCGTCCTGTTCAAGCTCCGCGATGACCCGCGAGTCACCCGGGTCGGCCGATTCATCCGCAGATATAGTCTCGATGAGCTGCCGCAGCTCTTCAACGTTGTCGGCGGCTCGATGAGCCTGGTCGGTCCGCGCCCGCCTCTGCAAGAAGAGGTTGAGACCTACGACTCCATGGTCGTGCGCAGAATGCTGGTACGCCCCGGGATCACCGGCCTGTGGCAGGTTTCGGGACGAAGCGATCTGTCCTGGGAAGAGTCGGTCCAGCTGGATCTGTCCTATGTCGAAAATTGGTCGTTGCCAGGCGATCTGATCATTCTGTGGCGCACGGTTCGTGCGGTGTTGGCCAAGGACGGCGCCTACTAGTGTCCACGCCTCGCGACGCCCATCACACTCCATCGAAAGGCACGACGATGAAGAAGGCACTGATCACCGGGATCACCGGCCAAGACGGTTCGTACCTGGCGGAACTCCTGCTGTCCAAGGGATACGAGGTGCACGGCCTCATCCGGCGTGCATCGAGCTTCAATACGTCCCGGATCGAGCACCTCTATCAAGACCCGCACGATCCGGGCGCGCGTCTGTTTCTCCACTACGGAGACCTCAGCGACGGAGCTCGGCTGGTCACGCTGCTGTCGACGATCGAACCCGATGAGGTCTACAACCTCGCAGCTCAGTCGCATGTCCGGGTCAGCTTCGACGAACCCGAGCACACGGGCGACACGACGGGAATCGGCTCGATCCGTCTCCTCGAAGCCGTGCGGCTGTCGAAGGTGAACTGCCGCTTCTACCAGGCGTCGAGCTCTGAGATGTTCGGCGCCTCGCCGCCCCCGCAGGACGAAGACACCCTCTTCTACCCGCGGTCCCCGTACGGTGCGGCCAAGGTCTACTCGTACTGGGTGACGCGCAACTATCGCGAGGCCTACGGCATTTTCGCGGTCAACGGAATCCTTTTCAACCACGAATCACCCCGCCGCGGAGAAACCTTCGTGACCAGGAAGATCACGCGAGCGGTTGCGCGCATCAAGGCCGGCATCGAGCAGCACATCTACATGGGCAACCTCGACGCGGTACGTGACTGGGGATATGCGCCCGAGTACGTCGAGGGCATGTGGCGCATGCTGCAGGCCGACGCGCCTACCGATTATGTTCTGGCGACGGGTGTTCCGTGCACCGTCCGTGAGTTCTTAGAGGTCGCCTTCGACCACGCGGGCCTCGACTGGGAAGCACATGTGCGATTCGACGAGAGGTATCTGCGTCCCACCGAGGTCGACTCGCTGATCGGAGACTCCTCGCGGGCACAGTCGCTACTCGACTGGACGCCGTCCGTCGAGGCCTCGGAACTGGCCCGAATCATGGTCGACGCGGACGTTGCCGCGCTCGAATGTGCGGGCAAGCCCTGGATCGACACTCCGGCGCTGCCCGCGTGGAGCTGACGATGGAGATCGATTTCACTCCTGCGCCGCTGGATCGCACGTCGCGGGTGTACATCGCCGGTCATCGCGGACTGGTGGGCTCGGCACTGTGGCGGCACTTGGAATCCCGTGGCTTTACTCACCTCATCGGCCGAACCAGCGAAGAACTCGACCTGCGCGATCGGGATAGTGTCTTTGCATTCTTTCGAGAGTTCGCACCGGACGTGGTGATCCTGGCAGCAGCCAAGGTCGGCGGGATCATGGCCAACAGCACGTATCCGGTGGACTTCCTCTCGGACAACGTCCGAATCCAGACGAACGTCCTCGACGCAGCGCTCGAGCAGCGTGTCGGTCGATTGCTGTTCCTCGGGTCATCGTGCATCTATCCGAAGTTCGCGCCCCAACCGATACCTGAAAGCGCCTTGCTCACAGGGCCATTAGAGCCGACAAACGATGCATATGCGATAGCCAAGATCGCCGGCATCCTGCACGTTCAAGCCGTTCGTCGTCAGTATGGGCTGCCATGGATATCGGCGATGCCAACAAATCTGTACGGACCAAACGACAACTTCTCGGCGACCGGCAGCCACGTGTTGCCTGCGCTCATCCGCCGGTACGACGAGGCGGCAGCATCCGGAACTCCCTACGTTGTGAATTGGGGAAGTGGTACGCCACGTCGCGAGTTTCTCCACGTAGATGATCTGTCCGGAGCATGTCTCCATTTGCTGGAAACCTATGACGGTGCAAGCCATGTCAATGTCGGAACGGGACAGGATATTCCGATCAGAGAGCTCGCGTCGATGGTTGCGTCTGCCGTCGGATACAACGGCGAGTCACGGTGGGACACGGACAAGCCCGACGGCACTCCACGCAAGTGTCTCGACGTGTCGTTGCTTGCACACACCGGATGGGCCCCGCAGATCAGCCTGTCCGCAGGCATACAAGATTCCGTCGACTGGTTTCGGAAGAGTCGTGCAGACGTCAGACTGTAATCCTCCTCCGCGCAGACGATTTGCAGGGCGACACCGATTCGGTGGCCTGATGCTGGCTGTCGCTGCAGCGTGTGCAGCCTGTGTCGGCTTCCCGCTCCCGAAGGCAAGCGAGGATGTCGATACCACGTGGCCGCCGCCGCCTTTGGTAGTCGACCTTCCGCACCTTGACGAGGGGGCGATGAAGGCGCGCGGTGAGATCTCGGACTCGTCGGGCATCGACGGCTTGACTCAATCAGTGGCGGGCGAGGCGGCGGTGGCGCGTCGCCTCGTCTATCGGTCCGTGTCCGGACTGGATGGAACATCGACGTTGGTGTCGGGTTCGTTCTTCGTGCCCAAAGGTGTCGCTCCAACGGGTGGATGGCCGATAGTTGCTGTGGGCCACGGTACTACGGGGCTCGCCAATGACTGCGGTCCGTCGAGACACGGAGATCTCCTCGGATTCGCCTCGGCGGTAGCGAGTTTGTTGCGGGGGGGATATGCGGTTGCGATGGCCGACTATCAAGGGCTTGGGTACCCGGGAACGCACCCTTACCTGGAGCCCAGGACAGCAGCATTCAACGTGATTGACTCCGTCCGAGCGTTGAGGCGGATTTCCTCGTCGGTGTCCGACCGTTGGTTGGGAATGGGCAATTCGCAAGGTGGGCAAGCTGTATGGGCGGCAAACGAACTCGCGCCGATATACGGTACCGGCCTGCTGCTCGTCGGGACATTGGCCCTCGCCCCCGCGGCAGAAATCAGCATGATCGCGGAAGCTTCTTACCGTGGCATGCTGACGAGCGGTCAGGTGGGTCTGTTTCCGCTGATCATCGAGGGTGTGGCCCGCACGGACCCATCCTTCGATGTCGACTCCTATTTGCGTGGAAGCGTGCGCGACACGCTCGATGTGCTCGTTGGATGTGGAGGCATCAAGCGAAAGATCGCGCAGGCCGCAACCACTCCGGACGAGGTCGGGGCGCGATCGCAAGCTGACGCGATTGCATTGCGCGACCACTTGCGGCGAAACGCGCTCCCCCAGGCAGCCCTCTCTGCTCCGATGCTCGTCATGAATGGCGCTGCGGACGAAGACATTGCCCCTGTCTGGGTTGCGGCGGCGGTGTCGCGGTCGTGCTCGAAGGGCGGTCTGATAGTCCACCGACTACTACAGGGCAAGGGTCATACCGAAGTAGTGCCTGATGCTCAAGCGATGGGGTGGGTAGCAGATCGATTCGCCATGAAGTCAGCACCATCAACATGTCCGGTGTAGGAGCGCTGCACCGTCGGCAGCATCAGAGGAGTGAACAGAGCGTGCTAGAAACCAACCAGTTCGACCTGTCGAAGTTTCGAGGGGTCGGCTACGACAAAGGGCGACCAAGGCTCGTGCAGGCACTTTGGTTGATCTGTTCGGGTCTCGTCGTGTCCCGTTGGTGGTGTCCGAACTGCCTCAGGCTATGGCTATTGGGTCTCTTTGGCGCACGCATCGGTCACAACGTGTTGATCCGGCACGGAGTCAAGATCCACTGGCCGTGGAAGCTCAGCGTTGGCGACAACAGCTGGATCGGCGAAGGGGTGTGGATCCTGAATCTGGAGCCGGTGACCATCGGATCGAATGTCTGTATCTCGCAGGGTGTATTCCTTTGTACCGGCAGCCACGACCGGCGAAGTCCCAGCTTCGAGTTCGACAATGCGCCGATCGTCGTCGACGACAGATGTTGGATTGCCGCCCAGTCATCGATTCTTCGAGGTTCCCATATCGGCGCTGGATCGACCGTGGGTGCAAAGGCGCTTGTTGCCAGCGATGTATCTCCGGGAAGTACTGTTCTCGCGCCATTGGCCAGGGAAAGGTGGTGAGCGCCGAGTGCGTGTCTTGATAGTTGGTATCAACTACAGCCCCGAGCCGACCGGGATTGCACCCTATACGACTGGTATCGCGCAGGGCCTCGCCGGACACGGCCACGAGGTCGACGTCGTGACCGGGGTGCCGCACTACCCGGAATGGAGAGTCGGTGACGAATACGTCGGCAGGCGTCGAATCCCTTCGGTTGAGCAGGACGGAGTACGTATCCAGCGCTACATCCACCCGGTGCCATCCGAACCTACGCTGAAGGGCCGAGCGTTGATGGAACTCGTGTTCGGGTTTCGCTCGGTCATGCGGCGCTGGCGAAGGCCGAACGTCGTGATCTGCGTGAGCCCGGCACTCCTCGGATCTGCGATCGCAGTTCTTCGCGCCAGGGTCTCCGGTATCCCCGTCGGCATCGTGATCCAGGATGTGTACCACAAGGGTGTTGTCGAGACCGGAGCGGTTTCACAACGCTCGGGACGCGTTGCCAGCCTCGTCGAAGGCCTGATCATCCGCGGTTGCACGTCGGTTGTCGTGGTGCACGAGCGCTTTGCGGCCAGCCTGGTGACTCTAGGGGTCGATGCCTCGCGAATTCGCGTGATTCGGAACTGGACACACATCGATGCCCCATCGACCGTCGACAAGAGCAGCGTGCGGCGTCGATTCGGCTGGGACGACGACGAACTCCTTGTGGTCCACACGGGAAACATGGGGGTGAAGCAGGGACTGGAGAATGTCGTTGAGGCGGCGCGCCTGGCCGATGAAGGCCCCGGTGCGGATCGGGTCCGATTCGTGCTGGTCGGCGACGGTAACAGAAGGCGCGCCCTGGAGGCCTCGGCTGAGGATGTCAAGTCCGTGGAATTCCTGGATCTGCTGCCCGACTCCGACTTTCGGGATGT
The DNA here is from genome assembly GCF_053588675.1 of Gordonia sp. NPDC003422. NCBI lineage: Bacteria > Bacillati > Actinomycetota > Actinomycetes > Mycobacteriales > Gordoniaceae > Gordonia > Gordonia sp. NPDC003422. Next base: position 22,171 of record NZ_JBSFQL010000007.1, read on the forward strand.
ACTGGGTGCCGCGGACATCCTGTTGATGAACGAGAAGCCCGGTGTTGGCGAGATGGCCGCACCCAGCAAGCTGACTTCATATTTCGCCAGCGGTCGGCCGGTGATCGCTGCAACGGACAGAGAAGGTGTTGCGGCACAGGAGGTGTATGCCTCCGGCGCGGGAGAGGTGATTGATCCAGGCAAACCCGAGGCCCTTCTCGCCACAGTTCTGTCGCTGGGAAGTGACCACGTGCGTGGCGAGCAGATGGGGCGGTCGGGTGTCGAATATGCGCGCTCGGTGTTGAGTTTCGAAGCGGCGGTCGCGCGATACGAGGGATGGTGTGTGTCGATGGTGGAGGGGTCGTGAGCAGGCTCAGGGCGACCGGGAGTCGTCGACGGGTCGGCATCTTGGACCTCATGTCCGCGGCAGGTGTTGTGCACGTAGTGGCCGGCCCTTTCGATCCCATAGATCGCGATTACGTCGTGGCGACGTTGTCGCAGATTTCACATGGCGGAGCAGACGCGCGGGTCGGCCTGATGCCTGACAAGAGCACGCGCAGTTGGACGGTGGCGGACAACTTCACGAATGGCTACTACGAGGTGAGATTGCTGGAATCGTCCTCGCCCGTTGCCGTTCTGGCCCGCATGGGGACCGTCGAGCCGGAGAAGCCGATCGTCGTCGGTTCGGATCGTGGGTACATCGTCGTCAGTTTCAATCATGGTCTGGGCGATTCGCATGTCATGATGGAGATCCTGGCCGCGCTGTCACGCGGAAGCGATTCAACTACAACCGAATCCGGCTATTCCGACCCCGCACCTCATAGTGGGTTTCGGTGGGCATTCCCGGTGGTTGTCGTGCGGGCGATAGCGTCGAATCCACGAGCTGCCGCCAGCGCATTCCGGGAGTTGATGGAGCATCGCCGGACGAGCGGCACATCCGCGGTTCCGACATCTGCCGGGGAAGGTGTCAACAGCGTGCCTACGCAAGATCGCAAAGAGAAATCCGAATCCAGAAGCGTTGTCTTCGTCGAGAGCGGCCCGAATTTCCTCGAGAGTCTGAATGCTCGTCGACGTGCGCTTCCATACAAGATCAGTGCCAACGCGTTGGTTGTCTATTCGATACAGAATGCGCTGCTCCGACATGGTCTGGACATGGATGAGAGCGTAGAGGTCTTGGTAGATCTGCGCCGTCACCTTCCGCGTGAACGCGGAACACTCGGGAATCTGGTTGCGGTGGCGCCGATACCGCTGAGGCGAGACTCCGAAGCGGTGGACTTCGGATCCGACTTCCGCCGATACACCGCCTCTTCGCTCCCGGTGCTGTTACTGGCGGGTGCGGCGGTCAAGCGGCAGTTGGCCAGACCGGCAAAGCCGATGCTGCGCCGCCTGGACTCGTCCGGAAGACCCAAACGCTCGGAGTCGACGCCGCACATGCGTCCGACGTTGACGGTTTCGGACATCACCAATCACCCTTCCGTGGACAAGCTCAGATGGAAGGCAGCCGTGGATGATCGAATCTTTGCTATTTCATTGCCGCCCGGCGGCACGGATCGCCTGTCCGTGGCGGTGGCCCGTCACGCAAACCGGCTCCAGTTCACTGCAACGTTCGATGGCGCGTCCATCGATCCACGAAGTGTCGAGGGAGCCTTTCGCGACGTGGTCAGTGAACCATTCGGAGTGAAGCGGGCCGCCGATGACTGAGGACACCCCGGGAATGGGCGACTGGCCGTCCGGACGTGACGATGGGCTGACGAATCGAGACAACAGTCCGACACACGCGCAGAGCAACACCGCGTCGTTGGGCGGTGGCCTGAGCATCCTGCAAGTCGTCACACTGGTGACACCGGACGGAGCTTTTGGTGGACCCACGCGGGTCGCGATCAATCAAGCCTGCGCACTGCGCGATCTCGGGCACGAGGTGACAATTGTCGCGAGTGGATCCGGCTATCAGGAATTCCCGGCGAAGATCGAGGGAGTTGATGTGAAGCTGTTCAAGGCCCAACGGTTGGTTCCGGGGGTCGGCTTCGCGGGACTGTGGGCGAAAGGCATGAGGCACTGGCTTTTTCAACACCGGCAGTCATTCGATGTCGCGCACGTCCATCTCGCCCGCGACCTGGTCACCGTCCCGGCACTGACAGCTCTCCGAAAGCTGGGCTGTCCATATGTTGTGCAGACACACGGGATGATCGTCGCCAACTCGCATCCTCTTGCGCAGCCGATCGACCGGTTCTGGATTCGCGACCTTCTTCGGGGAGCGGGGACGGTTTACGCGCTCAACTCTCGGGAAGTCGATGATCTCGGTCTGGTCGTCGACTCCGTCGAGAACGTGCGGCTTCTCCGAAACGGCGTGCCCATTCCGGAAGTCCAGGAACCTGACGCGTTCAGCAACAGTCACTCTGACGCGTCAGCCGAGACTGATCGCGTTCCTGAGGTCTTGTTCATGGCCCGCCTGCACGAGCGGAAGCGTCCGGTCGCCTTTGCGCGCGCTGCGCTGGCGCTGCTGAACAACGGTGTACGAGCGCACTTTACGATTGCCGGACCACCGGGGGGAGTGGAGGATGCTGTGGACGAGGTCATTGCGCAAGCGAGATCTGAAGGATTCACAGACGAGCAGATCCGGCGTGAAGGAGGGGTCGACCCCGAGTCGGTGAGTGCCCGAATGGCGAACTGCGCGGTCTACGTCCTACCCGCAGTGCGTGAACCGTTTGGAATGACAGTGCTGGAAGCGTTGGCCGTTGGCCGCCCGGTGATCATCGGTGCGGACGGCGGACTGTCCGACTTCGTAGATAGAAACGGATGCGGTTTGCTTGTCCCAGATGTCGAATCCTCGCTCGTCTCAGCAATTGAGGAGCTATTGCGGGACCCGGCTGCCCGCCAACAGATGGGACAGCGTGGTAAGTGCGCGGTGGCAGCCGAGTACGGAATGAATCAAATTGCCGAGGAGCTGCTCGACGGCTACTCGAAGGTGACCACAGGCGGAGGTGGCAGATGAAGAGCGTGGTAGCGAAATTGGCGATCGCTGCCGTGGTCGCATTGCTCGTCGGTTGCGCCCTCTATTGGGGGTTCGTTCGTTCTGCCGCTTCGGAATCCGTTGGCTCTCGCGTAGAAGTCGACTTCACCCACGCCCAGGACGGGCCACCGCCGAGCAAGTCCGATTCAGGCAAGGGTCTAGTGGTGTCGTCGCCCGCAGATCCGGGCTCCCAGATGCGCGTCAGCGGTGGTTTACTGACGTTTGCACCCACGACAGACAAGGCCACCGCGGCATATCTGAGCACGACGAATCTCGAGGCGCCGGTCGTCAAGATCGGGTGCAGATGGACGTTCCTGCCACCTGTCCAGCGGCCGGCGCCGGCAGCGCAGGCCGGGAACGGCGCGGTTGTCCTGGTGATTTCCAAAGGCATACAGCGGGCCACGCCGCAGTTGGTACCGCCGTACGCCATGCATCTGGTTGTCACGGCGATCAATTGGAATGTCTCCGTCAAGCCGGCGAACCCGACCGTGCAGCTCGAGATCATCGCGCGCGGTAACTTCAAAGATCCTCTGGTGTCCGACGGGAGTACCCCGCACGAGATCAGTGTGAGAATCTCTGGCAGCCGGATGACGATCGAGCTTCCGGATGGCACGTCCCGAGTCGTCAACGATCCGCGCGTCAGCCAATGGCAGGGCAATTTCGCGACATTCGAGCTGTACTCGAACCGAGGTAGTACCGATACGCGTGGCGGATTCTCCAAGGTGTGGGCGGAGGCCGGGAAATGAACAAGGCACGGGCGTTGGCCGGGTCGATGGATCAAGTGTTCTCGAGCCTGAGCAATGGACTCATTCTGTATGCGATTGCCGTCGTGGCGACCGTCGATGATTTCGGCAAGATCTCGCTCCTCTTCACGCTCTTGGCCGCGGCGACCGGATTCTTGCGCGGCGCTCTCGGAACTCCGTTGTTGCTCAAGGCGGCCAGCGGAGAGGAATCGATTCGACGAGAGGCCGGCCATGCCACGGCTGCCGCGCTGATGTCGGCCGTCGCCGTCGCGCTCGCGGTTCTGGTGACGGGAGTCCTTCTCGGTGCGGGGCCGGAATCGGTGCTGGTCGCGGTGTCGGCACCGATCGTGCTTACGCAGGACGTTCTGCGCTATGTGGCAATAACTTCGGGACGACCCCAGCTGGCAGCACTGTGGGACGGAGTATGGTGCATCGGGAGTCTCGCATTTCTCGTTCTCACGTGGTTCTCGATTCCATGGCTGAATACCATTGTTCTGGTGGCTGGATGGTCACTCTTGGCGTTCATAGCGCTTGTGTTCATGGAACTGAGACTCCTTGTCGCCCCGCTGTTCAAGGGCTTCACGGCGTGGTTGCGAGATGGGTGGGAGCACCGGGTTCGATACGGTGCGGACGTCGGACTCGAGCAGGTATCTGTTTTCGTCGTCTTGGTTCTCAGTGCCGCAATCGTCGAGGCGTCGGCATCCGGCGCGTTGCGGGGAGCCACCGCGGTGCTCGCGCCCATCGCGATCATCGTCAGTGCCGTGCCCCTGGTGGTCATCCCGGAGAGCAAGCGAGCCGGCATGAGTTCGTCCGATACGTGGGCGACGTTGACGCGTATAGCGCTCGTCACCTCGGTGCTCGCGGCGGGGTCGGGGTTCGTCATCAGTATCCTGCCTGATGGAATCGGCCGTCTGATCCTGGGCGATACCTTCGAACTGACCCGAAGCATCGTCATTCTGATCGCCCTGCAGTACACGGTCGGTGTCTGGAACAGCGCGGTGAGTACCTACCTGCGATCGCAGAATCGAAGTCGCGAAGTCCTGTGGCTTAAGTTGATGTACATCGTCGTGACACTGAGCGCAGTGTTCATCGCGGCGTGGTGGCTCCGGTCCGCGGCGGGCATCGCAGCCGCACTTGCCACGGCGACCACATTCAACGCGGCAGCCACGCTGCTGCTGATCGCCCCGTGGGCTGAGGACGCGAAGGGTGCGGCACCAAAGGGAACGGCGGTGAAATCGACCCGTGGGTTGGAGCGGGAGAGGCGCGAGTTGATGGCACGTCTTCGGCATGTGGACTCCGGGGACGTGGTCTACCGTCGTCTACGACGAGTGACCGAGCGCGATGATGCTTTGAACGGGTTGCTGGGCGTGGGAGTCGCGTTGGTGCTCGGAGTCGTCATTCCGGCTGTCACGATCGAATCGACTGATTCGCCAGATGGGTACACGTGGCTGGGCCCCCTTGGTCTGGCGGTGTTGGCGGCGAGTCGGCTCGCCTGGCTGATGATGGCGGGACAACGGCGCCTGTTCGAGATGACCTTCTGGGTCTTCACGTACGTCTTCATGGGTCTTGCCCCGTTGGCGCAGATTCGCGATGGATCATGGCCGCCGACCGTCCCTCGAGCGGACTGGGATGTGGTCAACCAGATAACTCTGCTCGTCGCGATCGGATGTGTCGCCTTCCTGCTCGGAACAAGTCTGGAGAGCATCGTCGCCCGCAGGCGGTCGACCAGACAGGTGGGCCAACCGGAGGCAACTGGCGATACCCCTCGATTCTCGATCTCTTGGCCCAGGCTGCTTGTGTTTTCGCTCGGTACGATCGCGTTCAACATCTACTACCTGGCGCATGTTGGGGTCATCCAGTTCCTCAAGAGTCGCGACCAGGCTTTCGAAGCCTACGATGTGATCTGGCGTCCCGGATCATTTGGCATTCTCGTTCGCGCCGCCACATACATGAGCCTGCTGGTGGCTTTTGTCGCACTCGTTCGCTGGCGCCGGGAGGCCAAGGTTGCGGTGTCGCGGGGAGGCAGCGTCGGTGTCGGGACGCTTCGCCTGAATCTACTTCTCGCAGTTGTCGTCGGACTTCTTCTTGCCAACAGCATGAACCCGATATCAAATGCTAGGTATCTTTCGGGTACCGCGATACTTGCTGCCGCCGCAGCGCTTGGTCTTTTCGCTACCGTGCGGCGATACAGGATCATGACTCTCGGTTTCGTCCTTGGCATGGTCTTCATATTTCCCATGGCCGATGCCTTCAGATACTCGAGTGAAGCGGAATTCAAGAGCACGAACCCGCTGGACTCGTTGCTGTCGGCGGACTACGACTCGTTTGCTCAGATAGGTAACGGACTACTTGTGGCGGCTCGCGATGGCATTGTCCCGGGTAAGCAGTTCCTGGGTGTCTTGGTGTGGTGGTTTCCGAGGACGGCATGGCCCGAAAAGCCGGTAGACACTGGTATCTACATTGCAAATGGTCGCGGGTATCCGTTCACCAACCTGTCGTCCCCGCTATGGATAGAGATATTCCTGAATGGCGGCTGGGTACTTCTCGTCGTCGTGATGTTCGTCATCGGATACGGAATTCATCGGTGGGACACGCGTATCGACGGCGAACTCCAGAGATTCGGTAGTCCGGGTGTTCTATCCTGCATCCTGCCCTTCTATACCCTTATTTTGTTGCGCGGATCGCTACTCCAGGCAATGTCGTACTTTATGTTGATAGTGGTATTCGCCCTGATGGTGCGCGCGTATCGATCACCTCGCGAGATTATGGAAGATTCCTCGTCCGTTCCAGCGACACTCAAGATTCCCAAACCGCCAAAAGTGTCCGGAAATCCACGCGCGCTGGTTGGAGTGCGATGATGACGCGCAGCAGAGGGGCTCATCGGATATTGCCTCGGAAGTGTTTCTCGCAGCTGATCTTGTGGCTGGTCCCCGGTGTGCTCGCTGCTGTTGTCGTCGTGAGTTCGGCGGTAGTCGTCATGAGCGCGGAGGGGCAGCAGCACGTATCGTCGAGTGGGTCGGAGCCGACCGCGACCGACCGTTCCTATGGCTTGCTGGCGACACCAACTCTGCTTGTCGTCGGCGATAGCTTCGCGGCTGGAACTGGAGACCCCGAGGTCGCACTCTACCCGCGACTGGTCGCCGACAGGTTGGGCTGGAACGTCCGCGTCGACGGGGTTGGTGCCACCGGGTTCGTGAGTCCTGGTGTCCGTGGATCGACTGCACCGCCGAGACGCTTCATCGACCGGATCGAGGCCGACCACAAGAACTTCAATGTCGATCTGATCCTGGTCGATGGCGGAAGAAATGACCTGGGTCGTCATCCCAGGGAAGTGATCGCGGCAATGGAACTCTACTTCGATCAGCTCAGACAATTCTGGCGAGAGGCCAAGGTGATAATCATGGCGCCTTCATATGTCAGTCCTAGAATTGCAGACAATTATCCGGCGCTTGCCGGCGCATTGCGCCAGATCGCCTCGAGAATTGATGCATCGATCATCGATCCAGTTGCGCTTGGTTGGTACCGGGGCGTGAACCTCGCGCCGCTGTTCGGTCCCGACGGAGTTCATCTCAACTCACCCGGCAATGTCTACTATGCCGACAAGATCGTCGAACAATTGCGCGCATTGGGGTTGGACAAATATTCAACGGACCGGGGAGGATCATGAGTCACATCGTCGCGATAGGAAACACAATACGGCGAGCATGGTATTGGCTGCTGATGGGTACTCTCGCTGGGGCCGCTATCGGCGCGCTGGTCACAGCTGTGTTGCCGGCCGAGTACGCGTCGAGCGCCCGCGTGTTTGTCGCGTCTCCGGACTGGAACGATTCGACCGCCGCACCCAATCCCGGATCCTCGCCGGTGGCGGTGTCTTACGGTGACGAGTTCACGCAGCAGCGCATGTCGAGCTACCTTCAACTCCTGACGTCGCCGGTTGTGCTGGATGTTGCGGCACAGGACAGTGGTGTGGGCCGGTCCGGGGCAGAACTCGCGCAACTCGTTTCAGGCCGATTGGTGCCGGACACCGTGATGCTGGATGTGCGGGCACGCGGCAGCAGTCCGATCGAGGCAGCCGACACCGCCAATGCAGTGGCTCGATCCTTCTCTGCTGCCGTACGAACGATCGAGAAGCCCGCGTTCAGCGAAGCATCCCCTGTTCAACCGATCATCATCGCGCCTGCGGTGCCGGCGACGAGCCCGGAGTCGCCGGATCTCGTTCCGAACATCGTGATCGGCGCGGTTGTGGGCTTCCTGTTGGCACTGTCCTTTGTAGTGCTGAGAGATCGCCGACGAATCGGACTCGATGCCATGGGTGATACAGCTGCCGGAGTGGCCGTGCTGGGGCGGTTGCCGCACTCGTCTCGAGAGATCGATTCGTTCACGGACCCCGGCCTCTCACCAGCGGAATCCACTGATGTGCGACTTACGCGATTACGGCTTCAAGAGGTTCTCGCCGAGCATTCCGCGCAGGTTGTGATGCTGTGTTCGTTGCGCTCGAGCGTTCTGTGTGTGGATGCCGCCGCAACCCTCGCGGGCTCGATCGTCGAAACCGGTGAGTCGGCGGCGGTGGTGAGCGCCGATCCGCGAACCATGGCGCAAGACGGTCGCGGCACGGCGGGACTGGCCGAGCTGGCAGCCGGAAACGTCACGCTCGATGATGTGCTTGTCACGGACGAAACAGGACGTCTGGGCCTTGTTCAGCCTGGCGATATGGAGACGGACCGGACCGCCGTCATATGTTCAGACGGCTTCGGCGTGGCGATTGTGGCAATCGAGGAGGGATTCGAGACCGCGATTGTCTGTGCCGCACCGATACTCGCTTCCGCTGACGTGTTCGACCTGGCTCGCTGGGCCGATGTTCTCGTGCTCGTTGTTGCCCCCGATGATGCGGAGTGGGAGATCAGAACAGCGATTAGGGAGTTGGGAGTCACCAAGAAGCCGGTAGTTGGCTGCATAGTCGCCGACACCGTGAAATCGGGCAAAGTCCTCGTTTAAGCGAAATTGGAGAGCGCTGTGGAATTCTTTACCTTGAGTTGGTTGGTGTTGAAGCGCCGTTGGCCCGTTCTGGTGGCTGCTGTGGCGATCGCGTTGATTGCAGTCGGCATTTTCAATGCCACCCAGAGGGAGGAGTCCACGGCGTCGGCAACACTCTTCCTGCGCGCTCCCGACGTGAAGAGCTCGGCGAGCGCCTACCAGGGAGATCTCTTTTCCAGGCAGCGCGCGCTGACATATCAAGATATGTTCAAGAGCGACGATCTCGCTCAGCTGGTCATCGACAAACTCTCGCTGAGTACGTCCCCCGAAGCACTTGCTGCGAAGGTCCATGCCTCGACAGTGAAGGACACCGTGCTGTTGACGGTGTCGGTAACCGACTCCAATCCACAGCAGGCCGCTGATCTCGCGAACGCGTACGCATCAGTGTTCGGTCAGTTCGTCGCGCGAATGGAGAACGTTCAGAACAATGCTGACATCCCGCCTCTCGTCACTCTGGTACGAGCCGCGGATGCCGCCAGCGCAGTTCGTGGTGGGTACCCGATGTGGCAGTTGATCACTGCCGCGCTGGTCGCTGCGGCGATCCTGTCCGGGTTGCTCATCTGGCTGCTCGAGCACTTCGATACCAAGATCCGAACACGTGCGCAGGTTGAGAGTCTGAGCGACGTCCCGGTGTTGGGCGTCGTGCCTGAGTTCGATCTTCTTAACCGGGCAACGTCCGTCGCCGAGGCATACGCTGAGTCGGACGACTTTGCCGACGCCATACGGCGGCTGAGCGTCAACGTGGAGTACCGGGCCACGTCTTTGGTCCACGATGGGCTTGTGCCCGTCGTGGCTGTGCTGAGCGATCGGCCCGAGACCGGCAAGAGCGTACTTGTCGAGGCGCTGGTCGGCGCGTACGAGGAGCGTGGTCTCAAGGCAACGTCAGTTCGTATTGTCGCCACCAACAGCTCTCAGCTTGGAGTGCCTGTCTTCGTCGGTAGGGGCGGTGCACAGTATTCATCGTTGGCCGAACTGAAGGTGGCGCATGACATCATCCTGTTGGATGGTGGTGCGAGTGCGGGATCGGCTCTCGCACAGGTAGCGGCGGAAGCAGCCGATGCCGTGCTGGTTGTCATACGTCCCGCCCAGTCCACGACCGTTGGACTCGGAAACACACTGGCCGATGCGAGGATCGTGGAGACCCCCGTAATCGGCGTGGCGGTCAACCGCGCCGACGAGGCGAATACTCTGGCGGGTGTGTTCGTCTAGGGCGTGTCTCCCAAGTCACAACCTCCGAGACCACCGGCCTGAACCGGCGCCGCTGCCACAGCAGCAGTGTCGTTCGCGCGACGCAACAATATCGCCGGGTATCATACTTCAATATCCAATCAATGCAGGCGCGACTCTCCTACCGCTGTTGGGTATGTGGTCGACGAATCGAAACTGGTGATTATTTTAATGCGAGCCGGAGGCGTTGTGCGGATCAGAGCATCAGGCTGTCTATCCAACGAATACAGGGCTCACACCCGGAGTTTCCGTGGAACTCTGGTGTCGCTGTTCGTATCGGTCGTCATTGTCTTGCCGTGCCTGACGGGCTGTTCGACACCGTCCAACGCGCCTATCGTGCTCACTGCGAACACTAATTGGGCCTTCTATCCTGGAACCTTTGGGCAAGGCAAGAAGGTATTTGCTCATTACATGCCGAACTTTCCGATCTCGTTTGACAACAAGTCGCCCGATGTCGACTACTACACGACTCAGTATTTGTCACCGACCGGTGAGAACGGGGCACATGCGGCGTACGGTGGATACCTAAGAGATCGGCCATTGGGACGCGCACCGATCAGCTCTGCCGCCTGGAAGCTGGAGGACCTCCGGACCGAGGTGGAACAAGCCCGCAGCGAGGGGATCGACGGATTTGCGGTAGACATCCCGCTGACGTCAACGCAGACCACAATACCTTCGAACATTCTTCAGGTGGCGTCTGAAACAAGTGACTTCAGGGTGATGGTCACACCGGATATGAATGGTACGGTCGGCGCCTTGAGCGCGTCCGACTTCGCGAGCGAGTTCGCCACATATCTCCAAAGCGCCGGCGCCTATCGACTCGCTGACGGACGTCCTGTGCTGGGTGCGTTCAGGGCCGAGGCAAAATCCGTGAGCTGGTGGACGAACGTGCTCTCGCTCATCGCGACGAAGGTCGGTCGATCGATAGCCTTCGTGCCGACCCTGCTCAACGCCTCATCGAATCTCGATGCCTTTTCAACAATCTCGTACGGCCTCAGTGGATGGGGGGGTGCTCGTAGTCCGAGTGCAACAACCCCGGTGGATTCCGGTGCTTCCTCCCCGGTTGGACTCGTTCAACGTGCGCACGCATTGGGAAAGATCTGGATGCAGCCGGTGGCCTTTCAGGATAACCGCCCAAGGGCGGGAATATATGACGAGGCCGAGAACACGACAACTCTGCGGAACAGTTGGCAGATTGCGCGCGAGCAGAATGCTGAATGGGTGCAACTGATCACCTGGAATGACTACGCTGAGACAACGAGTTTCGCGCCGTCCCGCACGCACGGCTGGAAGTTGCTCGATTTGAATGCATTTTGGCTGGCTTGGTTCAAAAGCGGAGTGCAGCCCACAGTCGTGCGTGATCTGGCATATCTGACACACCGTATACAACGCAGTGGCGCATCGCCGATCTATCCACAGACGAAGTTGATGCAACTCAGCAGCTCGAGCAGTGCGGCACGCGACACTGTCGAAGTAGTCACATTTACGTCGAAGGCCTCATTGATCGCCGTCACGACCGGAGGAAAGACCAACTATTGTCGAGTCGGAACTGGAATGAATGTGTGCACATTCCAGGTTGGCCTTGGGAAGGTATCCGCTGGCATCTATCGCGACGGCAGTTGGGTCTACCTAACTGCTTCCAAGAATGAAGTCGTCTCGAATCCCTATGTTCAAGACCTGCAGTACTACGTTGCAGGCGGGAACCGATGAAAGCCTTGTTCAACCGGCGGGCTCGTTGACACGCCGAATGCTTCCGCCACTGCGGATTGAATGATCGATGGGTGTAACGATCCCTCGGTTCCGATCTGGGTTACGCAGCACCGGCCGTCGACCCAGGCAAGATTGAGAGATGTCTTGCCGGGCATCGTTGGCGTGGCGAATGCGTACACCTGTGCGTGGTCATCGGCTGTGCGACTACTCCACTTGACCGAATCCCAAAGACTTGCCGAGTTGTGGCCGCGGTCCGACCAGCTGATAACAGCCTGCTGAGGGCTGGTATCTGTCGGCTGATCGTTCCGCACTTTCGTCTTCCTGCGCGGGAGGCAGTTGCTCAGTCTGGTCCGGCACCGATGGGCCAGATGACGGACGAGTGGCTCACCAAGCTCGATGCGGCTCCTCAAATCCGAGACCGTCCGGCCGCCGTCGCTGAGTTCTGAGTTCTTTACCGAGAGAACTCCGACCTGATTCCCTCGAGCTTTGCCGAGGCTGGCCGAGTATCTTCGCAGGCTCACCATGATGTACCAGTCAGGATCGGCGGAAACCGTCGTACGAATTGTGCCTGCGACCCGTTCTGCGATTCGCAGACTGCTCAGTGCCCGACCATCCTTTTCGGGGCGTGAATAATGCCGAAACTGCGCGACAACGCCGGTCGTGGTTGCATCCAGTCCTGGATCGGAGGGCTTGTTGTCGCTGGCCGGTACTTTTCCGGAGCGCGACATCGTCATCAGTGGCTTGATATTCGAACGCAGTCCACGGGCTGTGTCGAAGCCCAATCGGAGAAGGGAGGGGTCAGGCGTAAGAGTGTCCTGGAATCGCTCCGCGAGCTCTAGGGCGTCGAGGATCTCGATCACCAGCCTTGTGGCTACGAAGGCGTCGCCGACACCGTGTGAATGAAGTATTGCGCACCCATTGTCACAGCGAAGAATTTCTATCTGACCGACGCCGACGTCGAAACACAATGCCGCCTCGATAGATCGCTCGGTCAGGGTTTCAAGGTCTACATTCCCGAGGTCCACGACTCTGATGGGTGGAGAATCGATCGGACGGATATGCGCGGTGACCGAAACAGCCTCGTCTAGGAAATTCGAACCTGTGCCGTTTGAATCGTTCAACCGGGCGTTGACGTTGCGATAAATGGTCTCGGGGCCGGGAAGGCTGATCGACCACAGAACCGTGCAGGTTTTGACATCCGACCAGCTCAGATCGGTCTCGGTCACAGCTGCTTCTGTTCCGGGGCTGGGCGTCCGCCACCTCGCTGCTGCATGCTGCAGGCCATCAATCCATTCGAATCAGTCAATGTGGTCTTCCGTCGTCTCGATGTCAGCGGGCAGTATTCCCTGCTGTCCGTCTATCGCGTGTTCTGACATGAACGTTGCCGTCCGCTCGAACCACAGGCCTTTTGTTTCGCGTTTCCATTTTGCCGGCGAGCCTGCGTAGAGGCCGGGTCTTCCGTCCGGTGCCGAGTGTTCAAGCATCGTCGAGTTGGCGGCAAGCAGAGACATATCGGGAACCATTGAGTTCTTCAGTATCACGGCGCAGCTACCGACCAGCGTGTGGTGGCCCACCGTGATTCGACCCGCCGTCTGGACAGCCTGCTCGAAATCAGGCTGATGTGTTTGCAGAAAGCACCGGTTTCCGCCAACGGCTGCGTACCTGCGAATGGCAATCGTGCCGGACGCGTCCAAGTAGCAACGGCTTCCAATTTTTGATCTGCGCCCCAGGAACAGCGTGCCCGCCTCGGGGTCAATCTCTCTGAAGTTCGGATGTGCTGAGACCCAATTCCACGACTCGATACGGGCCTGGTCTTCGAGCCGGATGTGACGGAGTCCTCTGAATACGTTGAAAGTACCGAGGTAGGCCCCTTCGCCGACCTCGAATCTGGTTACGCCGCTGACGATCGACGGACCGATTACGGCCGTTGGCGCGATGTCAAAGCCGAGCAGGACGAGTAACTTGTTCTTCATTTGTGACGCCGGTAACAACCATGCAATGGCTTTCAAAAGCGCCATGGTTTGCTGCTTTCGCTGTGCGTAATACCTTCCACGGCGTCAGGGTAATGCAACTTCGGGCTGGTTTCTCGGCTAGCCTCGAAATTGCATGGGGTGGCGGACGTCTGCTGAGCGGTCCGGATTGTGTGGTCTGAGGACCGAATTCCGGGTGGAGGCCGTGACGAGCGAGCCGAGGCGTCGGTGGGCGTCGGGGTTCACGGCCCCGAGGGGGTTCCTTTCGTGTTGGTTGGTCAGGTTGGCTGTGGGTCAGCCGGGGTCGGGAAGTGTTGCGAGCGTGGCGAGTCCGTGGAGGAGGAGGTCTTTGTGGGGTGCGGATGCGGCGAGTTTCAGCCGGGTCCGTCTGGCGTGGCGGGATAGTTTCGCGGCGATGGAGAACAGGCATAGCCGGAGCCTTTTGGGTTCCCACCGGCGTGCGGGAGTGTCGGCGAACGCGACGAGTTGGGTCCAGGCGATCAGTTCGCCCGCGAGTATGACGATGGCACACCAGATGCGGTTCTGATCGAAGCCGTGCAGCGGAAGGTTGGTCAGGCCACAGTCTTTCGCGTTGCGGATACGGTCTTCGCAGCGGGCGCGGCGGCGGTGACGCAACTCCAGCGCGGCCAGTTGCCCACCGACGGTGTCGGTGGCGAACGCGGTCAACCGCAGTCCGTCGGAATCGGTGAACCGCAACTGCGCCCCGGGATGTGGGCGTTCTTTGCGTGCGATGACACGCATCCCCTCGGGCCAGCCCGAGAGGTCGAGCATGCCGGTCAATTCGGCCACCCACGCCCCGTCTCGCTGCACACCGTCGGCGTCATAGGCCGGTGTCCACGCCTGCGGCAGCAGTCTGTCGATCACGGCGGCGCTGGTGTCGGTCAACCCGAATCCGACCGAATACGACAAGCCGTTGGTGGTGAGGTAGTCGAGGAATTCGTGGGTGCCACCGGCGGAATCGGCGCGGATCAGCACACTGCGCTCGACGCGGTAGCGTTCGGCGTCGGGGATCTGGGCCACGGCGGCCTCGACGACGGTGATGTGGTCGGCGGCGGTGTTGGAGCCGGCGTTGCCCGGACGTAGCTCGATGGCCAGAGGTTCGCCCGTCCCGCCGGATTGGTGGTCGAGGAATGCGCACAGCGGGTGAAACCCGAACCCCTTCTTCCAGGTCGGGGTGGCCTGTTCTTTCTCTGAATGCGCGGTCACCAGCGTGGCATCGAGATCGATGATCACCGGACTACTGCTGTCGCGTCCGTGGCTCGGGGCGGCCTGTCTGGCGGCCGCCCACGCGAGGGTGCGGGCGGCTGCGCGAGCCGCATTGATCGCCGCCAACGCGGTGACTGCGTCGTCGGCCAGATCCGAGATCAGCCGTGACACAGTCGAATCCGAGGCCACCAGGCCGAACACGCCCGGGTCGGCGCGGACCTGGTCGATGTCGGCCAGACAGTCCCCGCCGATCGCGACCGCCACCGCGAGGTCGGCGATGATCTTGCCCGGATCATGCGTCGCGAATGGTTTGCGCCACGGCGTCAACACCTGAGACAAGCCGCTGATCAGGCCGGTCTTCTCTGCGGCACGCAGCAACACTGCTGCCCCCGCGTGCGACACGATCCCGGTTCCCGACCCATCAACCGACAACGACGGGTACGGCGACGTAGACTTACTCACCTGAATGGTGCTCCTCGATCCTCGATGGTTTGAGACTTCGACAATCCCAATCATCCCAGGTCAGGGCACCATTCTTCATTCACGACACGGCAATACGATTAATCACCGTGAAAGCCCGAGGCTAGCTCGGGGCAGGAGCACCCGGGGGCGCAGGAGGATGGTGGTATTGCCGCGGCCGACCGTCCTGGACGGATAGTCACGAAGAATCGCACCCCTGACATCCGTGCGGCATCATTGCTCCATGCCCGACGCCTCCGGCCGCTCCGCGCGTATCGGGATCGTCGACGACCATGGGCAGATCGTGCGTGGACTCACCGCGACGCTCGCGGATCATCCCGAGTTCGCCGTGGCCGCGACCGGCGCCACGGTCGCCGAATTGTTAGCAGAAGCAACGGATTTGGATCTGGTGTTGCTCGACCTCCGACTTGACGACGAATCCAGCCCGGGCGACAACATCGAGGCGCTGCGGGCGGCGGGGATTCCGGCGCTGGTGTACACGTCGGGTGACGAGGTGTACCTCATGCGGCAGGCCGCTGCGGCGGGAGTTCTTGGAGTGGTGCGCAAGAATGCGCGCGACGCCGAACTCTTCGACGCGATTCGGGAAGCTCTTGCGGGACGGCCAGTTCCGTCGGCCGATTGGGCGGCCGCGATCGAATCCGACCCGGACTTCGTCGACCTGCCGCCACAACTGCGGCGGGTGCTGGAGTTGTATGCGGCGGGGGAGTCGAATGCGCGGGTGGCCTCCTCGCTCGGATTGTCGGTGGAAACCATCTCCGACTACGTCACCCGAATACGTCTGAAGTACAGCGAAGCGGGTCGTCCGGCGCCGACGAAGACGGATCTGTTGAAACGAGCGATCGAGGACGGATGGTTGCCGATACCGCGCCGACGCAAACGTCGCTGACTGAGCTCGACGATCCGAACGCAGCGAATCGTCGAGTTATGCGGATCTTTTCGATGTTCGTGTCGGTGGGCTACCTCATCTATGGGGTGCTGTGCATCCCGCTGATCATCGCTGCCGTGCCGCTGGCCGCGACGTGGTGGACCGTCGCCGCGGTGATCCTGACACTCGGCACCGGACTTGCGATGGGAGCGCTGAGCTGGCGCGCCGACATTCCCCGCATCCGGATCGTCTCGGGGACAGCGTGCGTCGGATTCCTCCTTGCCACCGCGCTGTGGTGGCCGGCGTGGAATGGGAACCTCATCTCGACGGTGCAGGGGATCTGGTTTGCGCAATTCCCGGGACTCGCCGCGATCGCGGCGGTGATCGCCGTCCGCACCTCCGTCGGGTTCGTGGTGCTCGCCATCCTGGTGGTCAACACGGTGCTGGCCGACAACGCCGTACACGAGCCGGGCGCCACCGGGTCGCTCATCGGCGACCTCGCCTGGGGATACGTCTTCTCCATGGTGTTCGTCGCGGCTGCCGGCATGGGCCTGCGCGCCGCACGCATCCTCGACGCCACCCGCGCTGAGGCATATGCGGCGACCGCTGCAGCGGCGGCAGAACAGGCGCGGGCCGTAGAACGCGGCAGATTCAATGCCCTCACCCACGACAGCCTGATGTCGACGCTGCTCGTCGCCGCTCGACACGGATCGTCGCCGGAACTCGCCGAAGAAGCACGAAAGGCTCTGGGAGCCATCTCTGTTGACGAGCAGCGGCCGCCTGCCGAGGTGGTCCCGTGGCCGGTCTTTGTCGAGACCATTCGTGACCTGAACCCAGACATCACGATCGCAGGTGAGACCGGACCACTACCCGGCGCGGTTGCCGAAGCGCTGACCCTCGCCACGGCCGAAGCGGTACGCAATGCTCAACGCCACGCGGGCGCCGATGCCCGCGTGACGATCTCGGTGACGGCAACCCCAGACGGCGTCCGCATCGTCATCGCCGATGACGGCGTCGGCTTCGATCCGAACGCCGTCGCACCCGCGCGTCTCGGAATCGCGTTGAGCATTCGCGGACGGATGCAGATGATCGACGGTGCCGCCGAGATCAATTCATCGCCCGGCACGGGCACCGAGGTGGTGCTGACGTGGTCGCGATGAACAACGAGAAGACCAATCGAGACATCATCGACCTCCTCGGCATGCGCACACGCGCCGCCTGGGTGGTGCTGGCCGTATACATCGGGGCAATGTTCACAGTGGCGTTCACGGCAGCCGGCGAGGCGACGAGCATCTGGCCGGTTGTGCTGGCCGCCACCATCATGGCGGCTGCCGCGATCATCGTCGTCCGTGCACCGGGAGATCCGTTGCCGCTCTGGGCGACAGTTCTTCTCACCCTTGCCGGTCCGGTCTGCTGTGCTCTTGGTTTGGCTGTCACGCCGGCAACGTCGGTCGCGTCGATCCTGTTCGGATGGTCGAATGGGGCAGCGGTGCCGGTGTTGTGCTTCATGATCGTGCGCGCCAGATTCATCGCGCCGTGGATGAGCCTGGCCCTCATCGCGGCGGTACGTGGCATCTGGGCGATCGCGGTCGGCGAACCGGTTGTAGCCACCGTGGCAACCGGGGTTACCGACCTCGCTCCGATGACGATGGCGGTGTTCTTCGCGCTCGTCGTACGCCCGACGGCGCTCGGCGTCTACCGCATTCGGGAGGCGGGTGCGGCGCAGGTGGCCGAGATCTCGGCAGAATCCGCCGCGGCCGACGAACGTGCCCGCCAGATCCGCGCACTCGGCGACCTCGCGCGCCGACCGTTGACCAAGATCGGCAGCGGTGACGAACTCACCGCCGACGAACGCGTCGAATACGAACTGCTCGAAGCACATCTGCGCGACCGGCTACGAGCGCCGCTGCTCTCCGACCTCGGGCTCGACAACACCGTTTACCGTGCACGGGTGCGTGGCGTAGAAGCGGTGCTGCTCGACGATTCGTCGACTGGTGTGTCCGGCGGCGACCATGGCTTACCCGGGGCGGTGGCGTCGGCACTTGCGGCGGTCGCCACGGAGGTGTTCGACGCCGCCGACGACGGCCAGGTCTTTGTGCGCGTCGCGCCGCCCGGCAGGTTCGTTCGCGCGTCGGTGCTGCGTCGATGCGACGATGGCACGACAACGCGGTACGAGGTCGACCACACAGGGGCAACTCATTCATACGGGTGACCCTGAACCTGGGGGCACCGGTTTGGGCGTCTGGTGCCGACCAGCGGTTCGACCTACTGTCCAACGCACACGATGCCGGACGACACGAGGTGCGGAACATGGCTGACCCGAGGCGTTTTCGTAGTCATCAGGGTGGACTCCTGAGTGAGCGCGAGAGGCAGGTGCTCGTCGGGTGGTTGCGCAATGACACCAAGAACGCCGTCGCCGACGAACTGTTCATCTCGGTCGCCACGGTCAACACCCACCTGGCGCGGATTCGGGAGAAGTACGACTCGGTGGGACGACCGGCAAACAACAAGGTGTGCTTGCTGATTCGCGCGATCGAGGACGGCTACTGCACGTTGAACGACGTCGCTCGAGCGGTTGGTGGACGGCCCGACGTCTGGGGCGCCAACGAGGGCCAGGCAGCGCGCGTCGTGCATCTGCGTCCGAGGTCCGCTGTCGACGAGGAACCAGCCATCCACGAGGCATCCCGCTGAGCCGCTGGAATCACGGAATGTTTGGGCGACGAAAGCCGGCGCCTGGTTTGGCACACGAGTTCGTCCCGTTGCCCGATCCACCCGACTCGGACGCGATCAGGGTCGCACTGTGTGAAGCGCTGCGGGCGACCGGGTTGTTCACCGTCATCTTCGGACCGGGCAGCGCCGCCGAGTGCCTGGCGGCTGCGTCCTCGGCAGTGCCGATCTTGGCGACCACCGACACCGATTCGGACGTCATCGGGCGGTTTCCCGGGCGACACGACGTCGGGTGGTTTGCCATCGAGGGACCCGCTGGATCGGCGCTGACCATCACCTTTGGCCCCGACAGCGACGACGCGTTCCGCCGCGACAACATCGACCTGCCGCTGGACGACGGCAGGCTCGCCGCACCGTTCCAGTACGGGATTGTGCTGGGCCTCGGCGCCCGCGTGCCCGCCGGATATGCGGAAATATTCGCGGACTCGCAGGTGGTGTCGCTGTCGCAGATGCCCGGTTTGGGCAACCCGGCAACGCGAAACGACCGGTAGGCTGGCTAACGTTCCCCGTCCAGCAAGCGACTGGTGAGATATGACGGACGCGACCCGCCCGCCGAAACAGAAGCGGCAACATCCACGACGCCTGATGACGCGTGCGACGCTGATCGCCGTCGCGGCCAGTCTGGGCGTGGTGGGGTGCGCGAGTCCGACGTCGCCCGCCAACGCGGCGACCGAACCGTTCGCCGCGACCAGTCCATGGCGGACGCCGATCGGTTCGAACGCGACCGTCGACCCCAACAGCGCGGCGATGATTCGATACGCGGCCCGGCGCAGTGCTCTGAACGCGAACCTGGATCAGTTCGGCATCCCGATCTACCAGGCGTCGCCCGGGACTCCCCGCTACACGGTGACCTGCACGGTCCGGGAATGGGGACGATGCCCGTTCGCGGGGGTTCGTGTGCCGATCCCGAACGGTGCCACGCCGCACGTCGGATCGGACGGCGCGATGGTCGTCATCGACGCCCCGGCACGCAAGGTGTACGAGTTCTGGCGAGCCCGACGCGGCGCCGGCCAGTGGTTCACCGCCTGGGGTGCCGTCAACGACCTCTACGGCTCCGGGTGGGGCGGCGCCAGCACAGGATCGGGGGCGTCGCGCCTGGGCGGCGTGATTCGGGTGTCGGAGATCCGGCAGGGACGCATTCCGCACGCCCTTGCACTCCAGTCCGACAACGTGTGCGCCCGGGTGTTCCGACGCCCCGCGCTCAAGACCGACGGTCGATCCTTGCGGCCCGACTGCATCCCCGAGGGCGCCCGCGTCCGGCTCGACCCTCGCCTGGACCTGCGAACTCTGCGACTCACACCCGCACAACGGACCGTCGCACAAGCCTTGCAAACGTACGGCGCCTACATCGTCGACATCGGCGGAGCGCCGCTCAGCGTGAGTTTTGAACGAGATCCCGCGGCGCCCGGACCATCCATCGGCGCAACCTACAGCGCGTCCGGGCTGCGGTGGGACCACGACGATCTGCGCGGGATTCCGGTGCATCGTCTCCAGGTCGTGCGCTGACGTGATCCGATAGCAGTTCGACGAGGTGCGACGTGGTGGTCGCAAGATCGAAGGCTTCGACCACCAATGCACGCCCGGACTCCGAAATCGCCGGAGTGTGGCGTTCGACCGCGACGCCGAGAGCGCGATGCAGATCGTGGACGTCACCGGGCCGCGCCAGAAACCCGGTCGCGTGGTCAATCACGATCTCCGGGATGCCGGACAAGTCCGTCGACACGGTGGGTACCCCGCAGGCGAGCGCCTCCATCAGTGCGACGGGAAGTCCCTCCATCTGTCCGTCGGCGGCAACGACGCTGGGCAGCACGAACAGGTCGGCGTCGGAGAGTGCTTCGCGCACTTCGGCTTCGGTGCGGCTCCCCAGGAAGCGGACACGGTCGGCGATTCCCAGGCGCTCGGCCAGCTGTTCCAGATCCTCCCGCAGCGGGCCGTCACCGATGAGGTCGAGATGTAGCCTGTCGACGGGACCGCCGCCGATCGCTATGGCCCGCAACAGAATGCCGTGACCTTTGTACTCCTGCAACGACGCGACGGTGAGCACGTTGACGGGTCCGTCTACGGGAATTCTGCGCTGCCGGTACGGGTACGACGCGGTGTCGATGCCGCAGTGCACCACCTCGATCGGCGTCGGCCCGGCGTCGAGGTCGGTGAGCAGGTCCCGGTTGTACTCGGAGATGGTGATGACCAGTTCCGCGTCGGCGACCTTGCGTGTCAGCATGTCCTGGCTGACGTAGATGTCGTGCGCGTGCGCCGTGAAACTGTATGTGCTGCCGATCAGTTCGCGACACACCCAGGCCGCGAGCGCGGGGTAGGTGGCGTAGTGGGCGTGGATGTGCGGCGGTACCTCGTGCGTCGCCTTGGAGTGTGGGGACAGGTCGCGTGCGTGCGCACATGCCAGTACGACGGTCACCAGTGCCCGGATGAGCAGAGTTGGGTTGCGTCGGTATTCCGCGACCACTGTGTGCAGCACTCCATACAGTGCGCGAGGATGGCGTCGAGCAGCCCAGCCGACGCCCAGAACGGCATCGCGCGCCTCCGGTTTGATGAGCTGATCGACCCAGCGGGCGGCCACCGGGTGCACAACTTGGCCGGGCGCAGGGAACAAGGACCGCAATTCCACATCGATGTCCGGTTGTGTGGCTACGGCATCGAGTTCCCGCACGATGAATGTCTCCGACACCACCGGGAATCGGGACGCCAGATACACGATTCGCTGCGCGCTCATCGGGCGACGATCTCGGCGTAGGTGTCGGCAAGACGCGCCATCCAGGCATCCGACGAGAAGTGTTCCCTTGCACGGACTTCCGCGGCCGAGCCGAGCGTGTCGCGGAGTGACGCGTCGGCGAGGAGCTTGTTGACGACCTCGGCCAGTGCGGCCGAATCGTGGGGCTCGAAGAGAAGGCCGGTATCGCCGTCGGCGACGATGTCGGGAATGCCGCCGATGCGCGACGCAGCCACGGCACGTCCGGTGGCCGACGCTTCGATCAGGACAGTCGGCAGATTCTCGCCGTGGATGGAGGGCAGCAGCACGACGTCGGCCGCGCGGTACACCGCGGACATGTCGGTGCGGATGCCGGCGAAGTGGACCGAGTTCTCCACACCGAGTGCGGCGACTTCGGCGCGCAACTCGTCTTCGAGTTCACCACCACCCACCAGTGACAGCACCGCACCGGGATGCTCGGCCACGACGGCGGGCCAGGCGCGGATGGCGATCGGGATGCCCTTGAAATCACGGAAGGCGGCCGGGATCACGACGAGATGGGCACCCGTGCCGCCGACCTCGGCACGAACCCGCGGATCGGCCTCTCCCGCAGAGAAAGTCGAGACATCGATGCCGTTGTGCATCACCTCCCAGTTGTCGGGCAGGCCATGTGGCCGGTAAGTGTCGGCAAACGATGTCCGCGACGCCTCCGACACGAACAGCGCCCGACGCGAGGCGGTGGCGGCCTCCACAGCGAGCCGCTCGCGCCACACCGCACGCCCGGACAGGGGGCGCGCGACATGGTGGAAGGTGGCCACGAGTGGCACTCGCGCGAGCCGCGTTGCCGGAAGCGCCAGCGTCATGGCCATCTCGAGGTGGGCGTGTACGACGTCGTATCGTCCGCGACGAATCAGCCTGGTCAGCTTGGGAATCGCCGTCGGATCCAGCAGTCTGGTGATGCCGAGGGACCGAGTGGAGATGCCGGCGTCGGCGAGGATGGCCATCGTCTTTGCCGCGTTCATGGATTCCGTCGAGATGCTCACCACATCCATCTCGACGTCGGTGGCCCGGCTGGCCACCACCATCGGCGCCAGCAAGGTCTCGGCGCCGCCCATACGGAATGCGTCGATGAGTATTAGGACTCGCACGGGCTATATCACCACTCTCAGTCTGTTCCACGGGACGCCCGACAAGTCGTCATGGTCCCAACGAATTCCGGCCGCGGCATACACCGAACCGATGTCACCCTCGGACGCGGACAGGTCGCGTTCCATTGCGAGGCTCAGCCCGGCGCCGCCGATACCCACCACAAAACCGCCGTACTTCTGCAGGGCGAGCGCAATCGCCCGCTGTGCGGTGGGAACTTGGAGCGTTGTCAGGTCGATCGTCGGATCGAGTTGCAGGCGTGCGCCTTCCGGTAGGCAGTCCGGACGGGTCGAAGTGCCGTCGGTGTGTCGCGCGGGCCCGCGAAACGCGCTGGCGCAGGCATTATTGGTGCGTAACGCAACGGCGTGCGGAATGACGCCAAGTTCCACTTCCCGTACCCGAACGACGCCGCCGAGCAGTGATGCGCCCGACGCGGTGGCACCACCGAGACCCGACCACCCCGACCCCGACAACTCGTTCACCGCACCGAAATCCACCGACCACACACCTTCGGTCTGCTGGGCCTGCCACAGTTCGAAGGACACGCCGTCGTTGTCATCGACCACGACCAAGGGACCGTACGTTCCGTTCTGCGGACGGAAGTCCGCTGGTATCGGCACCTTTCGATCAGTGAAAGGGCATGCGCCCCAGTCATTGCGCCGACAAGTGACCGAATGGGTGGGAGTGGAGCCGGTGGCCGCGACGATCGGGATGCCTTCCTCCACGGTGCTCGCGTAGAGTGCAGGCCGCGGTTGCGCGGCGGCCATCATCGCTGCGCTGTTCGGATCGACACGGGCGTTGTCGGGAATCAACGAGTTCCACGGGCTGTCGGCGGCGAAGGTGTTGCCGGCCTGAGGAATGTCGGCGTCGTCGCCGCAGCCGGCGAGCACGAACGGCGCCGCCAGTACCAGCAGCAGCGCGATGATCGCGTGGCGGGTCACGGCGTCGCCCCCGACCGGACTGTCGACATGCCCCGTCGCTGCGCTCGCCCGAGAGTGTCGGCGACCAGTTTGGCGGCCTGATCCCAGGCTCCTGCTATTCCGGCGCATCCATTCTGGCCCAACCGATCTGCCAGGTCATCGTCGTTCAACATGATGAGGATCGCGTGCGCAAGTGCCGCCGGGTCGCGTGGCGGCACCAGGATGCCGTTGTCGCCGTCGCGGACGACGTCGCCGATATCGCCCACCGAAGTGGCGACCACCGGGCGTCCGAAGGTGAAGGCCAGATGGACCACACCGCTCTGACTGGCGCGAATGTATGGAGCAACGACGACGCGCGCCGACGACACGATGGCGGCCACGTCGTCGGCCTCGACATATCCGGGCCGGGTCTCGACATTGCCGATGGCCGTTGCCTTCTCAAGAGTGGCGGCGACGTCGATATCTGCACCGACCGCACCGGCCATCACGAGGCGTGCGTCGGGGAAAGTGGCGCGGACGAGGGCGAAGGCGTCGAGCAGATCGTCGATACCCTTGTAGGCCGTCCAGGTGCCGAAGAACAGGGCGACGGGAGGGGAGTGCGAGGGCGGGCCATTGGTCACGGCGCCGGACCGTGTGAAGATGCTCTCGTCGCCGTGCGGAATGACCACCACCTCGCCGTGCGGTCGCCACCGATCCAGTACGAGTTCTTTGGTGCGTTGACCGAGGACGAACACCGCGTCAAGTCGCGACCACGCAGCCCGGAAACACCAAGTCAGAAAGCGGCCGGACTTCTCGGTGCTGGTGTCTTTGGCGTCGGATCGGGGGAACGGCTCATGCGCGACCAAGGCAAAAGTTGTGCGGGGCAACAGCATCGAATACAGAGCGACGAACAGTGGTTCGAAGGCGAAGCGCCAGTGCGCGAGCGGCGCAGCGCGACCACCAGGAACACCGGAACCACGATCGTGCCGAGCATTGCGCCGACGCACACCAGAGCGTCTGGGCCCGACGACGCGGTGGCGAGGATCACCGACGTCGACCCGCCGATCGCGAGGCCGAGCAGACCCCAGATGAGGAACGCGGACACGGCGATCGCAGCGATGGTCGGAATAACTGCGACCAGCCCGAGGACGGCTTGACGAGCCATCTCACCGGACAACACCATCGCCGTCGCGCAGATACCGACGATCCCGCAGCCGCCGACGATGCCGAAAGCGCGGTCGGAGAGGTATCCACGCCACGCGGTATAGCTGAAAATGACGGTGATGAAGGCCCAGACGATCAGCAGGGGCAGCAGGCCGCCGGGGCGGAGGACCGCCGGCCATGCAAGCCCGATCAACGGCATCGGGAGCACCCCACCCGTACTGATCAGGGTTGCGCCTGATCGGGTGTCGTAGCGACCCAGAAATCGCGTCGTGGGCATTAGCACGGTTCTCCTTGCGGAAGCCGAAACGATCCCGCATCGAAGAAAACAGACAATCCGCACACGCAGGATTGCTCCCCCGGCACTTGCTCGTTGGCCTCGACAGGGTCCCGACCCGCGGCGCTCATTTTATCCGATCGAACGATCATCGGCCACCGTCGTCGCCGCTGTGCCGACTTGAAAGTGGCGGCTCTGCTATTTTCTGTCGTGAACCGAAAGTTCGGCCGGTCGGGGCGGTCGCCACCATTTGAATTCGAGAACGAGTTGCCATGGCGTCAACACCGGTCGGTACGCGGATGCGCCGACGACACAGGTTGTTTCGCAACCGAATCGACCCCTTACTGCTCATCCTAGACCTCATCGCTCTGCTGGCCATCAGCGTTACAGTCAACATCGACGACGGTGCGTGGCCGGTCGCTTTCGGCCTTGTCGGTGCCGCGATCACGGCGCTCGTTTTGGAACTGGCCGGCTTCTACCGACCACGGCTGACGCTCTCGGCGCTCGACGACATGCCGCGGCTGGCGGGGTGGTCGTTGATCACGTCGGGAGTGTTGTTCGCCGTCGGTCGTCAGGGCGTCAGTCACGCCAAGGTCGCGCTGTACGCGACGATCGTGTTCGGCGCTTTGCTCTTGGTTCGCGTCGCGTACTACGCGATGGTGCGCCGTCGGCGTCGGGCGTCGTCGCAGCACCGGCTACGTGCGGCCATCGTCGGTGGCGGCGTGGTTGCGGTCGAGTTGATCGAGAGCACGCTTGAACAACCCGAACTCGGGGTGGACGTGGTGTTGGCTGTCAGCGACGATCCGATGCCGGAATTGTCCGGTACCGGCGTGCCGATCGAGGCGGGCGTCACCGAGATCCGAAAGTTGGCCATTGCCAACGATCTCGACGCGGTGATCGTCTCGTTCAGCTCGTTCCCGGACTCGCGGCTCGTCGGACCGCTACGTGAATGCGACGAACTGAATTGCGAGATATTCCTTGTGCCAAGGCTTTTCGAGATGGTCTCGCTGTCCTGGGAGATGGATCGGATTCACACCATTTCGCTGATCCGGATGCGTCGAGGCGCGTTGCGCACGTGGTCGTGGAAGGCGAAGCGTGTCTTCGACGTGGTCGTGGTGGCCATCGGCCTGCTCCTGCTGAGCCCCATCCTGGCGGCGACCGCGACTGCGGTGTATCTCAGCGATCCGAGCGCCCCGATCATCTTCCGTCAGAAGCGGATCGGTCGCGGTGGCCGACTGTTCGACGTTCTCAAGTTCCGGTCCATGCGACCCATCGAGGCGGGCGTCTCCGATGCGGAATGGCAACCGAGCCAGGAGGACCGGATCGGGCGCGTCGGGCGAGTCATTCGGAAGACCTCCCTCGACGAACTGCCGCAGCTGTGGAATGTGTTGCGCGGCGACATGTCGCTCGTCGGGCCACGCCCAGAGCGTCCACACTTCGTCGAACAGTTCGAGACCTCCATCCCCAGCTATCGCGACCGGCACCGGGTGGGTGTCGGACTCACCGGCTGGGCGGCCATTCACGGGCTCCGTGGTGACACCAGCATCGAAGACCGTGCGCTCTACGACAACTTCTACATCGAGAACTGGAGCGTGTGGCTCGATGTCAAGATCCTGATCCGAACGGTCGGATCAGTTTTGCGCGGCACCGGCGGTTGAGCCGCGGTTGCGCGCGCTTGCGGTGGGTCGGTCGGTTATGATCCGCCGCATGACGGCAACGGTCGGGAACAGCGACGACATCGTGCTGTCGGTCATGATCGATCCGATGCGACGCGCGGTGACCGCATACGGCCGAGAGCCGGTGGTGTTCGCGGCAGGCCGGGTCATCGACCGAATCCACCGACATTTCGGCGCTTCTGCCGAGTTCGTACGCCGTTCGTCGTGTGAGTGCCAGATCCGAATCGGCGCCCATCCCGACAGAGCCGAATTCATGAGGAACGTAACCTCAATTCTCGGCGCGCACGTGGTCGAGACGCGCGAACACACGTACTTCATCGAGACGTGTATCGGTGTGGCGATCGGTGCCGATTTGCCTTCGGGGCCGACGGCGGACAACCTCGTCGAGTACGCCGACGCCGCGTTGTGTTCGGCGCTCAGTCGCCGGTTCATCGTGGCGTATGCGGGGCCGACGGTCGCCGAGTCGGTGCGCGGCGATGTCGACCTGGCCTGCCGAATGAAACTCTCGGACGACGAGGACTTCTTCGTGGTCTACCAGCCGCTGGTGGATCTGCCGGATCGACGTGTCCTGGGCTATGAATCCTTGCTGCGGTGGCGAACTCCCGAGGGAATCGTGTCGCCGGATGTGTTCATGACCGTCGCCGAGAGCACGTCGATGATCGTGCCACTTGGGCGGCGCTCGATTCGTGAGGCGGTGAGTGCGCTCGCGACCGACATCACCCCGCGGCACGGTCCGGACGCGTTCATCAGTATCAACTTGTCGACCCAGCAGCTCTACGACCAAGGCATCGCCGACTACGTCGTCGGACTCGTCGACGAGTTCGGTGTTCGCGCGCAACAGATTTGGATCGAGATTCGCGAGAACGAGGTCATCAACCTCGATTCGATCGCGGCAGATGCGATCGAGCAGTTGCACTTGGCGGGATGTCGTATCTGTGTCGACGATCTCGGTTCGGGCTTCTCGGCGTTGAGTTACCTGCGCGATCTGCCGGTGGACGTGCTCAAGGTCGACCGGTCGCTGATCGCCCGTCTCGTCGATGACGGGGGCATCAATCGCTCTGTGGTGCAGGCGATTTGCGACATGGCACGGGCCGCGGGAATCCAGACCGTGGCCGAAGGTGTCGAGGACGCGGCCCTGCTGCCCGAATTGGCATCACTCGGGTTCGACGTCGGGCAGGGCTTTTTGTTCGGCCGTCCGGCGGACTCGCCGTCGGCGTGAGTTCTCGTCAGTAGTAGTACGGGAATGCATCCCAGTCGGGAGATCGTTTCTGCAGGAACGCATCTCGTCCCTCGACGGCCTCGTCGGTCATGTACGCCAATCGGGTCGCCTCGCCCGCGAAGACCTGTTGGCCCATCAGTCCGTCGTCGGTGAGGTTGAAGGCGAACTTCAACATGCGTTGTGCGGTAGGGGATTTCCCGTTGATCTTGCGTCCCCATTCGATCGCGGTCTGCTCGAGGTCGGCGTGGTCGACGACGCGGTTGACCGCGCCCATGCGGTGCATGGTCTCGGCGTCGTAGGCCTCGCCGAGGAAGAAGATCTCGCGCGCGAACTTCTGGCCGACCTGCTTGGCGAGGTAGGCGCTGCCGTATCCGGCGTCGAAGGAGCCGACATCGGCGTCGGTCTGCTTGAAGCGGGCGTGCTCGCGCGAGGCGAGGGTGAGGTCGCAGACGACGTGCAAGGAGTGTCCGCCGCCGGCCGCCCAGCCGTTGACGACGGCGATGACGACCTTGGGCATGGTGCGGATCAGGCGCTGGACCTCGAGGATGTGCAGGCGTCCGCCCTCGGCTTTGACGCGGGCCTCGTCGACGGTGTCGGCGGTTGCCGCGGCGACGTCGTCGTCGTGGGTGGTCGAGTACTGGTAGCCGGAGCGTCCGCGGATGCGTTGGTCGCCGCCGCTGCAGAATGCCCAGCCGCCGTCTTTGGGGCTGGGGCCGTTGCCGGTGAGGAGGATGGTGCCGACGTCGGGGGAGCGGCGCGCGTGGTCGAAGGTGCGGTACAGCTCGTCGACGGTGTGCGGGCGGAACGCGTTGCGGACTTCGGGGCGGTCGAAGGCGATGCGGACGATGCCGTTCGCCCGACCCTCGCCGACGTGGCGGTGATAGGTGATGTCGGTGAGGTCGGCGAAACCGGGGACCACCGCCCACTGGGTTGCATCGAACGGGTTCGGGCTGGTCGCGTCGGTCATGAACTCACCCTAATGCTCCAGTATCGGGCGCGGAAAACCGCAGGTGAAGCCGTCAATCCTTTGTTCGGACGATTTCTTTCTGGCACCCTGGACTGCGTGAGTACCTGGGCGATCGTGCTGGTCGTGGTGGCGGCGTGGATCGTCGTCTCCATTGTGGTGGCGCTCGTCGTCGCCCGGGCCATCAAGATTCGCGACGAGAAGGAGCGCGGCCCGAGCTTTGTGCCGGACTACGTGCCCGACGACGCGCCTTCGCGCGGCCCCGGAACGGACGGCTGAGCGCCTCTTATACGGTTGAGCGGTGAGCGACGCGAACGATGCCCCCGCCGAAGTCGAGGATCCCCACGAGGGAGGCTTCCGTGCGCACACCGCGATCACCACGACGCGTGGCGGCCCGCGATACGCAGAGTTCAGCGAACAGGTGCGCGCGCTCATGGACAACGCGCGCTACGCGTGCCCCGAGGAGGGGCTCACCGACGAACTGATCGATGAGCTCGCCGCGATCAACGCGAAGCTCGCCGCCGTCCGGATCGACGAGTGGCATTCGCCGGCCGGCACCCGCATCGACCTCCCGTCGCGCGGCAACATCACGCTGCCGCCCTACACGGTCGACAGCTACAGCGAAGAGGGTGTGCACGCCACCCTCACATTCCGCGATTTCCACCTCGGCGGCAACAACGCCGCGCACGGCGGACACATCGCGGTCGCCTTCGACGACCTCGCCGGTTTCGCGTCGGCGGTCGCCATCCAGGGCGTCAGCCGCACGGCTTATTTGACTGTGCAGTATCGCTCGATCACGCCGCTGAACAAGCCGCTGCAGTGTCGCACCTGGGCCGACAAGATCGATGGCCGCAAGGTGTTCATCAAAGGCGCCTTGCACGACGGCGACCGACTGTGCGCCGAGATGGACGGACTTTTCATCAAGCTGAATCCAGGTCAGCCGTAAGGGTTTCACGTTTCCGCCGCGATGACACCGGTGACGGGTGCTGGCTGGATAATTCCGTCCGAGGTCCTGAGTGGTGTCATCCGTACGGACTCTTATCGGTTCATTTATGTCCCCGGAATGGGGGACTCGTTGTTCGGATGTGTAGTTAGGCGACGAAAGTAGTTCGCGGGGAACGTCTTTCGTTTTCGGAAATTGGTCCGAACGGGCGACATTGTCGGTACTCAATCGATCGTTGGTTCCTGCTAACTTCTGAGTCACCCGATTTCCTGGGAACCTCTCTCGACCGAATCGTTGGGGCCTTTCATGACGAAGTCGTCTGTTCGGAAATTCACTCGTACTCGCCGCATCGTGGCGTCGTCAGGGATCGCGGCCGCCCTGTTGGCCGTGGCCCCGGTGGCCGTTTCGGCTGCGGAGGATTCGCCCAGTGGATCGCGCTCGGGGAGCGACTCATCCTCGGAGTCCGCTGATTCACAACAAGATTCGAGCTCCAAGACCGACGACGACGGCGACTCGGCGAATAAGGATGACGACGGTGATTCGCCGAAGAAGGACGACGCCGGCAACGAGTCCGGTTCTCCGGGTTCTCCGTCCGGCGACAAAGAACACGGTGATGAGAATGCAGATGACGAGGCCGAACCGGCCGAGAAGTCCGAGACTCCGCCCGAGAACACCACCGCTCCCAAGGTTGCGGAGACCACGCCCGACGTGACGCAAACCGAGGTCACCACCCCCGCTCGTCGGACGCCCTCGCTATTGCCTCGCCCGCACAAGACCTACACCGTGCCCGGTCTCTCCACACCTGATCACGATCGTGACTCCGGCGATGCACCGCCGAAGTCACGGAAGGTTGCTGATCCGGTGGACGTCGCGGCGCCGGTGGTTGCTGCGACGCCCGCCGTCGCTCCCGTTGGATTGGATCTTGGTGAGTCCAAGTCCGAAACCGCTTACATCACAGCGCTTCCCGTCAAGGCGAAAGACGGCAAGGACGGAATCCTGAGCGCGTTCACCAGCGCAACGGGCAAGGGCGGATTGATCCTGCTGAACCAGAGCGCGGTGGTTCTCGGTGTGTTGAACCGGCGGTCGCGGGGTGATGGCTCGGACTACCTCGGTATCCTCGGACCGGGTGAGAGATTGACGCTGCCGACGCAGGTCGTGGCCACCGGGTCGTTGGGTAAGCACACCTGGGACGACGAAGCAGACGGCGTCGAACTGAACGAGCCTGTGGTGCAGTCGTTCTTGTCGCGGTCGGTAGTGGCGTTCGATGTGGTCGTGCCGGATGCGGTGGATGAGGGAAATCTCTTCTACGACAATGGGGATGCCGACTTCACGCTGATCTCCGGTGCCGAATCCTACGTTCCCAACGCCATCGCGGGTGATCCCGTGGCCGCGGGTGTCACCTACCGAGCGTCGGACGACGGCTCCACGGTCACCATCACCAACAACGGGACGAATCCCATCGCCATCGGTGACAGTGCATCGTCGAGTCCGGGGTCGGTGGTGATCGTCGAACCGGGTGGTAGCGCGGACTTCGCAACGTCGAATACCCAGATTCTCGTTGTACAGGGGCAACGTGTTGGCGCAGATGGCGTCACCCCGGAAGCTGGTGGAACGCCGGTGGTGCTCGGTCAGATCGACGTCGCCGCATCGTCGATCGTCACGACGGCCGAGGCTGTCGAAGACGTCAACGGGAACTCGATTCCCAATGCGGCACTCCAAGACTGGGCGGGCCTGGACCCCGACGACCGATTCCTCGACGGCGCTGACGATCCTGCCCCGACCGAAACTGTCACATTTGAGAGTGCCGATGGAGTCACCTACGAGGTGGCTGAAGATGGCTCGACCATCACCTTCCACAACGACTCCGGCCGCGATATAGGTGTCATTGCGGTCAACCTGGCCAACCAGGGACCGGTTGGTGACGGAATCTACGTGATCGGTGCCGGCGACTCGGCAGTCTTGCCGGTACCCGCGGACGCGACCTATTACATGGTGCAGGCGGACCGAACGACGAGTGGTCCTGTAGTGCTTGGTGCCGTGCTCTCGTTTGATGGGCAGACGGCGAGCCCTCCGTTCGGCGCAAGCCCGCCGATCAAGACCGTGGAGCAGGCGTCCGTGGATCCGGACAATGACTACGTCGACCCGTACGACGCGGACTACGAAGCGGTCCCGACCAACACAACGGTCGCGGACTGGTACCACGAGGGCGTCTACTACTCCCG
This sequence comes from Gordonia sp. NPDC003422, assembly GCF_053588675.1. NCBI lineage: Bacteria > Bacillati > Actinomycetota > Actinomycetes > Mycobacteriales > Gordoniaceae > Gordonia > Gordonia sp. NPDC003422. The sequence continues at coordinate 54,354 of NZ_JBSFQL010000007.1, forward strand.
CGACGACAGTTCGGTCACCATCCACAATGACAGTGACCGATCAGTAGGCGTCGTGGTCACGAGTGGCACCACCTGGCAGTTAGATGTCATTGAGTCGGGCGGTGAGAAGACCTATGTGCCTTCGGGAGTCGACAACCCGACCTTCCTGTATGTGCAGGCACCACGACGAGACGACGGATCGGCGGCACCGTACGGGTACGTCGGGATCAACTTCGACGGCACCACGACGCAGGTTGTCTCCGGCGATCTCAACTCTTCGGACAACATTGCCGCGATGGGAACCAACAAGTGGGTCGACCCGGATCCTTCGAACAACTACTGGGACCCGCGAGACGATGACCCCCTTGCCATTGCGAACTCCGTGTATCCGGCGAACGGTGTTTACGGCTCGCTGGGGGATGTCGGAGTTGCAGCGGACGTCAACCCGGGAACCGGTAGCGTCACCATTTCCAATGACGGCGACGAGAATCTGGTGGTCCTCGTGTACTCACAGGACGGTGAGTACGAATTCGTTCCGCTTCCCGCGGGAGGATCGGGCCAATTCGTGGCAGACACCAGCCACGTCTATCTCGTACAGGGCGCCCGGAACGATATGGGCCAGCCCGTGATTTATGGATTCGTCGGTGCTGGGGCGTCCGGTGTCCAGGTCCTCGACGGCGACGACCTCGTCGGTACTTCCACGCCTACAGGTCATTACACGGGAACCGTTGACTCGACATTGTCAGGCACCATCCAGTACCAGCCGCTCTCGTTGCCGGCGCACGGCACTGTCACGGTTGATCCGCAGACCGGAAACTACCTGTACGTGCCCGGAGACGGTGTCGAGCATGACGCCGCCGGGGACGGGCCGAAGACCGACACGTTCGCAATCCTTGCGCTCGGAAGTTCGGGTGAGTTTCGTGTCATTCCAGTGGTCATTGCGCTCCAGACGACCAACGACAACCCCGAACTCGTGGGCCATGTCGACAACGGATCGTCGGGGACGGTGACGGTGTCCGATGCGGACGGTGACGTGCTGGAGGCCAACTATGGTGAGACTCCCAGCGAGGCCAGCGATGTCGAGTTCTCGTATGACGAGGGATCGACCATCGAGATTCTTTACAACTACACGCCGTCCGCCGAGGTGGCGCATGCGGCGGCGGGCGATGGTCCCAAGACCGATTCGTTCACGATAGTGGTCAGCGACGGCCATGGCGGAACGATCACGATTCCGATAACCGTTGCGATCACTCCGCAGAATGAGAATCCCGTTGCGCCGGAGATTGTGTCGGGTGGTTACACCGGTTCGGTTGCGGGTGCCGATGCTGACGGTGATGCGTTGACGTATGTGGTGTCGGATGCGCCCGAGCATGGGACGGTGGTGGTCAATGCGGATGGGACGTTCACCTACACGCCGAATGATGGTGTGGCGCATGCGGCTGCGGCGGGTGGTCCGTCGTCGGATGAGTTCACAGTGACCGTCGATGACGGGCACGGCGGCACCGATACGAGCGTGGTGACGGTGGCGATCACGCCGGAGAACGAGAATCCGGTGATCGGCAGCATCACGCCGGGCACCGCGGACCCGGTTACCGGCGCAGTGACGTACACGGTTACGACGACCGATGCTGACGGCGACACCGTCACCTACACGGTGACCGGCGATGGCAGCGGCGGCACCATTGTCAAGAACGATGACGGCACCTTCACCTACACGCCGGATGCGACCCAAACGGCCGGCTATACGGAGAAGGTCACTGTCACGCTGCAAGACGGTCATGCGGGGCAGGCGTCGCAGACGTTTGACGTGGTGATTCCGGAGAAGCAGACGCCGGAAGAGCCAGAGCAGAACTTCTTCGAGCGTGTGTTCGCTGCTATCCAAACTGCGGTGGCGTCGTTCGGCGAGTCGGTGTCGGTTGCGTGGCAAGCGTTCCTCGACTGGCTGATCGGGTTGTTCTCGCAGCAGAACTCGTCCAGCAACAGCTGAGTCAGGATTGGACATCGTCCCCTGAATCAGAGCAGCCGTGGGGTCTATTGGCTCCCGCATCGATGACACCGGTGGGGGCTGTCGACTGGATAATCCACCCGACGGAGGGAGCCGTGTCATCTGTGCGGACGTCTGGCGGATTCTTGAGTCGGTCGATCACCAGACACGGGGTACTGCACCTGCTCGGTAAGATCTGCTGCTCAGGGGGCCACACCGAGCAGAGGCGAAGGCGATGGCGAAAAGACTGGTCGTGTGCTGTGACGGCACTTGGAACACCTTCGGTCAGAAGCACCCGACCAACGTCAGGAAGGTCGTCGACGCGGTCAAGGTCGGCACGTGTGCGAACGGTGTCGAACAGATCGAGCCACTGTATGTGGCCGGCGTCGGGACCCACTGGTGGAACAAGATCACCGGTGGTGCAGTGGGATTCGGGCTGTCAAAGAACGTCAAAGAGGGCTATCGGGACATCGTCGATGCCTTCGACCCGGGTGACGAGATCTTCCTGTTCGGGTTCAGCCGCGGCGCTTACACGGCGCGGAGCATCGCCGGGTTCATCCGCAACTGCGGAATACTCAAGCGGGAGAACAGAGATCGGGTCGACGAAGCGTTCGCGCTCTATCGCGGCGAGGTGAAGCCGAGCGACCCGGAGGCGGTCGCCTTTCGCGAAAGGTATTCGCACGAGAGCCGGATCCGGTTCATCGGAGTGTGGGACACCGTCGGCTCGCTGGGAATGCCTGATCTCGGCGAATCGAAGCTCGCCAACAAGATCAACAAGCGCTGGGAATTCCACGACACCCAGCTGAGCAACTATGTCGACTCCGCCTACCAGGCGCTGGCCATCGACGAGAAACGGAAACCGTTCGAACCGACACTGTGGGTGGCGAAGCCGGACCGGCCGGCCGATCAGGAACTTGAGCAGGTGTGGTTCTCCGGCGTGCACTGCAACGTCGGTGGCGGTTATGCGTCGAGCGAGCTCAGCAACATCCCGCTCGTCTGGATGCTGAAACACGCGAAGGAACACGACCTCGAGCTGAACCAGGAGATCGGCGATGCCGAGCGCGTGGGCTCATCGTCGGTGCCCACGATGACGGCGCTTGACCTGATCACCCGATACCTCACCCGGACGAACGCCTTCGCCAAGCTCGACGAGTCCAGGAAGGGATTTTACAAACTCATCGAGCGGGTGGATCGAACGATCGGAAAGGGTTATCCGGAAAGCGAATTCGTGGCGTCGAGCGCCGAGCAGCGAAAAGACGACGATGAGTCTTATCGGCCACCGGGACTTGTCGAATACCTCAAGGCTGACGGGCAGGTGAAGGATGTGGACTACCTGCCGGACGAGCGGGGCTGACACGGCAATTGCGCGGCCAAGTAGTGGCGGTCACCAGGCCTTCGAGGCTCGTCGCTTGCGCTCCTCGCACCTCAGGCAGCGGAATCTCGGAGCGTGAAAGGGCCTTTCAGCCAGGCTCAGCGTGTGAGTTCCTCGGCGTCGATGGCGAATCCGGCGTCGCGGAGCCGGTCGATCAGCGCGTCACCCATGGCGACCGCCGGGGTCAGCACTCCGGCGTGGGCGGGGAGCTTGTCGCGGTCAAGGGCGAGGGCCAGCGCGCTCTCGCCGAGCATCACCGCAGTGGCTTTGTAGCCGGGGTCGCCCTGGGCGCGCATCGTCGAACGGAAGCGGCGCCCGGTAGTGGTGCGGGTATACACATCGGAGACGAAAAAGCCTGCATCCCTGGACTTCTCGGACGGGCCGTTGCCGGGTTTGGGGAGGACGCGGTCGAGGAGTCGGCGGGTGGGTCCGAAGCTCATCGCACCGAAGAACGCGCCGGTGCCGACGCCTACCGCGCCTGCGGCGAGGGTCGACACCCCCGGTATGCTGCCCACGTTCATCGTCTCCGCGTAGTGGAAGTCCTTGCCGTAGGCATTGTGCAGCAACGCATTTGAGCGTCGAACGATGCGGGTGTTGTGGGAGGCCATGAAGAACGGGGCCAGCGTGCCGCGCAGCGACGGATCGACCTTCTTGGCGCTGACGACGCCGATGTCGCTCGGCTCCGACGACAGGCTCGCCTTCGGCACGTCACCAGGGCCGCCGGACAGGGCTTGCGGATTCATGATGAGGCGTCGGACCTGAGCATCTCGGGCCTGCTCGGTGATCACGCGCATCGAGTCGACGGTACCGCCGGAGACACCGCCCTTGAACGAGCGAAGCACGAAGGTGGTGTCGGTCATCTCGCCCGCGTCGTCGTCGGCGACCTTGCGGTACAGCGCGTAGACGCCGAGATCGGAAGGCACCGAATCGAATCCGCAAGAATGGACGATGCGGGCGCCGGAGGCAACGGCGGTGTCGTGCGCCTTGTCGATGGAGTAGCGGACGAAGGGGACCTCGCCGGTGAGGTCGACGTAGTCGGTGCCGGCGGTGGCGGCGGCGACCACCAGCGCCTCGCCGTACTTGAGGTACGGGCCGACGGTGGTGCAGACGACGCGGGTGCGGGCGCACAGGGCGTCGAGCGCGGCAGGCGACGACGAATCGGCGACGATGAGCGGCCACGACTGGGCGCGTTCGGGCAGGCGCTTGCGCACCGTCGCGAGTTTGGTCTCGTTGCGTCCGGCGAGGGCGATCTTGGTGCCGATCGGTGCATGGTCGGCCAGATAGCGGGCGGTGAGTTCACCGACGAAGCCGGTGGCGCCGTAGACGACGACGTCGAACTCGCGGGCGGACTGTGGTTGCGATGCTTCCCCGGTCATGGTCGCGAGCCTACCTGTCGGCTGTGGCGACGGTCACTCCTGTCCGCGTCGTAGGTAGCGGGCGGCGGCACGGGCTGCGAATGGTGCCACGAACAGCATCAACAGGACCCGCAGGATCTGCGCGGCGACCACGAAGGCGACGTTGCCGCCGGCCGCCGTCGCGGCGGCGAGGACGGCGTAGATGCCACCCGGGGTGGTCGCGAGATAGCAGTCGTACATGGACTCGCCGGTCCACCACGACAGCAGCACACCCAGCAGCGCGCAGCCCACGCCGATCGCGAGGATCAGTACCAACGCGAACGGCAGGACGCGTCCGATCGCGCGAAGCCGGGGAAGCGTGAAACCAAGGCCGGCCTGCCAACCGATCACCGCGTAGGCGATGGTCAGCAGCATCGGCGACACCGCGGCGTCGCCCGCGATCCCGGTGAGTTCGGCGATGGTGGCCAACGCCATCGGAGTGAGGAGCGCGCCGGCGGGTACATGCAGCAGACGGCCCAGCGGGATGCCGACACCCATGCACACGGCGAGCAGCAGCAGACCCCAGGCTTGGTCGGTCCAGCTCGGTGTTTCCGTGGTGACCGCCGATGAGGACTGGCCGAACACGAGCGACGCGACCAGCGGGATCGACACGGTGACCAGGGCGACGCGCAGGTACTGGATGACCGCGACCATCCGCTCGTCGCCGCCGAGTTCACGCGTCACCACAACCAGGCCCGACGCCCCTCCCGCGACGAGTGCGAGCGAACCGGTCAGCGGGTCCACCTGCTTGTGCAGACCCAGGAGCGCACCCCCGGCCACCGACAACGCCAGGGTGCCGACGCCGATGATCAGAACCGGGAACCATGCGGAGCCGAGGCCGGAGAGGGTGTCGGTGTCGGCGATGGTGCCGATATACACGCCGAGCACGCCCTGCGCGGCCAGAACGTATCGGCGGGGGATGACGGGGGCGTCGGGGTCGTCGGGAGTCTCGGGGCTGGTGGCGCGGGGTCGGGGTGCGAGTCCCGCGATGGCCAGGACACCGGCGATCACCAAGCCGGCGAAGAGAGCCGCTGCGTCGACGTCGAAGAGTTCCAGAAGGTAGGTGGCGGCTGCGGTGAGGAGAGCGAGAAGCAGCCAGCGACGCATTGGTGCCAGGGTAGTTGGGTTGCGTGTGATCTCGACACGGTGCCTCGCTGCGCTCGGTACCGGCTCGATCCGGCGGATCTCGACACGGTGCCTCGCTGCGCTCGGTGCCGGCTCGATCCGGCGGATCTCGACACGGTGCCTCGCTGCGCTCGGTACCGGCTCGATCAGCGGGTGGGCGGCTCGATCAGCGGGTGGGCGGCTCGATCAGCGTGGGGTGGCGACCCCGCGGCTCATCGCGTTCGACGACTTGGCGGCGTGCGGTTGGTAGAAGGTGTCGAGGCGTTCGACGACGAAGCCGGCGTCGGTGAGGATCTGCGGGATGTCGCGATTGAGGTGGCAACCGCCGGCGAGACGCTGCTGGAGGGGGTCGAGGCGGTGCTGCCAGCGTCGGACCTTCTCGTCGGGTGCGAGTCCGTGTTCGAGAAAGTGAAGGGTGCCACCGGGTTTCAGGACTCGTCGGACCTCGGCGAGGGCGAGCGGCAGATCGGGGATGGTGCACAGCGTGTACGTCGACAGCGCGCAGTCGAAGGTGTCGTCGTCGAAGGGGAGATGCTCGCCGTCGAGCCCGGAGCGTTCGATGTGGATCGGCGACGCGGACACGCGGTCGTGGGCGAGTTTCCACCCCAGATCCGACGGTTCGACGGCGTCGACCCGGGTCACCGCGCCGGGGTAGGACTCGACGTTGTGACCACTACCGAAACCGAGTTCGACGACCCGCCCGTGTAACCCCTCGCACGCACGATCGCGGGAGGGTCGGATCGCGCCGATGCCGCAGACCAGGTTGATCAGTCGCGGCAGGACATGCGTGTCGTAGAAGCCCATCGATCTCAGCCTAGGGTGAAGGGATGAATCCCTCGACATTGCAGGCCCGGGTCATCGTCGACGAGATGATCCGTGGCGGCGTTCGGGATGCGGTGCTGTGCCCTGGGTCGAGGAATGCGCCGCTGGCGTTCGCGCTGCATGCCGCCGACACCGCGGGACGGCTGCGTCTGCATGTGCGGATCGACGAGCGGTCGGCGGGGTTCCTCGCCTTGGGTTTGGCGGTGGCGTCGGGCCAGCCGGTGCCGATCGTGATGACCAGCGGAACCGCGGTCGCCAACATGAGTCCTGCAGTCTTCGAGGCGAATTATGCGCGGGTGCCGCTGGTGGTGGTCAGTGCGAATCGGCCGTATGAGCTGCTGGGGTCGGGCGCCAATCAGACCGTCGAACAGTTCGGTATTTTCGGCACGCAGGTGCGCGCGGCGATCAGCCTGGGCCTGGCCGAACAGGACCTCGACACCAACAGTCAGTGGCGCTCGGCGGTGGGGCGTGTCCTGGCCGCCGCCCGCGGCGCCCGGACCGGCAACGCGGGACCCGTCCAGTTCGACATCCCACTCCGCGAACCCCTCGTCCCCGACACCGCCTTCGACGACGATCTGGGGTCCTTCGCCGGCCGCGAGAACGGGCTGCCGTGGACCCAGGCGCCCGTCGGGAAACTCGACGTCCCGCTGCCCATCGACCTCTCGCTGGACACCGTGGTCGTGTCGGGCCACGGGTCGGGCGTGCATCCGCAGCTCGCGGGCGTGCCGACCGTCGCCGAGCCCACGGCGCCGCATCCGCAGACGCCGCTGCATCCGCTCGCCCTCGACGCGATCCGCCCGCAGCAGGCCATCATCTGCGGTCGTCCGACGCTGCACCGCGGTGTCGCACGATTGCTCGCCGACCCGTCGGTGCGCGTCTACGCCCTCACCACCGGCCCGCGCTGGCCCGACGTCTCGGGCAACGTCTACGCCACCGGCACCCGCGCCGAGGCCGCCGGCGAACCGCGCGAGGAATGGCTCAAGGAATGTGCAGCGATCCAACAGCGGGTGCTCGGGGCGGTCGACGCCGAACTCGATGCGCCCGGTCCGGTCACCGGTCTGCACGTCGCGCGTGCGGTGAGCGCGGCGATGCTGCCGGGCGAACAACTCGTCGTCGGGGCCAGTAACCCCATCCGCGATGTTGCACTCGCCGGTCGTCTCGGTGACGGTGTGCGCGTCCTGTCGAATCGGGGCGTCGCCGGCATCGACGGCACCAACTCGACGGCGATCGGGGTTGCGCTCGCGGGTGGTCGGACGGTCGCGCTGATGGGCGACCTGACCTTCATCCACGACGCCACCGGACTCGTCATCGGACCGGGGGAGCCGCGGCCGGACTCGCTGCGGATCGTCGTCGCCAATGACGACGGCGGCGGCATCTTCGGGCTGCTCGAACAGGGCGATCCGCGGTTCAACACCGGGCCTTACGCCGGTAGTTACGAGCGGGTGTTCGGGACTCCGCATCGCACCGATCTGGCGTCGTTGTGTGCGGGTTTCCATATACCGCATCGTCGGGTCGAGGTGTCGGAGTTGTCGTCGGTGTTGGCCGAGGAGCCGGTCGTGGGCGGCATCGAGGTGGTCGAGGTGACGACGGACCGGGAGAGGTTACGAGCTGTGCACGCGCGGATCGGGGAGCGGTTGCGCGGGGAGTAATCTCGACATGGTGCCTCGCCCAGGGGGCTCGGTACCGGCTCGATCAGCGTGGGGGTGGCTCGATCAGCGTGTGGGGGCTCGATCGGCGTGGGGTGGCTCGATCAGCGTGTGGGGGCTCGATCGGCGGGTGGATTATCCTGACAGCCATGAATCCGACGATCGTGCGACGAGTCCAGATCGGACTGCTCGTCGTCGGCACCACCATCACGGTCATGGCGTTCTGCCTGGTGGCGGGCTGCTACAAGAACGACTCCACCATCGAGGCCAGCAAGGCCACCGTGATGGCCGACGTGGTGTCCGCTGATCCGTTGCACGCCGAGGTGTATTTCCAGACACCCGACGGTCGGTTCCACAGCCCTCGACTCGGTCTGCTGTACCCGACCGAACTGAGTGAAGGTCAGCGCATCCGCGTCGAATATGCCGCGTACAACCCCGACATCGCGCGGCCGATGGGGCGCAGCGCGTCGCTGTCGATCATTCCGGGGTTGTCGATCGCGGTTGTGGGTTGGCTGATCGTCGGCCTGCTGATGGTGTTTGTCGCCGAATTCTCGCGTCGATGGGGCAAGTGGCGGGCCGAGCGCGCGGAACTCGCCTCAGCCGGGAACGACGACGCTGGTGTCGCCGGAGACGAGGAGAGCCTGGTCGTCGCGGAGAAGGAGCAGTCGGTGGGTGGCGCCGAAGGCGCGCTGGACGGCGTTCACACGCCCGATGCCGCCGACGAGCCCGTCCGCGTGGGGCACCACGACGCCGTCGACGAACCCGAGGCCGACCGTCGAGTCCAGCGGTAACGCTTCTGCCGGGTCGTCGAGCAGACCGAGCGGTTGGATGTCGGAGCCGACGATCGCCGCTCCCGCGCTGGCTCCCAGGTAGGGGAGTCCGCTGGTGATGGCGTCGGCGAGTGGTCGGTCGGTGGCGGTGCGTCGAAGCACACCCAGCAGATGGAAGACGTTGCCGCCGGAGACGAACACGGCGTCGACTCTGTGTAGAGCTTGCTCGAGTTGCGGTGGCGTCAGGGATTCGAGGTCCAGGTCGACTGTGGAGAATCCCTGGTCGTGCAGGGTGGTGCGGTCGAGGTCGACCCAGGCGGGGTCGGGGTAGATCGACGACGCGGTCGCGATGAAGCCGATCGTCGCGTTCGCGGGTGCCCTGGTCGCGAGGAAATCGGGGACCGCGTTCAGCCAGCGGCTGAGCAGGAGTAGTTCGGGCATGGTGGGGAGTTCATCATGAGTTCGTGGATTCGTCACGTTGTGACATCTGTGTCGTCGGACAGGGCGGTGACGATGGCGGCATGCGCGTCGCGATCGTCGCCGAGAGTTTCCTGCCGAACGTGAACGGGGTCGTCAACTCCGTCCTGCGGGTGGTCGACCATCTCGAGATCACCGGCCACACGGCTGTCGTCATCGCTCCGGACACCCCGCGCGGGCAGCCGGGCGGGCCCCGCATGGTGGGGCGTCGGACGCCGGTGCATCTGGTGCCGTCCGTGCGGGTGCCGCGGGTGACGTCGTTGCCGGTCGGGGTTCCGGCGCCGGTGCTCTACCGCGCGCTGCGTGATTTCGAGCCCGACGTCGTGCATCTGGCGTCGCCGTTCGTGGTCGGGGCGGCGGGGGCTCTTGCCGCGCGGAAGTTGCGCGTGCCGGCGGTCGCGGTGTTCCAGACCGACGTGGCGGGGTTTGCCGCGGAGTATCGGCTCGGCGCCGTGGAACAGCTGGCCTGGCAGTACACCCGACGCCTCCACGAACTCTGCGACCTCACCCTGGCGCCGTCGTCGGCTGCGTTGGAAGAACTTGCCGCGCATGGTATTCCGCGTCTGCGCAAGTGGGGTCGGGGCGTCGACAACGAGTTGTACTCGCCCGGTCGGCGGGATCTTGAGCTGCGTGCTTCGTGGATGGGCGACAGCGCCGAGCTCGTCGTCGGATTCGTGGGTCGGCTCGCGCCGGAGAAGCACGTGGAACGGTTGGCGTCGTTGGCTGCCGACCCGACGGTGCAGCTGGTGATCGTCGGCGACGGGCCGGAGCGGGCACGGCTGGAACGGCTGATGCCGGGTGCGGTGTTCACCGGCGAGCTGCGGGGCGTCGACCTCGCTCGCGCGTACGCGAGCCTCGACATCTTCGTGCACGCCGGCGAACACGAGACGTTCTGCCAGGCCATTCAAGAGGCGATGGCCAGCGGGCTGCCCGTCATCGGGCCCGACGCGGGGGGTCCGCGCGACCTGGTCGCGCCGTTCCGGACCGGATACCTGCTCGGGGTCGACGAGTTCTCGACGCGGCTGCCGGAGGTCGTCGACACCTTGCGCGACGATGCGCTGCGGGCCGCGTTTGGTCGTGCGGCGGTGCAGGCGGTGCGGAGTCGGTCGTGGTCGGCGATCTGCGCGCAGCTGGTCGGGCACTACGACTCGGTGCTCGACGGTTCCGCATCGGGCCGGTCGCGGCGCGGGCGGGTCGCCTGAGCCGTCGTGGCTGCAGGTAGCCTGAGGCGCATGGCAGCTGCTTCGGACTCAACGAGTGGCGAGCGCGCGACGCTCGACAAGGATCCGGCCGAGGTTGCGGCCATGTTCGATGGCGTCGCCAAGCGGTACGACATCACCAACACCGTGCTGTCGTTCGGGCGGGATCGGAGTTGGCGCAAGACCACTCGCAAGGCATTGGATCTGAAACCGGGCGACGTGGTGCTCGATCTTGCCGCCGGTACTGCGGTGTCGACGGTCGAGCTGGCGCGGTCCGGCGCGGTGTGTATCGCCGCGGATTTCTCGCTCGGCATGCTCAAGGCCGGCGCTGCGCGCGACGTGCCGAAGGTCGCCGCCGACGCGTTGCACCTGCCGTTCGCCGACGCGTCGTTCGACGCCGCAACCATCTCGTTCGGGCTGCGCAACGTCTACGACGTGTCGCAAGCGCTCGGCGAGCTCTACCGGGTGCTGAAACCGGGTGGGCGGATCGTCATCTGCGAATTCTCCACCCCGACGCTGCGGCCCTTCCGCACCGTGTACATGGAGTACCTGATGAAGGCGTTGCCCGCTGTCGCGACTCGGGTGTCGAGCAATCCGTCGGCGTATGTGTATCTCGCAGAATCGATTCGGGCGTGGCCCGACCAGTTCGCGCTCGGCGACCTGATGCGCGACGCGGGCTTTTCGCAGGTGCGCTGGCAGAACCTGACCGGCGGTATCGCGGCGGTGCATTCCGCCCGGAAGTGACGCACGCTCAACGAATGCTCAGGTGTTGGCGGCGTGGGGGACCGGGCAGCCGACAGCGAGGTCGGGCGTCGGATCGGCGTGTGGCACAGGGCAACCGGGGGCGAAGGTGCCGAGGTCTTCGACCTGGTACCCGCGCGAGTATCCGCGGACCTGCGACATCTCACGTCCGTAGATCGGCTTCACCCGCGGCCGGGCAAACGTGCGGATCGCCAAACCGCGCGCCTTCAGTCCACCGCGCACCAGGACGCGTTCGACGGCGGTCGGCTTGGGGTAGCCGAAGGCCTCGAGAAGCGGATCGTCCATGAGCGCGAACGACATTCGACGCACGACGGGCCGCGGAATGAGGCGGTAGGGCAGGAAGGTGCACAGGAGGTCGAGCGTCGCGTCGGCGACTTTGCGCGAGTCGGCGCTGTAGGCGAAGTGCTCGCGCTCGTAGTCGACGAGGAACTTCTCGAACTCTGCGTAGGTTGCGGGAAGATTCTTGATCGCCATGTGCTTACCGAGTTTGCGGTAGTGATTGGTCAGCCCGGTGATCTCGTGGTCGGTGAGCTTGCGCCACTCGTAGGCGTTCACCCACTGGACCGGACAGACCACGAAAGTGGCCAGCACGTAGAGCATGTCGTCGTTGGAGATGTCGTAACGGGCATGCATCTGGTTGATACGCCGGATCGCCGACCGTCCCGTCGTGCTGTCGAAGCCGTGCTCGATCGGTGCGTCGAGCAGCAGCACCGTGTCGTCGTAGCGCTTCTGTGTCTCGTCGGTGAATTGGCCTGTGCGATAGAGCAAGTCGCCGATGGATGGGACGGCGTAGGTGCGGAACAGCGCGAAGCTCAAGGCCTGCGTGATGCCCCACGGGAACTCCTGGGTCCCGAGTGCGCGGGCGATGGACACCGGGTCGGCGACGGCGTCGATGCGGTCGATTTCATCGCGCCGACGATAGCGTTTGGAGTTGCGGAAGCGGGCTGCGAGCATGCTTGGAACATATCACCGAAAACGTCTCATTGATTACATGTGGGTGGTCACGATGGTGTGGGTTCGTGGTGTGGATCACTCAGGAGAACGGCGGCCGTGCGTCGATGCGCGTCGAGACCCGGCCGGCACCGCGCCAGGCGCGGGCGACGAGGTCGGCGTCGTCGGGGGTGATCAGGTTGCCCATCACCCGCACGACCATCGACATCAGCCGCTGCGACCGAATCCCGGGACGGCCGAGGGTCGGGACTGCCTGGGGCACGGTAAGCAGCCCGGCGAGGCGTCGGGCGGCGGAGAACGCGAGACCGTAGTGGTCGACGAGGATGTCGCGCCAACGGGCGGTGTGGTCGGGGTCGGCGCGGGTGTCGCCGATGAGTTCGACGGCGAGCCGGCCGGTTTCGAGGGCGTAGTCGATGCCCTCGCCGTTGAGCGGGTTCACACATGCCGCGGCGTCGCCGATGAGCATCCAGTTGCGTCCCGCGACTCCGGTCACCGCGCCGCCCATCGGCAGCAGCGCAGATGTGAGTCGGACCGGCGGTCCCTCGATGCCCCATTCGTCGCGGACCATGTTCGCGTAGAACTCGAGGATCGGTCGTAATTGCATGTGCGCGGGGCGTTTTGCGGTGGCCAGCGCCCCGACCCCGACGTTGAGCAGCCCGCCGCCCGCGCTGCCGAGCGGGAAGACCCAGCCGTATCCGGGCAGCAAGTTGCCGTCGGGTCCACGGAGTTCGAGATGCGATCCCATCCAGTTCTCGTCGGCGCGGGTCGACGGGACGTAGGCGCGCGCGGCGGTCCCATAGGCGGTGTCGCGGTGCCACTCTCGGCCCAGGGACTTGCCGAGGCCGGACTTCACGCCGTCGGCGACGATCACGTCTCGCACCCGGATCGTCGACGTCCCAGACGCGGTGGCCAGGGTGACCGACTCGATCCGGTCGCCGGTCATCGTCACATCAACAGCCTTGGCGCCCTGAATCATTCGGGCACCCTTGGAAACCGCGAGCGCGCGGATCTCCTCGTCGAGCTCGGTGCGCGCGACCGCACTGCCGTAGGCGGGGAAGCGGCCCGACGGCCAGGGCACACGCTTGGTCGCACCCCAGCCGTGCAGGAGCAGGCCGTCGAGGCGGGGGCGTCCGTCGAGGTAGTCGCCGAGGCCGAGAGCGTCGAGTTCGGCGATCGCGCGTGGGGTCAGACCGTCGCCGCAGGTCTTGTCGCGCGGAAAGGTTGCGGCGTCGACAAGGACCACGTCGTGCCCGGCCGCGGCGGCGTGCGCCGCGGCCGCGGACCCGCCCGGTCCGGCGCCGACCACGAGGACATCGGCGCGGTCGGGTGTTTTGGTCGCGTCGCTCACCGCACCAGTATGTCGGGCGAACGGAGCGGTCGCGCTGAGTGGTCTCCGAGGGCATATTGCCCTCGGAGGCCACTGAGGAAGACCGCTCCGGACGAGACCTCCGATGGATCCGGAACAGGCTCCGCTGCGTCTGACTGGTATGGACGAAAAAGAGGCGCACGACCAGGACTTCGGCGTCCACTCGCGCGCGGAGTTGGTCGAACGGGACTTCACCGACCTGCAGATTCGGCGGATGGCCGCCAACGGGCAGCTGTCGCATCCGGCTCGCGGCTGGTATGCCACTCCGAACGCCAATCAAGCGGCAGTGACCGCTGTATCGAAGCATGGCTGCCTGACATGCGTGTCGGCGTTGATCGCGAGGGGCTTCTGGGTGCCGCCTGGATATCGCGGGAAGACGCACATCCGCGGATCGAAGCGGCACAGAACCGATAAGGACTTCTGCCTGGGGTTCGGCCCGGCGCTCCCGGTGACCAGCGCGGTCGACGACGCCGCGACCGCGCTGGTCTACGCCGCCAAGTGCATGAGCGCCGAGGACTGGATCGCCACGTGCGACTCGGTGATGAACACCTTGAAGCTCGACAGACCTGCTCTACAGGAACTGATGCCGGTGTTGCCCAAGGCGGTCAAGCGTCTCATGGAGCGTTGTGATCATGATCGACAAGGGTCTCCCATTCCGGGTGACCTACGACGACGTGCTCTTCGGGTGGGACGAAGTGCTCGAAGACTTTCGTGCGTTCACCAAGAAGGATCGACATCGCGTCCGAAAAGTTCGCGGTGAGTGATCTCGACCAGTGATCTCGACACGATGCCTCGCCCAGGGGCTCGGAATCGGCTCGGTCAGCGGGAGGCGGGCTTGATCGCAGCGGGAGTCGGGCTTGATTGGGGAAGGTCGCGTGCCCAACCCATCCGTTGCCGAACCGGTGGTTGCCGATAGGCTCAGCTGCATGAGCGCCGAGGGGCAGATCACGTGAAGTCCACATTCGCCGGGGTCGACCTGGTATCGGACGAGTTCGCAGAGACGGTGCGCGTGTCGTTGGCGCAGGTGGAAGACCTGCTGCTCACCGAGCTCTCCTCCGGCGACGACGTGATGACCGAGGCGGCCACCCATCTGGCCAAGGCCGGTGGGAAGCGTTTCCGGCCGATGTTCGCGATTCTGGCCGCGCAGTTCGGGCCCAACCCGGATGCCTCCGAGGTGATCACGTCGGCGACGGTGGTCGAGATGATCCACCTGGCCACGCTCTACCACGACGATGTGATGGACGAGGCGCCGATGCGTCGTGGTGCGCCGAGCGCCAATGCGCGCTGGACCAACAGCGTCGCCATCCTCTCCGGCGACTTCCTGTTCGCGCGGGCGTCGCGCCTGGTGTCGACCCTCGGACCCGAAGCTGTCCGGATCATCGCGGAGACGTTCGCCGAGTTGGTGACCGGTCAGATGCGGGAAACCGTCGGCGTCACGGCGGGTGGCGACCCCATCGAGCACTACTTGAAGGTGGTGTGGGAGAAGACGGGGTCGCTCATTGCGGCGGCGGGCCGGTTCGGTGCGATGGCGTCAGGCGCCGGGCCCGACGACATCGAACGTCTGTCGCGGATTGGCGATGTGGTGGGAACCGCCTTCCAGGTGTCCGACGACATCATCGACATCAGCTCGGCGAGCGGCGATTCCGGCAAGACGCCCGGCACGGACCTGCGTGAGGGCGTGCACACGCTGCCGGTCCTGTACGCCCTGCAGTCCGACGACGCGACTTCGAACCGGTTGCGGGAGTTGCTCGTCGGCGACGACGGCAAGACTCGGGCGCTGACCGAGGACGCCGAGGTCGACGAGGCGATCGAACTGCTGGGCAAGTCGTCGGGGATGGAGCAGGCCCGGGCCAAACTGCAGTCCTACGCCGATGCGGCCGACGCCGAACTCGCGCAACTACCCGACCGTCCTGCCCATCAGGCGCTCGCGTCGCTGGTCCGCTACACGATCGACCGAACGGGCTAACCGGTCGCGGAAACTGAATCGGACCCCGGTTCGTTTGATTGAATGATGCACCACAACGCGTGGTGTGCGAACGAACGAGGACTGATGCATTTCAACGGCCTGAAAACCGCGTTTCTGCTCGGCTTGATGTCGGCGATCATCGTCGGTATCGGAGCCCTGTTCAAGAGCCCCTTGATCCTGTGGGGTTCGGTGATCCTTGCGATCGGCATGAACGCCTACGTCTACTTCAACAGCGCGAAGCTGTCGCTCAAGGCGATGCACGCGCAGCCCGTCACCGAGGTCGAGGCTCCGGTGCTGTACCGGATCGTGCGTGAGTTGGCGACGAGCGCTCATCAGCCGATGCCGTCGCTCTACATCAGCCCGACGGAATCGCCGAACGCCTTCGCCACCGGACGCAACCCGAAGAACGCCGCCGTCTGCTGCACCACCGGCATCCTGCGGCTCCTCGACGAACGGGAACTGCGTGCGGTGCTCGGTCACGAACTGTCGCACGTGTACAACCGCGACATCCTGATCAGCTCCGTCGCGGGCGCGATGGCCGCCATCATCAGCGGCCTCGCCAATTTCGCGATGTTCTTCGGCGCGTTCGGTGGCAACCGCGAGAACGGCCCTAACCCGCTGGTGATGATCCTGGTGGCCTTCCTCGGCCCGATTGCGGCGACCCTGGTGAAGCTGGCGGTGTCGCGGTCGCGTGAGTACCAGGCCGACGAGTCGGGGGCCGAGCTCACCGGTGACCCGCTGGCGCTGGCGTCGGCGCTGGCCAAGATCTCCGGTGGTGTGCAGGCCGCGCCGCTGCCGCCGAACCCCGACATCGCGGCGCAGTCGCACATGATGATCGAGAGCCCGTTCCGGGCGACCGACCGCATGGCGAAGATGTTCTCCACGCACCCACCGACCGAGGAACGCATCGCGCGGCTGCAGGAGATGGCGCGGCGCGGGATCGGCCAGTAGTCGGCCTACCTGTAGTTGACGAACTGAAGGGCGATCCCGAAGTCCTCGCCCTTCAATAGGGCGATCACGGCCTGCAGGTCGTCGCGCTTCTTGCTGGAGACGCGCAACTCCTCACCCTGGATCTGCGCCTTGACGCCCTTGGGGCCGTCGTCGCGGATCTTCTTGGAGATCTTCTTGGCGTGCTCGGAGTCGATGCCCTGCACCAGGGTGCCGCTGATCTTGTAGGTCTTGCCCGAAGACGTCACCTCGCCGGCGTCGAACGCCTTGAGGGAGATGTCGCGGCGGATCAGCTTCTCCTTGAACACCTCCAGGCCGGCCTGGGCGCGCTCCTCGGCGTCGGAGGTGATGACGATGCCCTCCTCGCCCGACCACTCGATGCCGGTGTTGGTGCCGCGGAAGTCGTAGCGCTGCGACAGCTCCTTAGCCGCTTGGTTGAGGGCGTTGTCGACCTCTTGACGGTCGACCTTGCTCACCACGTCGAACGATGAATCAGCCATGCGGGCCAGCCTAGTCCGCCACTGGGACGCATTCGGTCGGGACCCGCGAGATCTGCCTGACCTGCCGGTTTGCGTCGAACCGGCTAATTGGTTGTATTCTTCTCGGCGGTGTTCTTACGCTGGATATCCGGCGCGAGAGCGTCACGGCAGATTGCCCGAGCGGCCAATGGGAGCGGACTGTAAATCCGTCGCGAAAGCTACGCAGGTTCGAATCCTGCATCTGCCACAAGCGTGGTCGACATCGGCGAGAGCGCTCATCAGCAGGCCTTCTGACCTGCGATTTGGTGAGCGCACGAGTCGGTGTGTAACCTCGTTAAGGCTCTCGAGCCGCCCGGAGACGAGCGGATCGGGCACGCCCCCTTAGCTCAGTCGGCAGAGCGTTTCCATGGTAAGGAAAAGGTCGACGGTTCGATTCCGTCAGGGGGCTCGCTGGACGCAAGTCCAACGGGGCGGTGTAGCTCAGCTGGTTAGAGCGCACGACTCATAATCGTGAGGTCGAGGGATCGAGCCCCTCCACCGCTACACATCGGGTCCGGTAACGGAGCCGAGCGAAAGGGTCGCCGTCCCGCTGGGAAACGTCGATCGCGACCACGTACCACCCGAAAGAAGGCAATCAAGTGGCCTCCTCCACAGATGTTCGCCCCAAGATCACCTTGGCGTGCGAGGTGTGCAAGCACCGCAACTACATCACCAAGAAGAACCGTCGCAACGATCCCGATCGTCTCGAGATCAAGAAGTTCTGCCCGAACTGCGGCAAGCATCAGGCACATAAGGAATCGCGCTGACGACTCCGTGACGCGGAGTTGCGCTGACGGCTCCTCGCAGGGAGAGCCGGAGCGATTCGGACGTCGGTGACCCCGACGCACAAGAGATGAACGGGCCGCCTCGACGAGGTGGTCCGTTTTCTTTGTCAGAGATTTGTTGAGGTGGTAGCGATGACCCAGGTGGCACAGAGAGATCTCGAGGAGCGGATGGACTCGTTGAAGACCGATGCGAAGCTGACTCCCGAGGAGATCGCCGAGCACACCAAGACGCTCGTCGGATTCAACTACACCGTCGACGACTACTACGAGATCGGTCGCGAGGAGATCCGCAAACACGCTCTTGCCGTGCAGGACGCTCACCCGACGCACTGGGACGAGGCGGCTGCCCGCGCGATGGGCCACGATTGCCTGATCGCCGCGCCGACCTATGTGTCGGTGCTCGGCATCATCGCGCAGCGCCGGCTGTTCGAGGACGTCATCACCGGATACGACCTCTGGCAGATCATGCAGACCGACCAGCGACTGATCTACCACCAGCCGATGAAGGTCGGCGACCAGTTGGTGTGCGACGTCTCGCTGGACTCGTTCCGGCATGTGACGAGCCCCGAGATGATCGACCTGATGGTCACCAAGAACGTCATCTGGAACCAGCACGACGAACCGGTGATGACCACCTACACGTCGCTGGCCGCGCGGCCCGGCATGGAGATCGCGCCGGAGCTGACCGAGTCGCTCGACCACGTGATGATGAAGGTCGACAAGACCGGTCACGCGGGCCGGACGGTGGAGCCGGAACCGGGTCGCTACGAACTGCCCGACCCGACGCAGTCGCCCGGTGCGTTCGCGTCGATCGACTTCGACACGCTGACCGTCGGCCAGGAACTCCCGGCCAAGCGGTTCCTGCTCACGCGGGGCAACCTGACCAACTATGCGGGTGTCGCGGGCGACCCCAACCCCATCCACTTCTCCGATCACCTGGTGAAGGCCGCAGGCATGGAGGGTGTGGTGGCGCACGGCATGCAGACGATGGGTCTCGGTGCCACCTTCATCTCCGAGTTCATCGGCGATCCCGCGGCGTTCTGCGAGTACAACGTCCGCTTCACCAGCCCGGTGTACGTGCCGGCCGACGACAGCGCCGCGGTCGACTTCACCGGCAAGGTCAAGTCGCTGGACCCCGAGACCCGTCAGGGTGTCATCGCCATCGTCGCCAAGCAGGGTGACCGCAAGATCTTCGGCCGCGCGCAGGCCAAGATCCAGTTCAACTGACCCACACACGAAACTGGGCCTGATCTGCTTGGGGTGACAAGCGGATCAGGCCCAGATCTGTCGTGACTGGGGGTCTGTCATCGAGCGGTGCAGGTCCACCGTGCGACGTAGCCGGCAGAGCCCAGTCGGTTCAGCGCGGCGCGCTCGGCGGTGTAGCGGGACGGGTAGCCCCGCGCCCATGCCCAGCGGCTCTTGCTGTTGGTGTAGGCGATGGCGCCGCAGGAGTTCACGAACGAGAACTGCCCACAGTGCGAGCCGCACAGTGCCTTCGCCCGGTTGATGGCGGACTGCGCGGTCGGGTAGTTGTAGGCCGTGGCGGTCCGACCGTTGTTGTCGAAGGCGATGGCGCCCCAGTAGTCGCGAGCTGCGTCTGCGGGACCCGCGGCCGAGAGGGCTGTGCCTCCGGCCGCCAATGAAGCGGCAATTCCGATGGATGCGATGAATTTCTTGTTCATGCGACTAAAGGTAAGCCGCCTGGTAGGCCTGCCGGAAGATGTGGTATGTCGATCGAATTACGTGGGCGACAACTCGGTCCGACGGACCGGTTTTGGGTTCGGCTCCCTTCGTGCTCTACACTGAAGTGTCAGGTTGACTCTTGACTTGCGCGCTGCCCATAGGGTGGCGCGTTGGTTGTGTTAGGAGCCGATCGACGGTGATCACCCCGGTGGTCACAAAGGGGCGTAGCTCAACTGGCAGAGCAGCGGTCTCCAAAACCGCAGGTTGCAGGTTCAAGTCCTGTCGCCCCTGCCCTGGTGAAGGGCACACGTTGACGAGAGGACCTCGAAGTTGAGCAAGCGAGACCGGGCTTCGGCCGCCAAAGACGCCGCGAAGGAATCCGCCGCGGCCGAATCGGCTGCGGAGGAGCTCGACGGTCGCGACGAAGCCGCGGACGACGTCGAAGCATCGGATGACACCACGTCGTCCGAGGAAACGACGACGAAGGATCTGCGGCCGTCCGGCAAGCGCTCGGCTCGGGGTCGTCGGTCGGCGGGTGCATCCGACACCGACGGAGACGCGGACGCCGATGGTGGTTCCGCGGTCGCCGTCAAGGAACGCAAGAAGAAGAAGGTGTCTGCCGAGGAGAGCCGGAATCCGTTCACACGGATCTGGGTGTTCCTCACGCAGGTCGTCACAGAGCTGAAGAAGGTCATCTGGCCGACTCGTCGGGAGATGATCACCTACACGATCGTCGTGTTGGTCTTCGTGATCATCATGACGGCGTTCATCGCCGGCATCGACATCCTCTTCGCCAAGGGCGTCCTCTGGTTGTTCGGCTGATCCACGCAAGTGGGTGTGCCGGTCGACCACGACGACCGCAAACGTAGGAATACAAAGGAGCGTGGGCGCAGTGAGCACCCCGGAGAACGAGAACGTTTCGGCAGCGCAGGACAGCGCGGTCGATGTCGTCGATGCCGACGTCGTTGAAGACGCCGTGGCGACCGTGGACGAGACCGACGATCCGGGTGTCGAGGCCCAGGCAGAGGCCGCTGAGGACGAGGCGGACGCCGTCGAGGGTGGCGAGGCCGCTGTCGAGAAGGCCGACGAAGCCGCCGAGGCTGTTGCCGAAGAAGCTGCTGCCGAGCCCGCTGTCGAAGAGGAGCTCGACCCGGTCGAAGAACTCCGCAAGCAGCTGCGTCGCGCGCCGGGCGACTGGTATGTGATCCACAGTTACGCCGGGTACGAGAACAAGGTGAAGGCCAACCTCGAGACCCGCGTGCAGAACCTCGACGTCGGCGACTACATCTTCCAGGTCGAGGTCCCGACCGAAGAGGTCACCGAGATCAAGAACGGCCAGCCCAAGAAGGTCAACCGCAAGGTGCTGCCCGGCTACATCCTGGTGCGCATGGATCTCAACGACGAGTCGTGGGGCGCCGTGCGCAACACCCCGGGTGTCACCGGGTTCGTCGGCATGAACTCGAAGCCGTCGCCGCTGAGCCTCAACGAGGTGCTGCAGTTCCTGATGCCGCGCACCGAGGCGAAGAAGCCGGCTGCGTCGAAGGGTGCCGCAGCCGAGGGTGTGGAGGCCGCGGCCGCCGCAGCCACTGCGACCATCGAGGTCGACTTCGAGGTCGGCGAGTCGGTCACCGTCATGGACGGCCCGTTCGCGACCCTGCCCGCGTCGATCTCCGAGGTCAACGCCGAGCAGCGCAAGGTCAAGGTGCTCGTGTCGATCTTCGGTCGCGAGACCCCGGTCGAGCTGGCGTTCAACCAGGTCGAGAAGATTTAAACGGCGCCCTTCGAGGCCCGTCGCCAGCGCTCCTCGCACCTCAGGGAGCGGAAGCGGGCGCTGACATAAGAACTTCCACGCCTCCAGCGGACGTGGATTTGCAAGAAACAAACAAGGAACAAGGATGCCTCCCAAGAAGAAGAAGCTCGCCGGGATCATCAAGCTCCAGATCCAGGCAGGCGCGGCCAACCCGGCCCCGCCCGTGGGTCCGGCGCTCGGTCAGCACGGCGTGAACATCATGGAATTCTGCAAGGCGTACAACGCCGCGACCGAGTCGCAGCGTGGCAACGTCGTGCCGGTGGAGATCTTCGTGTACGAAGATCGCTCGTTCGACTTCAAGTTGAAGACCCCGCCGGCCGCGAAGCTGCTGCTGAAGGCTGCCGGTCTGCAGAAGGGCTCGGGCGAGCCCCACGTCAAGAAGGTCGGCAAGGTGTCGATGGACCAGGTCCGCGAGATCGCCAAGACCAAGGCCGAAGACCTCAATGCCAACGACATCGACCAGGCCGCGAAGATCATCGCCGGCACTGCACGGTCGATGGGTATCACCGTCGAAGGCTGATCTACCAGCACAACCAAGTGGGAGGGCCGGCTCGGCCCACTAACCACGAACTCGTCAAGCAACACGGAGAAAGAACAGAGCAATGAGCAAGAACAGCAAGGCCTACAAGGCCGCGGCCGAGAAGGTCGACAAGTCCAAGCTCTACAGCCCGCTGGAGGCTGCTGAGCTGGCCAAGGACACCTCGTCGACGAAGACCGATTCGACCGTTGAGGTCGCGATCCGGCTGGGCGTCGACCCCCGCAAGGCAGACCAGATGGTTCGAGGCACCGTCAACCTGCCGCACGGAACCGGTAAGACCGCCCGCGTCATCGTCTTCGCGGCCGGCGACAAGGCCGCCGAGGCCACCGCCGCCGGTGCCGACGAGGTCGGTGCCGAGGACCTGATCGAGAAGATCCAGGGCGGCTGGCTGGACTTCGACGCCGCGATCGCCACCCCGGACCAGATGGCCAAGGTCGGTCGTATCGCGCGTGTCCTGGGCCCGCGTGGTCTGATGCCGAACCCGAAGACGGGCACCGTCACCACCGACGTGACCAAGGCCGTCAACGACATCAAGGGCGGCAAGATCAACTTCCGCGTCGACAAGGCAGCCAACCTGCATTTCGTCATCGGTAAGGCGTCGTTCGACGCCACCAAGCTGGCCGAGAACTACGGCGCGGCCTTCGACGAGATCATGCGCGCCAAGCCATCGGCCGCCAAGGGTCGCTACATCAAGAAGGTGACCGTCTCCACGACGACGGGCCCGGGCATCCCGGTCGACCCGGCAGTCACCCGCAACTTCGCCGAGCCCGCACAGGCCTGAGCGAAACCCGCATCACGAACCCCCGACCGCCGATGGTGGTCGGGGGTTCGTTGTCTCTCTGCGTGAGGTCGGGATCGGCAGCAACCTCCACGCCGCGAGCGCGAACGCGGCCTGGCCGGCGGAGTTGATGCTCTGCTCGATCCACTGCGCGGTCATCGTCTGCCCACCCGACGACATCGGACCGAGAACGTAGGTGGCGAGCAGGCTGCATGCGAGAAGTGCGACGGTCGGGGTGTCACGTGCACGGCGTGCGTCGCGCCCGAGTGCGACGAACAACGCCGTGACACCGACGATGGCGGCCACCAGGAATCCGTCGGCGATGGACGGTATTGCCACGCCGAGAGCGGCTGCGGCACAGCAAATTACAGCTACGGCTGGGTTGCGCAGACCCCACGCGGCGGCAGCCAACAAGACGAAACCGCAACCCATCAACGGGAACAGCGCGTCGGCGAGGCGGGGGAGGTCGGCGATGTCGGCCGCAGCGAGTAGTTTCCAGGTCGCCTTGCCGGCCGCGATCATGACGGCGGCGACGTACCCGGCGGGTTGGCGGAGGCGGTATGCGGTGAGTGCGGCTGCGACTGCGCCGAGGATCACCGGCACGAAGTCACCGCGGCGGTCGCCCAACTCCCCGGATCAGCGACCTACCCGCCGCCTGCGGCGGCGATCGTGGAGGCGGGAAGAGGGCCGTGGAGCGCGGCGCGGCGACGATGATCCACGAAAAATAGGGGAAGAAACTCGTCCCCTACCCCTGGAGTCCTCCCCGCGAATTTTCTCGCGGACGACTCAACAAGCAGGGGCAGAAAGTAGGGGAAGAACCTTCCCCTACGCGGTGACCTGCGGAAATCTGTACCTGGGAGGCTGGCCAGGTGCATTGTGCACGTGGTCGGGTTGAGGGGTACAGGCATCCGACGGGGTCGCTGTGGGTTCGGGTGGTCGCGGAATGCCTCGCGCCCGGCGACCACGCTCGCCCGGCCTCCGCGACGCCGACGACGTCAGGGGGCCGCTCAGCCCGCGGTCGGTGCGGTGACGCAGCGCGTTGCGAACGTGATGATCTCGTCGGCGACGTCGTCGCGGATCTCCGGCTCGTTGTGGACTTCGTGACGAAAACCGCTGTAGACGCGGGCGCGGACGTCGGGGTGGCCGGTCGCGATCAGGCGGTTGGCGACGTGATAGGCGCCTTCGCCGTAGTTGGTGACGGGGTCGTCGTCGCCGGCGAGGATGAGGACCGGCAGATCTGGACGCACGCCGGTGTAGAAGCCGTCGCCGTTTGCGGTGTCGTAGAGGTCGATGAAGCCACGGATGAAGCGGACCGACATGGGGGCGCCGAAGTTGTTGAACGGGTCGGTCGCGTGGTCGCGCACGACCTCGGCGTCGCGGGCCACCCAGTCGGTGGGGCCGGCACCCTCGCCGTAACGGGACACGAAACCGTCGAACAGCGCGGCGAGATACTGCTCGCCGACAATGCCTTCGGGGTCCGATTCGGACGCCAACCCGTCGCGGTCGACGAGCGTTTCGATGCCGTGCATCTGCGCGGCGATCCCGCCGAGGATGAGACCGGCGACATGGTCACTGTCGCCGGCGACCAGGCCGCGCGCGATCATCGATCCCCACGAGTGCCCGAAGACGATGTAGGGCAGGTCGGGAAAGCGTTCGCGGACGGCTGCGGCGAGGGTTCGCTCGTCGGCGAGCACCACCTGATCGGCGTCGTCGCCGGCGTCGCCCCAGATGCCCGACGTCATGGCGGTCTTGCCGTGGCCGGCGTGGTCGTCGGCGGCGACCACGAACCCGGCGTCGAGCAGCTTGGTGATGAGCGGCAAATACCGTCGCGAGTGTTCACCCAGACCGTGGATGAGATGGATGATCCCGACGGCCGGCCGGACCGGAACGTAGATCCAGCCGAAGATGGTGTCGCGTCCGTTGTGCGACGTGAATTCGACCTCGTGAAGCGACATCGTTGTCCTCCTCTGACTGGCACTGTCGAGTCACACGCTAACAAGGTCGACGGGTCGGCGGCGGCTGATCGACGTCCCGTCCAGCCGATGAGACAGTAGCCCGATCGGACGAATTCGCCCGCGCCCGGCCGGTTTTGATTGCCCGACGGCTCTGCGGTGGGTACGAAGTACGGGGGGTCCAGAAGCATTCGGCAACCGCACGGTGCGGTGCCGTTCGAAAGGAATCACATACATGAAGCGAATCGTCTCCGGCGCACTCGCAGGCACGGCAGCGGTGGCCCTCTTCGCCGCCCCGGTCGTCGCGCAGGCCGACCCACTCACCGACCTGATCAACGCGCTGAGCGCCGGCTCGTCGAGCGCCCCCGGCCCGCAGGGCGGCCAGCCCGGCAACCCGAGCGCGAACGGCGTCGCATCGATCGTGACCAAGGTGGGCGCGTGGCACGGTCGCAGTGTCGGCCCGGACCAGTTCGACATCAAGCAGTTCCGCCCGGGTGTCACCTGGTCGGCGCGCGACCGGTCGAACGCCGAGGTCAAGGGCGAGAAGTGCCAGATCGAGATCTCCTTCCCCGGGACCGACAGGGCGACGTACAAGACGGCGGTCTGCTCGGGCTGGGTCGGATTCAGTGTCAAGTACCCGGGTCCCGGCACGTACTCGATCAAGGTGAAGGACGTCGTCTCGGGCGCGTCGTCGACCACGACGTTCAAGCTCGTCAACGGGAGCTGACCGCAGCCGAAGTCTGAGGAAGGCGAGGGTGCTGCAGAAGCACCCTCGCCTTTTTCGTCATCGGGACGGCATAGTGATGGTGCACCGACACAGGAGGCGTTGTGGCCGCATCTGCACCGAGAGTCCTCGTCACCGGCGCTACCGGTTTCATCGCGGGCTACACCGTCGCCGACCTCCTCGCACACGGCTACAAGGTTCGGGGCACGGTCCGCAACACCCTGACGTCCGACGTCGCACATCTGCACGCGATCGCCGAGAAGGCGGGTGGCGACCTCGAATTCGTGTCGGCGGATCTCGGGTTCGACGCCGGCTGGGGCGAGGCCGTCGATGGATGTGACGCGGTGCTGCACATGGCTTCTCCGGTACCCGCGTCGGTGCCGAAGGACGCGGACGAGATCGTCGGTCCCGCCGTCGACGGGACGATGCGTGTTCTGCGTGCCGCGTCGGGTTCGGTGCGTCGCGTGGTGATGACATCGTCGGCCGATGCCGTCGTGCATGGTGCCGATCACGGCGACCGCCTGCACACCGAGGCGGACTGGTCCGACCCTGCCCTCTGCGCGCCGTACCCGAAGAGCAAGACCCTGGCCGAACGCGCTGCGTGGGATTTCGCGTCGACCAACGGCGTCGAACTCGTGGTGGTGAACCCCGGAACCGTCGTCGGCCCGTTGCAACATCCCGGCCGGCCGACGTCCATGGAGCCCATCAGAATGATGCTGTCCCATGAGATCCCGGCGGTACCGCGGCTCGGGTTTGCCCTGGTCGACGTCCGCGACGTCGCCACTGCGCATCGGCTTGCGCTGGAAACTCCTGCGGCAGCGGGCAATCGGTACCTCGTCGCCGACGACTGGATGTGGATGGGTGAGATGGCACAGGTGTTGCGCGGCGAGTTCGGTCCGCTCGGATACCGTGTGCCGACGCGACCGCTTCCGTACGCGTTGATGTGGTTGGTCGCGCGATTCGACAAGACCGTGCGCCTCGGCCTCACCTACTACGGCATGTCGATGCGTCTCGACGCCGCGAAAGCGCAGCGGGAACTCGGATGGACGGCCCGTCCGGTCGGCGCGAGTCTCGTCGAGGCCGGTCACAGCCTGATCGATCTGGGGGTCGTGACGCGCTGATTCGGTGAAGGTTGAGTGTCCACCTGGGAGTTCGGCCGACAGCGACCGCACAAATCGGCTATGACAGAAGGGGAGCACTACCCAACCGACAATCCGACTCAGGCGGTGAATGGATGGAAGCCCGACCAACCAAGCTGGCAATCATCGGTGCGGGAGCAGTGGGAACCGCAGTCGCGTACGCGTCGCTCATCAGGGGCGTGGCGCGGACCATCGCGCTGATGGACATCAACACCCCGAAGGTGACGGCCGAGGTGCTCGACATGTCGCACGGCCTCGAGTTCGTGCCGCGTGCCGACATCATCGGCGACGACGACGTGTCCGTCTGCGCCGACGCCGACGTGGTGGTGTTCACTGCAGGCGCCAAGCAGAAGCCCGGCCAGTCGCGACTTGAATTGGCCGAGGCCACAATCGGTTTGACGAAGGCGATCATGCCGGGCGTTCTCGATGTGGCGCCCAATGCGGTCTACATCATGGTCACCAATCCCGTCGACATCGTGACCTATGCGGCGCTCAAGATCAGTGGACTGCCGAACAATCAGGTGTTCGGGTCGGGCACAGTGCTCGACTCGTCGCGCCTGCGGTTCCTGATCGCGCAACACTGCGACGTCGCGGTGCAGAATGTGCACGCCTACATCGTCGGTGAACATGGTGACAGCGAGATCCCGCTCTGGAGTTCGGCGAGTATCGGTGGTGTGCCGCTGCTCGACTGGAAGCCGCTGCCTGGCGGGCAGGCGATCGACGTCGCGGCGCGCGAACGCATCCACCACGAGGTGGTGCACTCGGCCTACAAGATCATCGAGGGCAAGGGCGCCACCAACTACGCGATCGGCTTGGCCGCCACCCGCATCGTCGAAGCCGTGCTCAACAACGAGCATCGTGTGCTCCCGGTGTCGACCGTCGCCAAGGGCTATGAGGGACTCGACGACGTGTGTCTGTCGCTGCCGACCATCGTCGACCGTGCCGGTGCGGAAACCCGCCTCGAGATGCCGATGTCGGACGAGGAACGTGGTGGCCTCATGAAGTCGGCGGCAACATTGCGCGAGATGCAGGACAAGTTCGGGTTGTAGCGTCATCTGAACGAATGGTCGCCCCGGGGTTCGTGTGTCTCGGGACACCGGTCACGGACTTCACCGTCGACAACGACCTGTACAACGCGAACTCGGACAGCGACCGAGACGGCGACGGGATCGCCTGCGAAAAGCACTGATCCGGTGGCGCCTTGACGACACGCGTCGGGTGGGAGTCGGGGGATCTTGGGGGGATACCCCTATTCCATGTCGGCTCGTGACGCGGCACGATCGTAGGCATGTTCACTTCCCTGGCGCGTTGGGCAGTACGGAATCGTTGGTCGGTGGTGGGTGCGTGGGTGATTGCGCTCTTCGCCTGTATCGCCCTGGCGGGTGCGTTCGGAGGAGAGTCGATCACCGACTTCGCCGACGACAATCGCACCGAGTCGGGACGCGCGCTGGAGACGCTCAACGCTGCGGGTGGTGGGTCGGCCGCGGACGAGTCGAAGGTGGTGTTCGCGACCGACGCGTCGGTGCAGGGTGGTGTCAACAACCCGGCGGTCCGCGCCGAGGTGAACGCCCTGCGTGATCGGATCACCGCAATCGACCCGAATTCCCGTATGGCCGACCTGTATTCGCCGGTGCCGTCGCGCGATGTGGCCTTCTCGCCCGACGGGACGGTCGCATATACGACGCTGACCCTGCCCGCCGACAACGACAGCGTGCGGCAGAAGGTTGTCGACGAGATCAAGGCGTCCGCCGAGGAGTTCGACGCTCCCGGTACCCGGGTGTCGTTCGCGAGTGACTGGTTCGCCGACCAGGCGCCCGCCGGTCTCGGTGAGGCGATAGGTATCGGACTGGCGATGATCATCCTGCTCATCGCATTCGGCACACTCGTCGCGGCCGGTCTGCCGTTGCTGACCGCGTTGTTCGGCGTGGGCGTCGGGGCGTCGGTGCTGCTGTTGCTCCAGAACGTCGTCGACACCCCGAATTTCGCGGTGTCGTTGACCGCGATGCTCGGGATCGGCGTCGGCATCGACTACGCGCTGCTGATCCTGACGCGGTTCCGTGCCTCGCTGGCCGACGGCGTCGACGTGCCCGATGCCGTCGAGGCCGCGATGATCACCGCCGGGCGCTCGGTGGCGTTCGCCGGCGCGACGGTGACGATCGCGATCGCCGGTCTGTTGACGCAGGGCGGAGTGATCGGGCCGACGATGACGCTGGCCGGATGCGCGGGTGTGCTCTCGGTGATGCTGGCCGCGCTCACGCTGTTGCCGGCATTGCTCGCGATCATCGGCCGACGCGTGGATCGGCTCAAGGTGCCAGGCGTGCGGAGTCGGCCGGGCACCGATGGCGCGATCGCCACGCGGTGGAGCCGGATCGTGCAGTTGCACCCGTGGGCCGGGGTCCTGGTGGCCTTGGCGATCCTGATCGTGTTGTCGATCCCGGTGCTGGATCTGCGTCTCGGCTTCGGCGACGCGGGCAACCGTCCGACGTCGGACACCACGCGCGTGGCCTACGACGACCTGGCCCGCGGGTTCGGCGACGGCACCAACGGTCCGATCTTCGTGGTGACCGAGCTGCCCGACGGGCAGGCCGATGCGGCGCGGTTGGGTGCGCTCGGAACGTCGCTGCGCGGCACCGACGGTGTGGCGTCGGTGAGCCCGCCGATCGAGTTGGGACGGGTGGATGGTCAGCCCGTCGCGATGCTGATCGTGACGCCGACGACCGGGCCGCAAGAGCAAGAGACGCTCGACCTGGTGCATCACATACGCGACACCGTGGCGCCCGCGTCGGGGCTACCGGTGGAGCTGACCGGGGTGTCGGTGGGTGGCAGTGACTTCTCCGAGCTGACGCTGAGTCGTCTGCCGCTGATGATCGCGGTGGTCTTGGCGTGCTCGTTCATCTTGCTGGCGTTGGCATTCCGGTCGATCGTCATCCCGGTGAAGGCGATCATCATGAATCTGTTGTCGCTGGGAGCGGCGTTCGGCGTGATCGTGGCGGTGTTCCAGTGGGGCTGGGGGATGGAGCTCATCGGTGTCGGCAAGGTCGGGCCGACGGAGGCCTGGGTGCCGATCGTCCTGTTCGCCGTGGCCTTTGGGCTTGCGATGGACTACGAGGTGTTCCTGGTATCCCGTATCCGAGAGCGCTATCTGGCATCCGGCGACGCGACGACGTCGGTGACGGAGGGTCTCGCGTCCACGGCCCGCGTGATCACCGCGGCCGCAGCGATCATGGTGTGTGTCTTCGCGAGCTTCGTCTTCTTCGACGACCGCGGACTCAAAGCCATGGGCCTGGGCCTGGCCACCGCGGTGTTCATCGACGCGACCGTGGTGCGCATGCTGCTCGTGCCCGCGACGATGGAGATCCTCGGACGCAACAACTGGTACTGGCCGAGCTGGTTGCGCTGGGTGCCGTCGTTGGACGGGGTGCATGGGACCGAGGGTGCGGCTGCGGAGGCGCGTCAGCCGGTAAATGTGGCGCGTCGCTGATCTCCGCCCCGGACTTCGGCCCCTCCTGAAATCCGCCCCAGATTCCCACCCTCGGCAGAGCATTCATCGACATATCGTCGACGGGCCATTAGCCGAGGGTGGAAATCGGGGACAGGTGTGTGGGGCGGATTTCCGGAGAACTGGGCGGACGCGGGGTCTCGTCGTCGGGAGGGAACCGAATCGGGCTGCGCATAGTCTGACTTATATGCGCGACGACAAGCTGCTGACCCGAATCTCCGCCCTGTTGCGTCAGGCCGAGAACACCGACAACGAGCATGAGGCGGAGACGTTCATGCAGGCGGCCCAGCGTCTGGCCACCGCGTCGTCGATCGATCTGGCGGTTGCCCGTGCGCACGACCCGGCGGCGCGGACCAAGACGATCCCGATCTCCCGGCAGGTGGTGCTCGGTGAACCCGGCAAGCGTGGGCTGCGCACGTACGTGCAGCTGTTCGTGGCGATCGCGCGGGCCAACGACGTGACGGTCGACGTCGCACACAACTCGACCTACGTGCTGGCCTATGGATACGAACTCGACATCGATGCGTGCGAGACGCTGTACACGTCGCTGATCGTGCAGATGGTCGCGGCCAGCGACGCCTACCTGCGGTCGGGTGCCTACAAGGGCGAGACCTTCGCCCGCGTTGTGACCAAGGGCAATGGCTGGCGGGCGCGACGGGTCGTCGAGGAGAAGCCGTTGTCGCCGATCACCGCTCGGCTGAACTTCCAGTCGGCGTTCGCCGAGCGGATCGGCCGTCGGCTGTCGGAGGCGCGGGACGCGGCACGCGCGGAGGCGATCGAGGCCGAACGCGACTCGGCTCAGCCCACACGGTCGACGGCGGTCGCGTTGCGCAACAAGGAGATCGAGGTCAGCGACTTCTACCGGACCGAATCGAAGGCGCGCGGGACGTGGCGACCGTCGAGTGCGTCGGCCGGATACTCGGAGGCTGCACGTCGTGCCGGAGACAAGGCGGGTCGTCGGGCCAAACTCGGACCCGACCGCGAATTCGGGGCGCCGCGAGGGGCATTGGAGGCGTGACGACCGCCATCGCCGACGATCAGATCTTCGGCTGGTACCAGCGCGCCGACTCGGTACGGGCCATCGGCTTCGGTGCGCCGACGTACTTACGGGTCCAGCGCCCGATGGTGCCCTCGTCCGTAACGAAGGCGTGCACCACCAGCGCGGTGACCACCAGGATGCAGCCGAAGAAGAACAGCCAGCTGATCGCGATGAACACGACGCCGAGGGTGCCGTAGTGCTGGGTGGTGTTCTCCACGATGCGGGGGAGCGCAATCCGACTGCCGACCAGATAGGCGGTCACCAGTGCGCCGGTGACGGCTCCGTTCACGATGAGCAACCGCATCGGAACCTGCGTCGAGACCAACAATCGCGGGATGAGTGTCCACGTGATCGTCCAGATGATGAACGTCACCGCGATGACCAGGATGATCCCGAGGACACCACTGTCGTCGATGTGGATGTTGAAGATGGTGTTGGTCTTCAGGTCGGTGGCAAAGCCCTGGAAGATGACTGCCACCGGAATGCTGAAGATGACCACCACCCAGCGCCACCAGCCGCTCAACGGCAGCTTGGTGACCTGCCAGATCGAGACGTACATGCGTCCGAGCGCGCGCGCCAGCGAGGTGGCGCCCGCGATGCACATCAGTGCGCCGATGAACCCGAAGGTGCCGACGGTGGCGTCGTTGCTCGACGACACGAAATCGACGTGCTCGGAATGCATGCCCAACGACTTGAGAGCCTCGTCGAGGTACGAACTGCCCGGCAGCGTGGTCATGAGGATGACGATGGGCAGGATGCCGGTGAAGGCCTGCGCGGCCAGGGTCATGGCCCGGTCGGTGATGTTGCCGCGGATGATGTCGGTGATGATGCGCATCAGCAACGTCCCGCCGGGCATCACCTGAACAAACTCGTACACCTTGATCGCGAAGGCCTGACCACGGGCGATCCACGTTTGCAACAGTGCGCGGAGTGCGGCGAAGCGGCGCTCGTCCAAAGGCGATCGGGTGTCGTCGGAGGACGTCTCCTCGGTCTTCGACGCATCCCGGTCGTCGGTCGACGGGTTGGCCTCAGCGGGCATCGTGACTCCAATCGCGCGATGGCAGGAAACTATCATCGCCGACGAACCCGACGGTCTGAGGCAGGGTAGGTCTGGTGGCGCCCAGAGATTCGTTGCGTAGCCGGTTCTATACCGCGGAGCGGCTGGTGCTCAACATGTTCGATCGCGCCGGACCGACGCGGACCGTGCAGATCGCCGGCACCGAGCTCACGCTCCCCGTCGAGGCGCGTTTCGCGTCGATCGATTCGGTGCGGGATCACGTCCGGGAGGTATTGGCGATGCCTGCCGTGCAGGACCGGTTCCCGCGCGCGGCGGTGCAGGTGTCGGTTCGCGCCCGACGCGGCTTTCGCCTAGCGCACTACGAGCCCGAGAGTGCCACGATCGCCATCCCGGAATCACGTGAAGGACGTTGGGCGATGCGCGAACTCGTTGCGCTGCACGAGATCGCGCATCATCTCGACGACTCCGGTGGGCCCGCGCATGGTCCGGGGTTCGCGAACACGCTCATCGACCTCGCGGGTATCGTGCTGGGCCCGGAGGTGGCATTCGTGTATCGGGTGGTGCTCGCGGATTCGGGTTTGTGAGCATTCGATCTGCCGGCTAGGTGGGGCCTGCGAGCCAACCCGCTGCCTGAGGTGCGAGCCTCCGAGCCAACCCGCTGCCTGAGGTGCGAGCTTGCGAGCCTCGAAGGCCTGGCGACCGTTTCTATCTGGTCACCCAATTGTCTTGTGTCACCAGGCCCTTCGAGGCTCGTCGCTAGCGCTCCTCGCACCTCAGGGAGCGGCAAGGACCGGGGAGCGGTGGAGGGCTCAGTCGATGCCGTCGCCGCCAAGCAGCGGAAGGCGAGTGGCGGCTCGCTGTCAGTCGATGCCGTCGCCGCCCAAGAACGTCAGGTAGCTCGGGTGTTCGGGGTCGAGCACGAGGCGCTGACGCCGACCGCGCGCTTTGATGAGGTCGGGGACGACGGTGAGGTAGCGGGGGAAGCTGGCCGCGTAGACGTCGACGCGGAGTCGGTGTCCGGGTTCGAGGACGGCGTCGGTCGGGACGAGGTCGACGTCGATGCGCACCGGTTCGTCGGCGGGGACGGGCAGCTTGCGCTTGCGGGACAGGAAGTGGTGGGCGCGCAGCAGGTGTCCGTCGTCGGAGTAGGTGGACATGCTCTTGTCGAGCGCCCGGTTGGACGACGACAACGCGCCGTTGGTGAGGACCGTGGAGGTGCCGTCGGGGGCGACGTCGTTGACGGTGACGGCCCAGATCGCCTCGTGCGCGGTGGTGGCGACGTTGAGACGCAGGTTCATCGCGCCGCTGATCGGGGTGGATTCGGTGACCGGTGCGCTGGTGAACGAGAGCGCACCGCCCTCCTGGTAGCGGGCGTCGCGGCTGTAGGAGTTGCCGAGTGCGATCGTGGCGCCGGCCGTCACCTGCGACATGTCGCGTGACCGCAGGCCGCGGACGTCGGGGTGGATGTGCAGCGACGAGACGTCGGCGTTGGGGGTGAGGCTCAGCGAACCGTCGTGCACGGCGTGGTCGGCGGTGGCCGACGACTCGTCGACCAGGTAGAGGCGGTGGGTGCGCACGCCGGCGCGCGGGAAGCTCGGCCCCGACGTCCACGCGCCGCCCTGCTGCAGCATGGTCACCGGGCCGTAGTACTCGACACCGTTGCGCTGGTTTTTGAGCCAGCGGTCGAACCAGGCGCGCTCGAGGACGTCGAGCCGCGGTGGTGCGAACTGGCCGCCGTACCCCGATCCGACGTCGAAGTGGTAGCCGTCGCCGACCACCATCTGCTTGCGGCCGGGTTCCATGTCGAGCCGCTCGTAGACGCCGGTGGCGCTGCGGCCGAAGAGGTCGTGCCACGCGCCGACGGTGAAGGTCGGGACCTCGATGCGATCCACCTTGGGGTCGCGTTCGTCGAAGTAGGGGTCGTCGAAGATGCGGTCGTCGCGGGCGGTGAGGAAGCCCCACAGCAGCGAACCGATCTCTGTTGCAGGCGATTTCACGCGATCGCGGGCCCAGCGCAGGGTGTCGCCGCGCACCAGGTCTCGGACAACGCAGGCCGGGTTGGGTACCCACTTGAGCAAGTTCACCACCGAGAGCCAGGCCGGGATGAAGGCCGACGGCATGCCGCCGGTGATGTAGATGTCGCGGACGATGTCGTCGCAGCCCTCCACCGCGAAAACCGCCTTGAGGCCCTTCGGCTGCTTGTCGGCGGCCTGCAGCGAGTTGATGGCCGAGTACGACCACCCGGCGAGGCCGACCGCCCCGTCGCACCAGTCCTGCGCGGTCACCCAGTCGATGATCTCGACCGAGTCCTGCTGCTCGCGGGCACCGAGGATCTGCCACTTGCCGTGACTGGCGCCGGTGCCACGGACGTCGACGATGATCTGCACGTACCCGCTGCGGACCAGGTTGCGGTTGATGCCGAAGACGTCGAAGACCCCGCCCGCGAGGGTCTGGGTGAGGGTCGTCAGCCCTTCGAGGGCGGTGCCTTTGGCGTCGATCGAGCGCGACGCCGAGTGCAGTGCCTTGCCGAGGACCGGGGCGTGCAGCGTCTGGTCGAGGAAGTCGATCGCGGCCCGGTTGTACGGGTTGATGTTGACGATGGCGGGGTAGGGGGTGAGCACGGTCTGACCGAAGCGGTTCGCCGGCCGGATCACCGTGGCACGCAGAGTGACGCCGTCGCTCATCTCTATCGAGACGTCCCGGTCGATGACGACGCGGGGATACAGCTGGGCGCCGTCGACCTGCTCGCGCCAGCGGATGGCATCCGCGCCGCCGGTCGGGTCGCCGAGGGGCAGCGCTCCGAAGTGGGGGGTCGCGGTTGTGCGGCCGGGCTGCGGTTGTTCGGTACCTCGCAGAGCGCGCTTGAGTCCGGTGGTGTCCAGCTGGTACGTCATGGTGCATCACCTGCCTGGGGAGCCGATGCGGCACCGAATCGCGGTGCCCACCGACACCCCGCCGTGTCGGTGACGGGTTGGCCACGAGACGCGAATTACACTGTGTCTTAGGTCACTCCGTCGTTCGCTGAAGAATAACTCAACTTACATATCGGATAGCTAACCGGGTGGCTACTTTTTTGGTCATGCGCACGTAACATGAGGTCAGGCGGCTGTTGGGCTGCGAAAACCATCCGAATGGATAGGTGCGCATCGCCGATTTGGAGCGTCGAGCCCTGGTGGCGTAACCTCTCTGCCGATGTGATGCACAACCGTGCGTCGTATCGGTTCAACCAGAGACCGTTGGTCACCGGACTTGTCCGGCCGAAGGTGCGCGATGTCGCCGGCCCACGCAGGATGAACGAGACGTAGTGCGTGCTGCAAAGTGCGCGAGAACTCTGCGCCCCGTGCCTCCTGTGCCCGGGGCCGTTTGTCGTTTCGCCCCTCGGAAGTCATGACCTGGTTGGTTGAGCCCGACCAACTCTAATGACGAGGAGAGGAGGCGAAGTATGGCCAAGTCCGAAAAGGTCACCGCAGTTGCGGAGATCACCGAGCAGTTCAAGGGATCCACGGCGACGGTCGTCACGGAGTACCGTGGCCTGTCCGTCACCCAGATCACCGAGCTGCGTCGTTCCCTCGGTGAGGGTGCAACCTACTCCGTCGCCAAGAACACCCTGGTGAAGCGTGCCGCAGCCGATGCGGGCGTGGAGGGACTCGACGAGCTGTTCAGCGGTCCGACCGCGATCGCCTTCATCGAAGGTGAGCCGGTTGTCGCTGCAAAGGCGATCAAGACGTTCGCCAAGAACAACAAGTCGCTGGTCATCAAGGGCGGATACATGGACGGCAAGCCGCTGTCCGTGGCGGAGATCGAGAAGATCGCCGACCTTGAGACCCGTGAGGTGCTGTTGGCCAAGCTCGCCGGTGCCATGAAGGGCAACTTGGCAAAGGCTGCCGGTCTGTTCAATCAGCCGGCTTCGCAGGTGGCGCGCCTGGCCGCGGCCCTGCAGGAGAAGAAAACCGAAGCCGGCGAATAACTCGCCGCATCACAACCGATCCCCGCGCTCCGTACGGGGATGAACCACCCCCGTACGGGGATTACAGGAAGGACGCCAACCATGGCGAAGCTCACCGCTGACGAGCTCATCGATCAGTTCAAGGAACTGACCCTGCTGGAGCTCAGCGATTTCGTGAAGAAGTTCGAAGAGGTCTTCGAGGTCACCGCGGCCGCTCCGGTCGCCGTTGCCGCTGCCGGTGCTCCGGCCGCTGGTGGTGCCGCCGAGGCTGCTGCCGAGCAGGACGAGTTCGACGTCGTCCTCGAGGCTGCCGGCGACAAGAAGATCCAGGTCATCAAGGTCGTCCGCGAGGTCGTCTCCGGACTGGGCCTGAAGGAAGCCAAGGACCTCGTCGAGGGTGCTCCGAAGGCTCTCCTGGAGAAGGTCGACAAGGACGCCGCCGAGGCTGCCAAGGCCAAGCTCGAAGAGGCCGGCGCCAAGGTCTCCGTCAAGTGATCTGAGCGCTTCGGCGCTTGCACTCACGAACCCGGGACAGCATGACTGTCCCGGGTTCGTTGCTGTTTGGGCTCCGAAGATCTCGGTAAACAATCCCGCTGACCTGCGGAAATGAGCCGGCGTCGTGCCCGCAAAATCTCGGGGAAGAACTTCTTCCCCGGGGTTCGTAGTCGTCCGCGAGAAAATTCTGGGGAGGACTCCAAGGGTGGGGGAAGAAGTTTCTTCCCCTAGTTTTGTGGCGCCGGTTCGCGCCGCCGACGAGAATGCCGCCGCTGCGCACTCATGGCAACCACGTGGTCGGCCGGCCATTGATCCGTTTGAAGTTGAGCCCGGCTTCCGGGCTCAACTTCAAACGGATCGCACTTCCACCTCGTCGCCGCGCCTACCGGGTGCGCGGAAGCGCCGACCGACAGTCCGACTACTATCTGCGCGTGCCTGCTGTGTTCACCGGTGCCCACAAGCGCCTCAACATCATTGGTGCCGTGGTGTTGGTGGTGGGAGTGGCACGGGTGTTCGCCCAGCCGTGGCTGTTCCACGTCGGGCCGATCAAGTACTGGGGTCCGCCGGTGGATTTCCAGGTCTACCGGTACGGCGGTGGGTTCCTGGTGGACGGCACGCATCTCTACGACGGCAACGTGCCGACGATCAACGACGGCCAGATCCTTCCGTTCACCTATCCGCCGTTCTCGGCGCTGGTCTTCGCGCCGCTGAGCTGGTTGCCGGTCCGGGTGGGTGCGGTCGTCATGGCGATCGCCGGATGCCTGGTGGTGTGGTGGCTGATCCGGCTGCTGCTGCGACGTGTCGGATGTGGCGACCTCCCCGTCGGGTGGTCGATGATCCTGACCGCCGTCGCCCTGCAGATGGAACCGGTCCGCATCACGCTCGACCTCGGTCAGGTCAATCTGCTGCTGGTCGCGCTCATGGTCGCCGACACGATCTGGGACCGGCGGCCGGCCTGGCTGGAGCCTTATCGGGGGCTGATGGTCGGCTTCGCCGCGGCGATCAAGCTGACACCGGCGGTGATCGTCATCTACTACCTCGCGCGCAGGCAGTGGCGGGCCGCGTTCAACGTCGGACTGGGTTTCCTTCTCTTCTCCGGGATCGCGTGGGCGATCACGCCGTCGGACTCGCACAAGTACTGGACGTCGACCCTGTTCGACGCCGACCGGATCGGTGGGCTCGCCTTCGCCTACAACCAGGGCATCGCCGGCGTACTGGCTCGGATGGGACTGTCCGAGTCCGACCGATCGCACTGGTGGCTGTTGTTCACGATTGTCGCCGCGATCTACTGCCTTGTCCTGGCCCGTGTGCTCGCAAACCGCGGTGAGGTCGAGCTCTGTCTGCTGGTCGCCTCGGCGGTGGCACTGCTGGGTGCTCCGGCGGCGTGGATTCACCACTGGGTGCTGACGTCGGTGTTCATCCTCGTCTTCCTCGTCGTCGGCATCCGGGCGCGCGATCGGGTGTTCATCGGTCTCGGCGTGCTCGGGCTGGTGGCGCAACTGCCCGGGCCGTCGCTGTTCCTTCCTAAGACCGGATTGAAGGAACTGGACTGGAACTGGTGGCAGGTCATCTACGGAGATCTGTCGCTGATCTGGCTTCTCGTCGTGCTCGCCGGGGCGTGGTGGCTTTCGCTCACACGGGTTCAGGGGAAGTGGCGTAGGACACCTTTTCCGGCGCCCGACGGTGAGTTGTACAGATGACCAGGTCTTATTGCGCTGCCGGTCACAAAATTGGTGCGATTCCGACTTCCCTCACGGCGAGAGCATGAGATACCCTCATGCGGCAGGCAGGGTTACCGGCTGGTAGCTTTCTCTGCGACCAACGCTGAGAAAACGATCCGGTGAGGGGATCGGTGGCTGAGCGTCCGCTACAGTGACCCCAACCACAAATTGCACCGGTTCGTGTGTGGCCGCACCGTGGGGCCGCCGCAGGGGGCAGCGATCGTCTGGAGGAAGCAGTGGGTGTAGAGGTCAGTGTCGAAGGACTCACCAAGTCATTCGGGTCTCAGAACATTTGGCGTGATGTCACGCTGACGTTGCCGTCGGGTGAGGTGTCGGCTCTGCTGGGCCCGTCGGGTACCGGTAAGTCGGTGTTCTTGAAGACCCTGATCGGTCTGCTGCATCCCGAGCAGGGGTCGGTGATCATCGATGGCACCGACATCACCAAGTGCTCGGCCAAAGAGCTCTATGAGATCCGCAAGCTGTTCGGTGTGCTGTTCCAGGACGGTGCACTGTTCGGTTCCATGTCGCTGTACGACAACATCGCGTTCCCGCTTCGTGAGCACACGAAGAAGAAGGAGAACGAGATCCGCGACATCGTGATGGAGAAGATCGACCTGGTCGGTCTGACCGGTGCCGAGGACAAGCTTCCCGGTGAGATCTCCGGCGGTATGCGCAAGCGCGCCGGCCTCGCGCGTGCACTCGTGCTGGACCCGCAGATCATCCTGTGTGACGAGCCGGACTCGGGTCTGGATCCGGTGCGTACCGCGTACATCTCGCAGCTGTTGATCGACATCAACGCGCAGATCGACGCGACGATCCTGATCGTGACGCACAACATCAACATCGCCCGCACCATCCCGGACAACATCGGCATGTTGTTCCGTAAGGAGTTGGTGATGTTCGGGCCGCGTGAGCAGCTCCTCACCAGTGAGCAGCCGGTGGTCAAGCAGTTCCTCTCCGGCGACCGGTTCGGTCCGATCGGCATGTCCGAGGAGAAGGACGAGGCGGTCCAGAAGCAGGAAGAGGCCATGCAGGCCGCCGGTATCGGTGGTGGCGGTACCAAGGACGACTTCTCCGAGATCATTCCGCAGGTGCAGCCCAATCCGGGTATGCCCGAGCGCAAGGCGGTCGCCCGTCACCGTGAGCGGGTGATGGAGATCCTGCCGTCGCTGCCGCAGAACGCCCAGCAGGCCATCCGCGAATCGATGGAGCACGAAGACCAGCTCCGCGCCGAGGCACAGGCACACGGCGAGGCCCAGCAGTCGGGCGGCCAGTATTCCGGCGGCGCAGGCGAATGGACTCAGGTCAAAGGGGGCGGCGGAGTCGCGGTCGCCGATTCCAAAACCGACGTGATCGAGTATCCGGGCAACGATGCGCCCACCCAACAGTGGGGCGTGCCGGACAACTCGCAGACGCAACCCATCGACACCAATCGGGGTGATGTGTCGGGTCACGAAGGGCGGGGCACCTAGGAATGAGCAATGCCACCACGCGTGGCGTCGATCGAATCGCGAAAGCCGGTACGGGTGCGCTCGAACAGACCGGCAATATCGTTCAGCTCTTCGTCGATGTTGCACGCCAGACTTTTGTGCGCCCGTTTCAGTGGCGGGAGTTCATCCAGCAGGCGTGGTTCATCGCCAGTGTGACGATCTTGCCGACGGCACTCATCGCGATCCCGTTCGGCGCCATCGTCTCGCTGCAGACCGGTTCGCTGATCAAGCAGCTCGGTGCAGAGTCCTATACGGGCGCGGCGAGCGTGTTGGTGGTGATTCAGCAGGGGTCGCCGTTGGTGACGTCGCTGCTGATCGCGGGTGCTGCCGGGTCGGCGGTCGCCGCCGACCTCGGTTCCCGGACCATTCGTGAAGAGATCGACGCGATGGAGGTCTTGGGAATCAACCCGATCCAGCGTCTGGTGGTTCCGCGCGTGCTGGCCATGGTGCTGGTCGCGATGCTGCTCAACGGGCTGGTCGCGGTGATCGGCATCGGCGGCGGCTACTTCTTCAACGTCGTCGTGCAGGGCGGTACACCGGGCGCCTACCTCGCGTCGTTCGGTGCGCTGGCACAGTTGCCCGATCTCTACGTCTCGACCTTCAAGGCGGCGATCTTCGGTGTGCTCGCCGGCGTCGTCGCCGCCTACAAGGGTCTGCATCCCAAGGGCGGTCCCAAGGGTGTGGGTGACGCGGTGAACCAGAGTGTGGTCATCACGTTCCTGCTGCTGTTCCTGGCCAACCTCATCATCACTGCGGTCTATCTGCAGATCGTCCCGCCGAAGGGAAGTTGACGATGTCCAACGGTAACGGTGGGGTGACGATCGCCAAGAGCCGGCCCGAGTACTACGCGTACGAGGTCCGCAAGTTCGCGGGCAAGCCGCTGAAACTGCTCGACGGCGCGGGCGAACAGATGTCCTTCTACGGACGCACGCTCGCGTGGATTCCGCGGACCCTGGTGCACTACTCCCGCGAGGTGCTGCGGCTGCTCGCCGAGGTCGCGTTCGGTTCGGGTGGTCTTGCCGTGATCGGCGGAACCATCGGCGTGATGGTGCTGATGTCGGGGTTCACCGGCGTGGTCGTCGGACTGCAGGGTTACGCCGCGCTCGACCAGATCGGTTCGCAGGCGCTGACCGGCTTCCTCTCCGCCTACGTCAACACCCGCGAGGTGGCGCCCCTGGTCGCGGGTCTCGCGTTGTCGGCGACGGTCGGTTGTGGTTTCACCGCGCAGCTCGGTGCGATGCGTATCTCCGAGGAGATCGACGCACTCGAGACCATGGCGGTGCCGTCGATCCCGTTCCTCGTCAGCACCCGCGTGATCGCCGGCTTCGTGGCCGTCATCCCGCTCTACGTCCTCGGTCTGCTCTCCGCGTACCTCGCCTCCCGCGTGATCACCACGGTGTTCAACGGTCAGTCGGGTGGCTCTTATGACCACTACTTCAATCTCTTCTTGCCACCCGGCGACGTGTTGTGGTCGTTCGGCAAGGTCTTGGTCTTCGCGTTCGTGATCATCCTGGTGCACTGCTACTACGGCTACTACGCGAGTGGCGGCCCGGCCGGCGTCGGCGTGGCCGTGGGACACGCTGTCCGTGCCGCGTTGGTGCTGATCGCGATCCTCGACTTCTTCCTGGGTCTGGCCATCTGGGGCACGACGACGACCGTGCGAGTGGGGGGTTAGCCGCGTGACCGTTCTGCGCCGACGTCTGCTCGGTCTGGTGTTCTTCATCATCGTCGCCCTGTTCTTCGCGGTGACCGTCATGAAGTTCAACAACACGTTCACCGACTACACCGAGGTGACTCTCAAGACGGATTCGACCGGTAATGCACTGCCGACGAACGCCGACGTGAAGGCGCGCGGCATGGTCGTCGGTGTGGTGCGCAACGTCGAGCCTGCTCCCGACGGAACCGTCGACGTGATCCTGGGTCTGTACCCGGACAAGGCCGACGCGCTGCCC
Source organism: Gordonia sp. NPDC003422 (assembly GCF_053588675.1). Taxonomy (NCBI): domain Bacteria; kingdom Bacillati; phylum Actinomycetota; class Actinomycetes; order Mycobacteriales; family Gordoniaceae; genus Gordonia; species Gordonia sp. NPDC003422. The sequence goes on from NZ_JBSFQL010000007.1 coordinate 96,202, forward strand.
GCGTCCACCACCGCCCGCATCCTGCCCAAGACCCTGTTCGGTGAGCGCTACATCGCCCTGCAGGTGCCCGACACCACCGGCGGCCCGACGCTGAGCAACGGTGCGGTGATCCAGACCGACAGCAGCGGCAACGCCAAAGAGGTCCAAGAGCTCTTCGACAAGTTGCTCCCCGTGCTCGAGGCGATCCCGCCGCAGGACCTGAACGTCACGCTGACCTCGTTGTCGACGGCGCTGGCGGGGCGCGGCGAACAGATCGGGACGACGCTGGAAGAGCTGAACACGATCTTCACCCGGATCAATCGCAGCCTGCCCGACCTGCAGGGCACGTTGCGCGGGCTGGCGTCGTTCTCCCAGACGTACTCCGACGCCCTCCCGGACGTGGTCGACGCGCTCGACAATTTCCGGACGACGAGCAACACGATCGTGGAGCGGCAGGGTGATCTGCGGACCCTGATCGCGACGCTCGGTGTCGCCGCGACCGACACCACCGTGTGGCTGCAGCAGAACCGGGCAAACCTGATCGACCTGTTCGTAGGGTCGGAGCCGTTCCTGGTGGGTCTCGCCAAGCAGTCACCGACCTTTGTGTGCACGTTCCGCAACTTCGCCGGCCTGATCCCCGAGTCACGACGCATCGTCGGGCAGGGCACCAAGAACCCGGGCGTGCACGTGAACCTGCAGTTCGTGAATCCTCGCGGCCGCTACCTGCCCAACCAGGACGAACCGCGCTTATTCGATCTGGACCCACCCGCGGTGTGCTACGAGAAGGCCACCAACGGCCGTCCCTTCCCGCAGTACCCGGGCGGCGGTCTCGCCGACGGCAGCTACCAGCCACCGTCCCGTAACCCCGGCCCGCGCACGATGCCGCAGCTGCCGCAACCGCAGTTCGCTGCGATGCCGGCCGGCACGATCCGGGCCAACCCGTACGACGACCCCGACTACGTCAACCAGCTCAAGGTGATCTACGGGGCCACCAGCGGGGTGGATCCCAAGGACGTGCCCACCTGGGTGACGCTGATCGGTGGCGCCGCATTGCAGGGAGCGAAGGTCGACATCAAATGAAATCGATTGTCGGACCTCTCACCAAGCTCATCATCTTCGCGGTGGTGACTGTCGTCGCGACGAGTCTGCTCGCGCTGACGATCGCCAACGCCGGCGGCGACGGTGACGCCGAGTACTCGGCGCAGTTCACCGATGCGACGCTGCTCAACCCCGGTGACGACGTACGTATCGCCGGTGTGCGCGTCGGGCAGGTCACCGGCGTCGAGGTCGTCCGGGTGACCGAACGCAACGAGGAGGTGTCGCGGGCGCTGGTCAAGTTCAACCTCGACCGCGACTCCCTGCCCGCGGGCACCCAGCTCTACATCCGCTACCGGAACCTGACTGGACTGCGCTACCTCGCCCTCGAACGCGGCGCGGGTGATCCCACCCAGACGGTCTCGCAAGGACACACGTTCGGCACCAATCCCGCGGTGCGTGACACCCACCCGCCGGTGAACCTGACCGAACTGTTCAACGGTTTCCGGCCGCTGTTCCAGCAGTTGTCCGCCGACGACGTGAACAAGCTGTCCGAGGAAATCATCGCGGTCTTCGACGGGCAGAGCTCATCGATCGCGTCGCTGGTGAGCAGTACAGCCGACCTGACCAATGCGATCGCCGACAAGGATGCCGTGATCGGTGAACTGATCACCAACCTGACGAAGGTGCTCGAGACGGTCAACCGCAACGACGCGCAGTTCACCAGCCTCCTCGACAACACCGAGCGACTGGTGACCGGTCTTGCGGCGCAACGCGGTTCGGTGGGGTCGGCGATCACGTCGGTGTCGAATCTGACCACCGTGACCGCCAACATCCTCGGACAGACGCGGCCGTCGATCCAGGGCGACATTGCCGGATTGAAGGCCCTGGCCGACCAGATCAACGCCCGCGATGACGACGTCAACGAGACGTTGAACAATCTGCCGGTGAAGCTGATGAAGATCGGCCGCGCGGCCAGCTTCGGTTCTTGGTTCCAGTTCTATCTGTGTGGCATCGACGTCGTCGCCGGCAACGGCAAGTCGGTGTTGCTGACCAAGCCGCTGATCCCGCTGCCCAACATCAATCACGTGCTCTACACCAACGCGGCAACCCGCTGTTGGGCCAACGAACAGCCAGGGGGGTGAGAATGATGACCGACCAGTCCAACGCATCCGATTCCGAAGATCAGGAACCGCAGCAGACCCATCCGCATCGCCGCTTCGGCGGACGGCGCAGCCCGGTCAGCATCGGCGCGATCGGCATCCTCATCCTGTTGATGCTCGCCATTTCGTCGTTCTATCTGACGTCGCTTCCGCTCGTCGGTGCCGGTGCGCGCTACACCGCGAAGTTCACCGAGGCCGCCGGACTCAAGCCGGGCAACGAGGTCCGTGTCGCCGGTGTGAAGGTGGGCGAGGTCGACGGCGTGGAGCTCGACGGCGACCGCGTCAACGTCACGTTCCGGGTGAACAACACCTGGATCGGGAACCAGACCCAGGCGTCGATCCAGATCAAGACCATCCTCGGGCAGAAGTTCCTGGCACTGGTCCCGCGCGGCAGCGAGCCGGCCGATCCCGACGAGCCCCTCACCGACACCGTCGCTCCCTACGACGTGGTCGAGGCCTTCTCCGACGCCGCCAAGCAGCTGACCGGCGACCCCAACGGCGGTGATCCCGGGATCAACACCACGCAGGTCGCGACGTCGCTGCGGACGTTGTCGGATGCGTTCTCGGGTACCGCCGGCGACATGGGCCCGGCGCTCGACGGCATCGCCCGTCTGTCGTCGACCATCGCGAGCCGCGACCAGGAAGTGCAGCGGCTGCTGGTGGCCACCAAGGACACATCGAAGATCCTGGCCGATCGCAACGAGGAGTTCGTGCGCCTCATCGCGGGTGCCGGACAGCTGCTCGACGAACTGAACAATCGCCAGCGTTCCATCTCGGCGCTGCTCGCGAGCACCACCAGTCTGAGCACCTCGCTGACCGGCATCGTGCGCGACAACGAGAAGCAGATCGGTCCGGCGCTCGACGCGATCAACGGCGTCAACCAGCTGCTCATCGCGCAGAACCAGAACCTGCGCAAGACCATCACCTACATGGCGCCGTTCTATCGGCTCTACGCCAACGTGCTCGGCAACGGTCGCTGGTTCGACCAGGTGGTCGTCAACCTGCTGCCGCCGGGTCTGCCGCAGCAGAACACCACGCGTCCGCCCAACAAGAAGGCGGATCAGAACAACGGTGGAACGGAGGCCGGCTGATGACCGCGCCCGACCTCACCCGGACGTCCGGTCCGGGCCGCTGGTTCACGCCGCGGCACATCGTCTACATCGTCATCGGGCTGATTCTCGCGTTGATCCTCGCGGGTGCCCTGTCGTGGGTGTTCTCGTCGCTGGGCACCACCAAGATCACCGCGACCTTCAAGCGGACGGTCGGCATCTACGAGGGTTCCGACGTGCGGGTGCTCGGTGTCGCGGTCGGCAAGGTCGACTCGGTGGAGCCGCAGGGGGAGACCGTCAAGGTGACCATGACGGTCGATCGTGGTGTGGACCTGCCCGCCGATGTCCGTGCGGTACAGATCATTCCGTCGGTGGTCGCCGACCGCTACGTCCAGCTGGCCCCGGCATACACAGGTGGTCCCAAGGCTTCCGACGACATCACCTTGGGCCTGGACAAGACGCTGGTTCCGGTCGAGGTCGACCAGATCTATCGGAGTGTCAAGGAGCTGTCCGACGCGCTCGGACCGCAGGGCGCCAACAAGAACGGCGCGGTGAGCGACGTGATCGCCACCGGTGCCGACAACCTGTCGGGCAACGGCGAAGCGCTGGGCAAGGCGATCGAGAACCTGTCGAAGGCCTCGACCACCCTCAGCGATTCGCGCGGCAACCTCGTCGACACCATCAAGAACCTGAACGTGTTCGTCGGCGCGCTGCGGCAGAACGACGCGCAGGTGCGTCAGTTCAACACGCAGATGGCGTCGTTCAACACGTTCCTCGCGGGTGAGCGCAACCAGCTCGCGACGTCGTTGAACCGGCTGTCGTTCGCGCTCGGCGATGTCGCGACGTTCATCGCGGACAATCGGGAACAGATCGGTGAGACCGTCAAGGATCTGCAGCCGACGACGCAGGCATTGCTGGACACCCGGAACTCCTTGAAGGAGATCCTGACGGTGCTGCCGGTGACGCTGAACAACCTGATCAACGCCTACGACGCCGAGTCCGGCACGCTGGCGCTGCGTCTGACCATCCCGGATCTGCAGGATCTGATCGGCGCCCAGTGCCGTCTGCTCGACCTCGGCAAGCTGATGCCCGGCAACCCGGCCTTCGTGCAGTTCAGCACGAGGCTCGCGCCGCTGATCAGCCAGTGCGAGAACATCGGTAGGCAGATCAAGAACCGGGTGCTCGAACCGCTTCTGCCGGTGCTGCCGTTCGGCATCATGAGCAACGACAAGCTGCAGCGCTACCCGGTGCCGGGAACCGTGCCGGGCAACCCGGATCCGAACCTCACGACCCCGACGTCGACCCGGGCACCTGCGACGCCGTCGACACGACCGTCGCGCACCCCGGCGTCGAGCACACCGCGGGGAGGCAACTGATGACCCGTCCCGTCCCGATCGTGCGAGCGGTTCCGCGTCGCGTCACGCGAGCTGCCGCCGTGGCCGTGCTGTTGTCGATGGTGTTCGCGATCGCCGGCTGCGGGAGCAACGGCATCCAGTCGATCCCGCTGCCCGGCGGTGTCGACACCGGCGACAACCCGCGCACCTACAAGATCCAGTTCGACAACATCCTCGACCTGGTGCCGCAGTCGATGGTGAAGCAAAATGGCATCCCGGTCGGCCGTGTAACCAAGATCGAGGTGCCGGGTCAGGAGTGGTTCGCTCAGGTCACCGTCGAGGTGAAGAACGAGGTCGATCTGTCGGACAAGGCGCTGGCCAGCGTTCAGCAGACGTCGCTGCTCGGCGAGAAGTTCGTGGCGCTGGCCGAACCGCCGAACACGGCCGACGCGCCGCGGCAGAACCCGGATCAGCCGATCCCGCTCACCCGGACGCGCACCGCGACCGATATCGAGCAGGTTCTCGGTGCGCTGGCGATGCTGCTCAACGGTGGTGGCCTCAACCAGCTGCAGCCGATCGTCACCGAACTGAACAAGGTGCTCGGTGGCCGTACCACTGAGGTGCGGAGCCTGCTGAAGCAGACAAACGTCCTCATCACCGGCCTCAACCGTCAGCGCGACGACATCATCCGGGCCATCGACGGCCTGGCTGCGTTGTCGACTCGCACGGCTGCTCAGACTGCTCAGATCGACCGCATCCTCAAGCAGTTGCCCGCGGGTATCGAGGTGCTCGAGCAGCAGCGGCCGCAGTTCGTCGACCTGCTGACCAAGCTCGACAAGCTCGGCCAGGTGGGCACCGATGTCCTCGGCAAGTCACGCGAGGCGCTGATCACCGACCTGAAGGCGCTGCGTCCGATCCTGACGCAGCTGGCCAAGTCGGCGCCCGATCTGATCACCGCCGCGCCGCTGATGCTGACCATTCCGTTCCCGGACTGGATTCTGCCGGGTGTGCACGGCGACTCGGCCAACCTGTTCATGACGCTCGACTTCCGGCTGCTCAACCAGCTCGAGGCGCTCGGCGTCGGGCAGGGAAGGCCGAAGTACTCGCCCAACGCGCGAGTGAACGTTCCGGTCAACCCGGCCAACCCGTACTACGGCGGCAACGGCCCGCGGTACGGCTGGCCGACCATCACCCTGCTGCCGCCTGCGCCCAACTCGCGGCCGGGGCCCAACACACCACCGTCGGGCGGCACGTATCCGGCGTCGTTGCCGAAACCGGTGCAGCCGGGCCAGCGATTCTTCGACGGTCCGCTCGCGATGCTGGGGGTGCAGCCGTGATCAGCAGATTCGTCAAGATCCAGTTGATCGTGTTCGTGATCGTCGGGCTGGTGGCGATGGTGTACGTCGGTGCCAGGTACGCGCGGCTGGACAAGCTCGCAGGATTCGGGACCTACAAGGTGACGGCGCAGATGGCCGATTCCGGCGGCATCTTCACCAACGCCGAGGTGACCTACTTGGGTGTGCCCGTCGGACGCGTCGGTGAGCTGAAACTGACGCAGACGGGAGTCGACGTCACCCTCGACCTCGATTCGGGCGGCCCGGAGATCCCGGCATCGGCGGTGGCCGTGGTGGCCTCCCGGTCGGCGATCGGTGAGCAGTTCGTCGACCTGCAGCCGCGCTCGAGCGGTGCGCCCTACCTCGAAGACGGTTCGACGATCACACGCGAACACACGCAACTCCCGCCGCCGCTTGAGGACGTGGTGGCCTCCGCGATCGACTTCACGTCGTCGATCCCGGTGGACGACCTGCACACGGTGATCACTGAGCTCGGCAAGGCGTTCAACGGGCAGAGCGAGAACCTCACCCGACTCGTCGATTCGCTTTCTCGGCTGAGCCGGGCCGGGGTGGAGAACCTCGGCGCGACCGTCGCACTGATCGAGGACTCCAACGTCGTGCTGGCCACCCAGGCCGAGCAGTCCGACGAGATCCTCGCGTGGTCGCGCAACATCAACCTGATCACCGCGACGCTGCAGTCCGCCGATCCGGATCTGCGCCGACTGCTGACCACCGGAACGCTGGCCGCGACGCAGGTCTCCAACCTGATCCAGAAGAACGGCGGCGACATCGCCAAGGTCGTGAGCGACCTGTCGCAGGTGGTGCGCACCATCGAACCGACGTCGTTCGCGGTGTCGCCGACCTTTGCGATGCTCTCGGCGTTGTCGGCGGGCAGCTACAGTCCCGCGCCCGGCGACGGTCAGATCCACTTCGGTGTGGTGCTCGAGACCAACAACCCGGCGTCGTGTACCCGCGGTTACGAGGGCACCCAGGCGATGATCGACCGGATGAAGGCCCAGAACCCGGCCTTCAACGTCCACTACGACGAGTTCCCGTTCAACACGAACGCGAAATGTACTGTGCCATTCGGCAATCCGACAGGGGTGCGCGGCGCGGAGCGGGCCAAGTACTCCAATCCGGCCTACCCGCAGCCGTGGGACAAGACGCCGAAGAAAGACCCCGACAAGCTCAACCTGAATCCGCTCGCGACCCAGCTGGCGATCCTGTTGGGTGTCCACCAGAAGTAGGTCGGCCTGCAGGCCTGTCGATTCCATCGCGGATTGGCAAGTTCTCAGGTGCGATCGTTACAGTGACGGCCGATGAAGACTGACAAGAACCCGCGCAACGACGCGCAGCAGCCGACGGCGAACGACGCCGATCGCCGGCCCCGCAACATCGTGGGGGTGCTGGCGATCGTTGCGGTCGCTGTGGCCGTGGCGTGTGCGGGATTCTTCGGATACCAGGCCTACGAGGCCTACTTTGTCCAGAAGCCGATCCAGCAGGCCCGCGACGAGGCGACCGCCGCCGCCGAACAGGCCATGGTCAACGTCACCACCATCGATCCTGCGCGCCTCGACGAGTGGCAGAGGAATCTGAACGCATCGTTCACCGGTGGGGCGCTCACCCAGGTCAACAACCAGATCCAGGCGTCGTTGATCGACCCCCTGCGCAAGGCCGCCAACCAGAAGCGGATCACAACCGGTGCGGTGAAGAGCTCGGCTCCGACCGAGGTCAACGCCGACGACGGAACCGCGAAGGTCCAGGTGTACGTGAACGTGGTCGGCAGCGCCGACGGGAAGCAGTCGGACCCGGTGACGATGGGATTTCTTCTGCACATGAACAAGGGGTCCGACGGCACGTGGAAGGCCGACACGGTCTTCCCGCTTGACGGTATGGCCGTGCAGGAACAACCCGGTCAGCGCACCACGCCGAGCACGCCGGTGACCCCGCCCCAAGGTGGTGGGAACTGATGGCACCACGTAGTCCACGACCACGAAGTATCGGACCGCGCACACCACGCACTCCCGGATACCGGCCACGCGTCGCCGGGTCGCGGTCGAACGTCGACGACTCCAACTGGTCGTCGGGTCCCGCGCAGCCGGACCCGGCCGATCAGTCCGGCGCTAACGTCGCGGCGGACGTCGCTGCTCCCGCCACCGGCACCGATCCGGAACCGGACACGACGCATATCGAACGTGCCGACGACCCTGCGATCTCAGACGACGCCGACACCGCGGAGACTGTACCCGCGGACGAGGCCGAGACCGTAGAGACCGAGACGGACGCGGCACCCAGTGCCGAGCCGGACACCGACGCCGGCGCTGCGAAGGCCGACGCCACCGAGGCTGTGACCCTGGACAAGCCGACGGGCAAGACGCGCACGGTGTCGCGGGTCTCGACCCTGCGTTCCGGCGCGGACGCCCCGCCGACGAAGAGTGGTCCTGCGTCGGACGCCAAGCGCCCGGCGAGCGCACGTGCAAAGTCGGGGTCGGCGGCCGTGACCGGGTTCGGACGCCAACTGGCAACCGGGCGGGGCTGGTTCAGCCGGCGCACGGTCGCCATTCTCGCGGCCGTGGCCGCCGTGCTCGCGGTGCTTGCCGCCATCGCAGCGGCCCATCCGGGTGCCGACATCGGACCGAACCGCGCGTACATCGACACATCGGCGACGGCCGAACTGTCCGGGCAGGTCGGCGCCAAGATCTGCACGGCCATCGCCTACCAGGGCCCGAACGTCGACGAATGGGTGCGCCAAGCCCACGCCGTCCTGTCCGGAGAGGCCCGCAAGAACTTCGACTCCGTGGTGCCGACCCAGCGCGACCTGATCACCAAGACCAACATGGTCGCCGAATGTCGCGTGGATTCGATCGGCGTCAAGAATCTGACCGAGGACGGCCAGGGCACCGTGCTGGCCAGCCTCATCGTCAGCCAGTCGATCAACGGGATGGCCGTCAACAGCGGTGTCCCGGCCCTGGAGATCAGTGCCGAACGCTCGGGCGACAACTGGATCATCAACAAGATCCTGACGCTCAGCACCGGCGGCTGAGGCGTCGAGTTTGGTGGCCATCCTCTGAACTGGGGAAATGCCCTTGGGTCGTACCCACAAAATCTAGGGGAGGAGTTTCTTCCCCGAGGTTCACAGTCGTCCGCCAGAAATTTCCGGGGGAGGACTCAAAGAGTAGGGGAAGAGTTTCTTCCCCTACTTTTTTGTGGCGGCGGGCTTCGAGGCCCGCACCTCGGTCGGCGGGAGAGGCCCCGCCGAGCTGCGGGCAACAAAGTTTCCACAAAAATGCGCGTAGCGCTTGACGTGGGGACGAAGTCGGTCCACGCTGTGACCAGCGATTGACGTGCAAGGCAGCCACCGGCGCGCAGTTGCTTCGAGACGCGCTTGACAAAGTACGTCTACTTTCTGCTACAGTTGGACGTTGCGCTGGCTGCCTCCTGTCCATCTTTGATCCTCCTCACGGCCACTACAGGTTCTCCAACGAACCGCGTTGTGTGTGCTGCGGTGATCGCCGATCCAGGTTGTCACCAGCGAACGGCCCATCAAGCCACTCACCGCACAACCAGGTAGTGAAACGTCGTGTTGGAAGGACGCATCTTGGCAGTCAACCGCCAGTCCACCTCAACCATCCCCGGCGCGCCGCATCGCGCGTCTTTTGCCAAAATCAGCGAGCCGCTGGAGGTACCCGGCCTCCTCGACCTCCAACTCGATTCCTTCGAATGGCTCGTCGGTTCCCCGGAGTGGCGCGCGAAAGCAATCGCGCGCGGCGAGGAGAACCCGACCGGAGGCCTCGAAGACATCCTGCACGAGCTGTCCCCGATCGAGGACTTCTCCGGATCGATGTCGCTGTCCTTCTCCGACCCGCACTTCGACGAGGTCAAGGCCTCCGTCGAGGAGTGCAAGGACAAGGACATGACCTACGCGGCGCCGCTGTTCGTCACCGCGGAGTTCATCAACAACAACACCGGTGAGATCAAGTCGCAGACCGTGTTCATGGGCGACTTCCCGATCATGACCGACAAGGGCAGCTTCATCATCAACGGCACCGAGCGTGTCGTGGTGAGCCAGCTGGTCCGTAGTCCCGGCGTCTACTTCGACTCCGCGATCGACAAGGCCACCGAGAAGACCCTGCACACCGTCAAGGTCATCCCGGGCCGCGGCGCATGGCTCGAGTTCGACGTCGACAAGCGCGACACCGTCGGCGTGCGCATCGACCGCAAGCGCCGTCAGCCGGTCACCGTGCTGCTCAAGGCGCTCGGCTGGACCACCGAGGAGATCACCGAGCGTTTCGGTTTTTCCGAGATCATGATGTCGACCCTGGAGAAGGACAACACCGCCAACCAGGACGAGGCGCTGCTCGAGGTCTACCGCAAGCTGCGTCCGGGTGAGCCGCCGACCAAGGAGTCCGCGGAGAACCTCCTGGAGAACCTGTTCTTCAAGGACAAGCGCTACGACCTCGCCCGCGTCGGCCGCTACAAGGTCAACAAGAAGCTCGGTCTGACCGACACCCCGATGTTCGGCGAGTCGACCCTCACCCGTGAGGACATCGTCGCCACCGTCGAGTACCTGGTGCGTCTGCACGAGGCCGATCCGCACATCACCACGTACATGACCGTTCCCGGTGGTGTCGAGGTGCCCGTCGAGGTCGACGACATCGACCACTTCGGCAACCGTCGTCTGCGTACCGTCGGCGAGCTGATCCAGAATCAGATCCGCGTCGGCCTCTCGCGTATGGAGCGTGTCGTGCGGGAACGCATGACCACCCAGGACGTCGAGGCGATCACGCCGCAGACCCTGATCAACATCCGTCCCGTCGTGGCGGCGATCAAGGAGTTCTTCGGCACCAGCCAGCTGTCGCAGTTCATGGACCAGAACAACCCGCTGTCGGGTCTGACCCACAAGCGTCGCCTGTCGGCGCTGGGCCCGGGTGGTCTGTCCCGTGAGCGCGCCGGCCTCGAGGTTCGCGACGTGCACCCCAGCCACTACGGCCGGATGTGCCCGATCGAGACTCCCGAGGGTCCGAACATCGGTCTGATCGGTTCGCTGTCGGTGTACGCGCGGGTCAACCCGTTCGGCTTCATCGAGACCCCGTACCGCAAGGTCGTCGAGGGTGTCGTCACCGACGAGATCCACTACCTGACCGCCGACGAAGAGGATCGTTACGTCAAGGCCCAGGCAAATGCCGCGGTCGACGCGAACGGCCGCTTCACCGAGGACCGCGTGTCGGTTCGTAAGAAGGGTGGCGAGGTCGAGCTCGTCGGCTCCGATCAGGTCGACTACATGGACGTGTCGCCGCGCCAGATGGTGTCGGTCGCGACCGCGATGATCCCGTTCCTCGAGCACGACGACGCGAACCGTGCCCTCATGGGTGCCAACATGCAGCGTCAGGCCGTGCCGCTGGTGCGCAACGAGTCGCCGCTGGTCGGTACCGGCATGGAGTTGCGTGCCGCCGTCGACGCCGGTGATGTGGTGGTCTCCACCAAGACCGGTGTGGTCGAGGAGGTCTCCGCCGACTACATCACCGTGATGTCGGACGACGGCACCCGCGACACCTACCGGATGCGCAAGTTCGCCCGGTCCAACCACGGCACCTGCGCCAACCAGCGTCCCATCGTGGACGAGGGCCAGCGCGTGGAGTCGGGTCAGGTCCTGGCCGACGGTCCGTGCACCGAGAACGGTGAGATGGCGCTCGGCAAGAACCTGCTCGTGGCGATCATGCCGTGGGAGGGTCACAACTACGAGGACGCGATCATCCTGAGCCAGCGGCTCGTGGAGGAGGACGTGCTCACCTCGATCCACATCGAGGAGCACGAGATCGACGCCCGCGACACCAAGCTCGGTGCCGAGGAGATCACCCGGGACATCCCGAACGTCTCCGACGAGGTCCTCGCCGATCTCGACGAGCGCGGCATCGTGCGCATCGGTGCGGAGGTTCGCGACGGCGACGTCCTGGTCGGCAAGGTCACCCCGAAGGGCGAGACCGAGCTGACCCCGGAGGAGCGTCTGCTGCGTGCCATCTTCGGTGAGAAGGCCCGCGAGGTGCGCGACACCTCGCTCAAGGTTCCGCACGGTGAGACCGGCAAGGTCATCGGCGTCCGCGTCTTCAGCCGCGACGACGACGACGATCTCGCACCCGGCGTCAACGAGCTGGTCCGCGTCTACGTGGCCCAGAAGCGCAAGATCCAGGACGGCGACAAGCTCGCCGGCCGCCACGGCAACAAGGGCGTCATCGGCAAGATCCTGCCCGCCGAGGACATGCCGTTCCTGCCGGACGGCACCCCGGTCGACATCATCCTGAACACCCACGGTGTACCGCGTCGTATGAACATCGGCCAGATCCTGGAAACCCACCTCGGGTGGGTCGCCAAGGCCGGCTGGAACATCAACGTGGCCAGCGGGGTTCCGGACTGGGCGTCGCGTCTGCCCGAGGACATGTACTCGGCCGAGCCCGACACCAACACCGCCACCCCGGTGTTCGACGGTGCCCGCGAGGAGGAGCTGACCGGACTGCTGTCCTCGACGCTGCCGAACCGCGACGGTGACGTCATGGTCAACGGCGACGGCAAGGCGACACTGTTCGACGGTCGTTCCGGCGAGCCGTTCCCGTACCCGGTGTCGGTCGGCTACATGTACATCATCAAGCTGCACCACCTGGTGGACGACAAGATCCACGCGCGTTCCACCGGGCCGTACTCGATGATCACGCAGCAGCCGCTCGGCGGTAAGGCGCAGTTCGGTGGTCAGCGCTTCGGTGAGATGGAGTGCTGGGCCATGCAGGCCTACGGCGCCGCCTACACCCTGCAGGAGCTGCTCACCATCAAGTCGGACGACGTGGTCGGCCGCGTGAAGGTGTACGAGGCGATCGTCAAGGGCGAGAACATCCCGGAGCCCGGTATCCCCGAGTCGTTCAAGGTGCTGCTGAAGGAACTTCAGTCGCTGTGCCTGAACGTCGAGGTGCTCAGCTCCGACGGTGCGGCCATCGAGATGCACGACACCGACGACGAGGATCTGGAACGCGCTGCGGCCAACCTCGGAATCAACCTGTCGCGCAACGAGTCCGCCACCGTGGACGACCTCGCGAACTGACCTGCCGACGACCCTTATTGACAGAGCTCTGGAAAGGTAACAAGTGCTCGACGTCAACTTTTTCGACGAACTGAAGATCGGCCTCGCCACGGCCGACGACATCCACAACTGGTCGTACGGTGAGGTCAAGAAGCCCGAGACCATCAACTACCGCACGCTCAAGCCGGAGAAGGACGGCCTGTTCTGCGAGAAGATCTTCGGGCCGACTCGCGACTGGGAGTGCTACTGCGGCAAGTACAAGCGCGTGCGCTTCAAGGGCATCATCTGTGAGCGCTGCGGCGTCGAGGTGACCAAGGCCAAGGTGCGCCGTGAGCGCATGGGCCACATCGAGCTGGCCGCGTCGGTCACGCACATCTGGTACTTCAAGGGTGTGCCGAGCCGGCTGGGCTACCTGCTCGACCTGGCGCCGAAGGATCTCGAGAAGATCATCTACTTCGCCGCCTACGTCATCACCTCGGTGGACGACGAGCTCCGTCACAACGAGCTCTCGACCCTCGAGGCTGAGATGGAGGTCGAGAAGAAGGCCGTCGCCGACCAGCGCGACATCGATCTCAACGAGCGTCAGCAGAAGCTCGAGCAGGATCTCGCCGAGCTGGAGGCCGAAGGCGCCAAGGCCGACGTCCGCCGCAAGGTCAAGGACGGTGCCGAGCGCGAGATGCGTCGCATGCGTGACGCGGCTCAGCGTGAGCTCGACGCACTCGAGGAGCTGTGGGACAAGTTCGTCAAGCTCGCCCCGCGTGACCTCATCATCGACGAGAAGCTCTACCACCAGCTCGTCGAGCGGTACGGGGAGTACTTCACCGGGTCGATGGGTGCCGAGGCCATCAAGAAGCTGCTCGAGACCTTCGACATCGACGCCGAGGCGGAGTCGCTGCGCGACACCATCCGCAACGGCAAGGGTCAGAAGAAGCTGCGTGCGCTCAAGCGACTGAAGGTCGTGGCCGCGTTCCAGCAGTCGGGCAACTCGCCGCTGGGCATGATCCTCGACGCGGTGCCGGTGATCCCGCCGGAGCTGCGTCCGATGGTTCAGCTCGACGGTGGCCGCTTCGCGACCTCCGACCTCAACGACCTGTACCGCCGTGTCATCAACCGCAACAACCGCCTCAAGCGACTGATCGACCTCGGTGCTCCCGAGATCATCGTCAACAACGAGAAGCGGATGCTGCAGGAGTCGGTGGACGCGCTCTTCGACAACGGCCGCCGCGGCCGTCCGGTCACCGGACCGGGCAACCGTCCGCTGAAGTCGCTGAGCGATCTGCTGAAGGGCAAGCAGGGCCGGTTCCGTCAGAACCTGCTCGGCAAGCGCGTCGACTACTCGGGCCGTTCGGTCATCGTGGTCGGCCCGCAGCTCAAGCTGCACCAGTGTGGTCTGCCCAAGCTGATGGCGCTCGAGCTGTTCAAGCCGTTCGTGATGAAGCGTCTCGTCGACCTGAACCAGGCGCAGAACATCAAGTCCGCCAAGCGCATGGTCGAGCGTCAGCGCCCGGCCGTGTGGGACGTCCTCGAAGAGGTCATCGCCGAGCATCCGGTGCTGCTCAACCGTGCTCCGACGCTGCACCGCCTGGGTATTCAGGCGTTCGAGCCGCAGCTCGTCGAGGGCAAGGCCATCCAGCTGCACCCGCTGGTGTGTGAGGCGTTCAACGCCGACTTCGACGGTGACCAGATGGCCGTGCACCTCCCGCTGTCGGCGGAGGCGCAGGCCGAGGCACGCATCCTGATGCTGTCGTCGAACAACATCCTGTCGCCGGCGTCGGGCCGTCCGCTCGCCATGCCGCGTCTGGACATGGTGACCGGTCTGTACTACCTGACCACCCTCAAGGAGGGCGCGGTCGGCGAGTACACGCCTGCCACCTCCGACGACGTCGAGCGCGGTGTGTACTCGAGCCCGGCCGAGGCCATCATGGCCGTCGACCGTGGTGCGCTGACCGTGCAGTCGCAGATCAAGGTGCGTCTGACCGACCAGCGTCCGCCTGCCGACCTCGAGGCGCAGCTCTTCCCCGAGGGGTGGAGCTACGGTCAGGCCTGGGATGCGGAGACCACGCTGGGTCGTGTGCTGTTCAACGAGCTGCTCCCGGTGGAGTACCCGTTCGTCAACGAGCAGATGCCGAAGAAGCGTCAGGCCGTGATCATCAACGATCTGGCCGAGCGCTACCCGATGATCGTGGTCGCCCAGACCGTCGACAAGCTCAAGGATGTCGGCTTCTATTGGGCCACCCGTTCGGGCGTCACCGTCTCGATGGCCGACGTGCTGGTCCCGCCGGCCAAGGCGGAGATCCTCGACAAGTACGAGGAGCGGGCCGACGGCCTGGAGCGCAAGTTCCAGCGCGGTGCGCTCACCCCGGACGAGCGTCGCGACGCCCTGGTCGAGATCTGGAAGCAGGCCACCGAAGAGGTCGGTGCGGCCATGGAGGCGCACTACCCGGATGACAACCCGATCCCGATGATCGTGAAGTCGGGTGCGGCGGGCAACATGACCCAGATCCGCTCGCTGGCGGGCATGAAGGGTCTGGTGACCAACCCGAAGGGTGAGTTCATCCCGCGTCCGATCAAGTCCTCGTTCCGCGAGGGCCTGACCGTGGCCGAGTACTTCATCAACACGCACGGCGCCCGTAAGGGTCTGGCCGACACCGCGCTGCGTACCGCCGACTCGGGTTACCTGACCCGTCGTCTGGTGGACGTGTCGCAGGACGTCATCGTGCGCGAGGTGGATTGCGGCACCGAGCGTGGCATCACCACGACGATCGCCGAGAAGCAGGCCGACGGCACGCTGATCCGCGACGCGCACGTGGAGACCTCCACCTACGCGCGGACCCTGGCCGCCGATGCGCTCGACGAGAACGGCAACGTCATCGTCGAGCGTGGACACGACCTCGGCGATCCGGCCATCGAGGCTCTCCTCGGCGCCGGCATCACCCAGGTCAAGGTGCGCTCGGTGCTCACCTGCGGCACCGGAACCGGTGTGTGTGCGTCGTGCTACGGCCGTTCGATGGCCACCGGCAAGCTCGTCGACATCGGCGAGGCCGTCGGTATCATCGCGGCCCAGTCGATCGGTGAGCCCGGTACCCAGCTGACGATGCGTACGTTCCACCAGGGTGGCGTCGGTGACGACATCACCGGTGGTCTGCCGCGTGTCCAGGAGCTCTTCGAGGCGCGCGTCCCCAAGGGCGTCGCACCGATCGCGGAGGTCTCCGGCCGGGTGCGCCTGGAGGACGACGACCGCTTCTACAAGATCACCATCGTCCCCGACGACGGTTCCGAGGAAGTGGTCATCGACAAGATCTCCAAGCGTCAGCGCCTGCGTGTGTTCAAGCACGACGACGGTTCCGAGCGGCTTCTCGCCGACGGTGACCACGTCGAGGTCGGCCAGCAGCTCATGGAGGGCTCGGCCAACCCGCACGAGGTGCTCCGCGTGATGGGTCCCCGTCAGGTCCAGGTCCACCTGGTCAACGAGGTCCAGGAGGTCTACCGCAGCCAGGGTGTGTCGATCCACGACAAGCACATCGAGACCATCGTGCGTCAGATGCTGCGTCGCGTGACGATCATCGATCACGGCACCACCGAGTTCCTGCCCGGTTCGCTCGTCGAGCGTGCCGAGTTCGAGGCGGCCAACCGCACGGTCGTCTCCGAGGGTGGCGAGCCGGCGGCCGGACGTCCGGTGCTGATGGGTATCACCAAGGCATCGCTCGCGACCGAGTCGTGGCTGTCGGCGGCGTCGTTCCAGGAGACCACTCGTGTCCTGACCGATGCGGCCATCAACAGCCGCAGCGACAAGCTGATCGGTCTCAAGGAGAACGTGATCATCGGTAAGCTGATCCCGGCCGGTACCGGCATCAACCGGTACCGCAACATCCAGGTTCAGCCGACCGAGGAAGCGCGTGCCGCGGCCTACGCGGTGCCGTCCTACGACGACACCTACTACAGCCCGGACGGCACCTTCGGTGCCCCGGCCGGTGCTGCGGTGCCGCTGGACGACTACGGCTTCTCCAACGACTACCGGTAGTCAATAGCCCAAACACCAAGCGGCCCCCGCACTCTCGCGAGTGCGGGGGCCACTTGCTTTGTGCGGAATCTGCGTAGGAAACCTGTACGCGGGAGCCGAGCCGTGTGCACTGTGCACCTCGCTCGGCTCGGGCGTACAGATTTCGGAGCGGGTGTCAGGTGCGTTCGGCCGAATCCGCCTGCAGGCGAATGCCTTCCAGTAGCAGTTCGAGTCCCGAACGGAACTGGTCGATGCCCTCGTGCCCGTCGAACTCGTCGACGATGTAGTGCATGAAGGGGTAGTCGGTGGCGTCCAGCGATCGCCATTGGTCGGCGATGGCGTGAAGGTGATCGGCGGCCGCGACCTCGCCGTCGACCACCTCCGGTGGCGGGACCTGACCGAGATCGGCCGCCACCCCGATCACGTAGCCCAGTACTGCGGACACGGCGTGAAATGTCTTGCGGGGGGAGAGGTTCAGGCGCATCATCTGTTCGCCGAGGCGCTCGTAGAACACCAATCCGTTTGCTTGGATGGTCGTGTTGCGCATGAAATATGCTGCGAGCCAGGGGCGCTGCGCGACGGTGGTGAACAGGCCCACCGCCAGCGCCCGGACGTTGTCGAGGGGGTCGGCGTCGGCGTCGAGGCTCGAGGTCTCGACGAGTACGTCGGCGATCACGTGGTCGGTCGCGAGATTGAGCAACTCCTCCTTGTTGGACACGTACCAGTAGATGCTGCCGACACCGCCGCCGAGTCGTGCGGCGAGCGCGCGGAAGGTCAGGGCCGGCTCGCCGGACTCGTCGAGGATCGCGACGGCCGCCTCGACCACGGCGTCGAGCGAGTGCGACGCGCGGCGTCGAGTGCGGCTTGCTCCGGGTGCCATGCCGTCTATCCCATCACACCTCCGATTGCGCCTTGCCAGAAGACCGAACAACGTTCTATTCTCGAACCATGTTCAATAACCGAACAACGTTCGATAGGAGGTGTTCCGATGACTTCGGTAACTGAAACAGTCCCGACCCGGACTTATGGGTCGCTGCGAGCCGCGTGGATCCCGCTGGCCGCCCTGTGCTTGGCGTTCTTCGTGGAGATGGTCGACAACACGCTGCTCACCATCGCGTTGCCGACCATCGGCCGCGACCTCGGCAGCGGTACCACCGCGCTGCAGTGGGTGACCGGTGCGTACTCGCTGACCTTCGGCGGCCTGCTGCTCACCGCGGGGTCGGCCGCCGACCGGCTCGGCCGACGCCGCGTGCTGCTCTACGGCCTCGCGGCCTTCGGCCTGATCAGCCTGCTGGTGGTGTTCGTCCATTCAGCAGGTGAACTGATTGCGCTTCGCGCCGCGCTCGGCGTCGCTGCTGCTGCGATGGCCCCGATCACCAACTCGCTGGTGTTCCGGCTCTTCGACGACGAGCAGCTGCGAATGCGGGCGATGACGATCATGATCGTCGTCGGCATGAGCGGATTCATCCTCGGGCCGCTGCTCGGCGGTACTGCGCTGGCACACGTCAGCTGGGAATGGCTGCTCGTCGTCAACGCGCCGATCGCGCTCATCGCCTGGATCGGCGTGCGGATGGGCGTCGCGGCCGACCGCCCCGAAGACCTCACGGGCGACCGGCTCGACCTGCCCGGCGCGGTGCTGAGTATCGCGACCATCGGACTGGCGTGCTACATGCTGACCAGCGGCGTCGAATTCGGCTGGGCGTCGATCGTCACTCTTGGTTGCGCGGTCGGTGCCGTGCTAGCGCTCGTCGGCTTCATCTGGCACGAGCGTCGGGCGTCGCAGCCGATGCTGGACCTCACGATCTTCCGGTCCGGCACGGTCCGCGGGGCGTCGATCGCCCAGATCGGCACGTCGATCGCGATGGCCGGCGTGATGTTCGGCCTGATCCTGCATTTCCAGTACGCCTACGGCTGGAGCCCGGTCAAGGCCGGGCTCGCGAACCTGCCGATGATCATCACGATGATCGCGGCGACCCCGATCTCCGAGGGCCTCGCTCGAAAGTACGGACATCGCATCGCGTGCCTCGTCGGGGCGGTGCTGCTCGGTGGTTCACTCGCCGGCCTTGCGTGGGCGGTCGACCACGGCTACCTGCCGATCGCGATCTTCATGGTCACGCTCACCATCGGCCTGCGGACGGTCATGACCATCTGCGCGGTCGCGCTGGTCGCCGCGATGCCCGAGAATCGCACGTCGATTGGGACCGCACTCAACGACACCGCGCAGGAAGTCGGCACAAGTGTCGGTACTGCTGTGGTCGGCACCTTGATCGCGGCGCTTGTGACGGTGAGTTTGCCTGCGGGAGTGTGGAGCAACGAGTTGGTGACCTCGTTCTTCCACGGCGAGCGGGTCACCTACGCGATCCTGGCGGTGATCGTCGGCCTGGTCGCCGGGTTCGGTGCGATGACGCTGACCGACTCGCACGAGACCGAGGAGCAGCACTGAACCTCGCTGATCCTGTTCGGCCGGCTCGACTCGTGCAAGGACGAGGATCTGACCGGTAACACGAACGGTCGCACGCTGTGCGGTGTATACGCAGTCACCGATCCGTCGGCCACGGTGAGCGCTGCCTCGGTGACGGCGTTCGATTCGCGCGGCTCGACGTCGGACGCGGCGTTGTACACCTGGAAGAGCTGACCCGGTCGGAGTGCTGCTTCAGCCCACCGGCAATGTGGTGATGGTGTTGGTGCGCAAAAGGAATCGGTAGTAGCTGCCGCCGGGATAGAAGGCCGGGGTCACGGTGTGCGACACCATGTCCGACGACCAGTGCGTGGCGAGGGTGCGGATCACCCGGCCGTTGCGTGGCCGGGGCGCACCGAGCCCCGACAACACCCCGATCAGGTCCGTCGACTCCATCTCGACGTCGATGTGGATGCCGGTCACCAGGCGCACACCCAGGAACTTCTGGTGCGTGGTGCGCTGCAGGATCGACACACCGATGCCGAAGGTGTTGGAGAACGACGGCTGCGACGCGATGACCCGGATCGGCAGGCGTGCGGCGGCGAGGTCGGCGGCCGCGGTGACGAAGTGGCTGCCGAAGAACGAGTTGACCGGGTCGAACAGCATCAGTCCCCGCAGGCGCCGGTAGGCGGTGGGGTCCGCGATGCGCAGGGCGTCGGCGGCCATCAGCACGAACTCGCCGCCCGCGGAGTGACCGGAGAAGATCATCGGCCCCGGCATGGCGACGTCGCGGTGCCGCGAGGCTGCCGCACTTCGAAGGCTGCGGGCGAGTGGGCTGTCGGGTTCCGAGGCGTGCCCGAACACGTCGGCGATCGTGCGTGCGAAGGCGGCGTTGTCGGCGATGTTGTACGCGACCCCGCACCCGGCGAGGTTGACGGAGTCGAGATCGGGGGCCACCACCAGAAACCCGCCGGCTGCGTAGGCACGCGCCATGGTGTCCAGGTTGCGTGCCGAGCGTGAGAACCCGTGCTGCAACCACACCAGCGCGGTGGGCTGTCGGGCTGGGATGTACCAGTGGGCCCTGAGGGTCACCGGTTGGCGGGCGCAGGTCGCGGTGATCGTGGACTGAGCCGTTGTGACCGAGGGCGACGACCCTGCGCGATCGGGCGCGAGCAACCCGAGGCAGAGCGCGACGATGACGGTCGTGATCGCTACGAGAGCGATGCGCGTCGTGGTTGTGTGTGAACCCCGGTGCATGTGTGTGAGCGTATGCCGGTCTGCGCCTTCCCGGCGCGACATTCTCCCGCCACGACCGGTGAGACGGCCCGTGCTGTCCTACTCTCACGGTGTGCAGCCCAATCGGCCGGTGACGATCTTCGGTCCCGACTTCCCGTTCGCCTACGACGACTGGATCACCCATCCGTCGGGGATCGGGTCGGTGCCGCCGGATGCCCTCGGCTCGGAGGTCGCCATCATCGGCGCGGGGATGGCCGGCATGGTCGCGGCCTACGAGCTGATGAAAATCGGGCTGCGGCCGGTGGTCTACGAGCCAGAACGAATCGGTGGGCGCCTGCGGTCGGAGCACTTCGTACCCGGGGAACCGGAGGTCGCCGAGCTCGGGGGTATGCGGTTCCCGGCGTCGTCGTCGACCTTCTTCCACTACGTCGACAAGTTCGGACTGCGGACGCGTCCATTCCCGAATCCGTTGACCGAGGCGGCCGGCAGCACCGTCATCGACCTCGGTGGGGAAACGCTCTACGCCCGCAGTCTCGACGATCTGCCGCCGATCTACACCGAGATCGAAAAGGCCTGGGACAGTGCGCTGGAACGCGTTGCCGGATTCTCTGCGCTGCAGGACGCGATTCGCGAGCGTGACCGCCCGAGACTGAAAGAGCTGTGGAACCGGTTGGTGGTCGATTGGGACGACCGGAGCTTCTACGATTTCCTCGCCACCTCCGACGAGTTCGGTTCGCTGAGCTTCCGTCACCGGGAGTTGTTCGGCCAGGTCGGCTTCGGCACCGGCGGTTGGGATTCCGACTTCGCCAACTCGATGCTGGAGATCTTTCGGGTGGTGGTCACCAACTGCGACACCGATCAGCATCTCATCGTCGGCGGCGTCGAACAGCTACCGCGCCGGCTGTGGTCGGAGAGTCCGCCCAAGATCGCACATTGGCCCGTCGGCACGAGTTTGTCGTCGCTGCACAGCGGCGTGCCCCGCGCGGGAGTGGCCGCGGTGCGCCGCCTCGGCCCGGACCGCATCGAGATCGTCGACACCTGGGGCCACTCCCACGTGTACCCGGCCGTCATCGCCACCTGCCAGGCGTGGCTGCTCTCGACCGAGATCGAGTGCGACGAAAGCCTGTTCAGTCAGGATCTGTGGATGGCCCTCGACCGTACCCGGTACATGCAGTCGTCCAAGACGTTCGTGATGGTGGACCGACCGTTCTGGTTGGACCGGGACCCGGCGACGGGCCGTGATGTGCTCAGCATGACGTTGACCGACCGGTTGACCCGCGGCACCTACCTGTTCGACAACGGGCCCGACCGGCCCGGCGTCATCTGCCTGAGCTACACGTGGATGAGCGACGCGCTCAAGGTGCTGCCGCACCCGGTGGACAAGCGGGTCTCGTTGGCGCTGGACGCATTACGCAAGATCTATCCCGACGTCGACATCGCCGAGCACATCGTCGGGCGGCCGATCACAGTCAGCTGGGAGAACGAACCACACTTCCTTGGGGCGTTCAAGGGCGCGCTCCCCGGACACTATCGCTACAACACGCGGATGTACGGCCACTTCCACGGGCAGGATCGACTGCCCGACGCCGAGCGCGGCATCTTCATCGCGGGCGACGACGTGTCGTTCATGCCCGCCTGGGTCGAAGGGGCGGTGCAGACCGCGCTCAACGCCGTATGGGGTGTGATCCACCATTTCGGTGGCGCCTCGCACCCCGACAACCCCGGTCCGGGCGACTGTTATGCCGACCTCGGACCGATCGACATCGGGTTGTGACCGAATGACCGATATCCTCCGAATAGCGCTTTGGCAGTGCGAGTCTCAGCCAGGATGCGTCGGCGACAATCTCGATCGTCTCGAATCGGCCGCGATGGAGGCCGCCGCACGATCCGCGGATCTGCTGATCACTCCCGAGATGTTCGTCACCGGGTACAACATCGGTGCCGACGCGGTGCGCGCGCTCGCCGAGCCTCCGGATGGTCCGATCGCCCAATGGGTTTCCGACATCGCTGTCCGGTCGGGTGTCGCAGTGCTGTACGGGTGCGCCGAGATCGGCTCCGACGGTCGGGTATTCAATACGATCAGGCTGGTGGACCGTGGCGGGACGGTCGTAGCGACACACCACAAGACGCACCTGTTCGGCGACGTCGACCGGGCGATGGTCGATGCGGGCGACGTTGCGCCACCTGTCGTTTCGCTGAACGGATGGCGCCTCGGGTTGTTGACCTGCTACGAGGTCGAATTCGGTGAACTCGTGCGGTCGCTTGCGGTGCGCGGCGCCGAGGTGGTGTGTGTGCCGACCGCCAACATGATCGCCTACGACGTGGTGCAGGACGTGCTGCTCCCGGCGCGAGCTCTGGAGAGTCAAGTGTTCATCGCCTACGCGAATTACTGTGGTTCAGAAGGAGATCTGCAGTATGGCGGGCGTAGCGTCGGCGTCGCTCCGACGAGTGAGAGCATCGCCACTGCCGGTCGCGAGTCGGCCCTTGTGGTCCTCGACGTCGACCGAACGGTGTTGGAGACGTCGCGGGCGCGGTACCCGTACTTGCGGGACCGTCGTCCGGAGATCTATTGACACCGTTCGGCAAGACACTTTCGGCCCCCGCTCGTGGTGAGCGGGGGCCGAATTCGGGGGAGGGGGGTGTCAGAGGACGTCGAGGTCGCCGTCTCCGTCGGTGTCGGTGAGGGCGGTCTCGAATTCGCCGTCGCCGTCGGTGTCGAATGCGCCGGTGTCGGCGATGCCGTCGCCGTCGGTGTCGAAGGCTGCGCCGTCGTCGAACTGGCCGTCGCCGTCGAGGTCGTAGGTGACCTCGACCAGTCCGTCGCCGTTGACGTCGGTGACCAGGCCGTCGATGGTGCCGTTGTTGTCGTAGTCTTCGCCGACGGCGTCGGTGGTGCCGTTGCCGTCGAGGTCGATCTTCGTTCCTGCCATGATGTCTTCTCCTTGTGTGTGGGCGGTGATCGGCTCGAGTGCCGTTCTGTGGATAGGAGGGCCGCCGGCGCCGGAATGTTCCAGGGGTGTCCCCACACATTCAGATGAATGACACGATTACCGCTCCACGGAGAACCGAATCGCTGCGCGCGCCTGCGCTGCCAGCGCCGAACCGGCACCCAACGGCCAACGGTGCATGACGTAGTCGGCTGCGGCGTCGACGTTGAGCTGGCGGCTGGAATTGCCGGTGCGCACCCACAATTCGGGTAGTGCGTTCTTACCCGGCTTCAGGTAGACGGGCTGCGGTGAAGGTACGCAGGTGATTCGGCAGACCGGCTGCGAACCGTCTTGAACCGCAACATCTTCGATGGAGACCCCGACGGAGGCGGCAGAGTTCTGGCCGAGCGTCGTGGTGAGCAGGTCGCGCAACCACAGTTCGAAGCGGTCGGCGTCGGGGACCTTGAGCGTCGCGTAGTCGGGGTCGAGACCGAGAGGTGTGCCGTCGTCGTCGACGCCGATCAGGAGTGTGCCGCCGTCGGCGTTGACGAACGCCGCGATGGTCTTCGCGATGACGTGCTCCATCTTCGGATCTTTCTGTCCGGTGCGCAGATTGATGCGCGCGGTGGACTTGAACTCGACGCGGTCGGACTCGCCCTGCGCGATGAGGTCGGTGATCGGGGCGTGCTGTTGACGCTGGAAGCGGGCGGCGACGGCGCCGTAGATCGCGACCACGACGATCGACCCGGCGAGCGCCAACAGGATGGTGACCGGATTCAGCACCCGGATGTGACGGTCGATGAGGCCGGCGACCAGCAGTCCCACCGTCGACCCGAGCATCGACAGCACGATGCATGTCGTGAGTTCGAGGTGTGCGTGGCGGCGCAATACCAGTCTGGCGACCCCGGCGAAGACCATCGCGACCGCCAGCACGATGAGGATGCCGATGGCCGCGGTCCACACCGGGACCGCCGTCTCGATCTCGGTGGTGTCGGCCACGGGGCGGATGCCGCCGCCGGCGGCCAGGTTCAGAAACGAGTCGTCGCGCACCCGGCCAGTATCGCCAACCGCGCCGGCCGGCATCGCCGACCCCCACCCTCGGAAAGCTGTACCTGTCAGCCCGACGAGACGCACTGTGCACTCGGCTGGGCTGCCACGTACGGATTTCGGTAGGTCAGAGGGTCGGCGACGAACACGTCTGATCAGCCCTGGTCGCGGTACGGGAGGAACTGCACGTTCCAGTGGTTGCCGTCGGGGTCGTCGAAGTAGACGAAGTGCCCCCACGGCTGAATGTCGACGTCGCTGACCTCGATGCCCGCGTCGACGAGGTGTTGGTGGGCGGCGTTGATGTCGGAGACGCAGAGCATCAGGGTGCCGGCATTCGGTGGTGCGGCGTCGACCAGGCCCTTGCCGAAGGCGATCGAACATCCCGATCCAGGCGGTGTCATCTGGACGAATCGGATGTCGTCACTGGGGGACTGGTCGTGGTCGGCGTGGAATCCGACGCGCGTGTAGAAGTCCTTTGCCCGGTCGACGTCGGTGACGGGGAGAAAAGCGACTTCGAGTGTCCAGTCCATGATGTCGGTCCTTCGCTGTGGTGATGTTGATGACAAGACCTATCATCGCGGGTATCGAGGACAGCTTCGGTCCTCGTTACCACCTGAAGCGCGTGTTCCTCATCTTCTACTGCTCGTTGAGCAATTTCCGGTGCTACCAGATCAACGGTCAGTACGCCCGGGGCCTGCCGAGCCACTGCTACTGGATCCACCAGCGAGTCAACTCGCGGGTGACCACCGGAATCTGCAACAAGTTCTTGCACTGACCGGCAGGCGCAGCAAAGGCGGTCCCACCAGTCGTGGGACCGCCTTTCGTGCGCCTGCGCCCTTCGGCGCTCACACCGAGAATCCCGGTGTGCCTGGGCACACCGGGATTCTCCGGGGTCACGCTACATCACACGTCGACGTTGCCATCTTCGTCGACGGTGGCGTCGGCGACCTCGTTGCCTTCCGAGTCGACAACCGTGTCGAAGGTGCCGTCGAAGTCGGTGTCGACCGCAATGACGTCGGCCTCGGCGTCACCGTCCACGTCGTAACCGACGGCGTCGATTTCGCCGTCCTCATTGGTGTCGACGGAGATCTCGACGAGGCCGTCGTTGTTCACGTCGGTGATGACGGCGTCGTCGACGCCGTCATTGTCGGTGTCGACCACCAGTGCATCGGTCACGCCGTCGCCGTCGACGTCCACGGGGGTTGGTTCGGTCATTGTTCGGTCCTATCGGGTTGGTGTTGCCGATTGATGTTGTATCGATTGGAGTGCTGGGAGTTCGAAAATGTTCCCGGTCCCTGCAAAAGACTCGGCGGCGAGGCACGGGCACTCATCGCACGTCCGCCAACAGGTCCTGCAGGATGTCGCGCGCGCGGGAGATCCGGCTGCGAACGGTCTGGACGCCGATGCCTTGCGCCTCGGCGATCTCGGCATAGCTCAGGTCGCCGTATACGCGCAGGACGAACGTGGCCCGATATGCGTCCGGCACCCGGCTCAGCGCGTCCTGGATGCGGTCGGACAATACGATGCCGGACGTGAAGTCGACCGTCGACACCGGTTGGTGGTCGTCGATGTCGTCGGTGTCGGGGCGCTTGCGGATCTGGGCGAGTGCAGCATTCGACGCGATACGGAACAGCCAGGTCGACAGCTTGGCGTCGCCGCGATACCGGCCGATGGCGCGCCACGCCGCGACCAGCGCGTCCTGCAGCGCATCCTCGGCGTCGTGCGGATTGCCCGTGATGCGCAAGCAGATCGCCCACATCCGGTCGCGTTGCGCCTCGACGAGTTCACCGAAGGCGCGCTGATCACCCGTACGCGCACGATCGATGAGTTCGGTTTCTGCGGAACCATTCTCGGCAGCTTCCAGCCCTGGGGCGATGGGTTCCGATGACGGCATGTCAGGCCTCGAAACGTGGGTGGGAGCCGGTCCGGGCGGGCACCCGCTCATGGTAGAGCCGGTGCGGGTTTGCCGCAGTTCATCCGACATTTCCGGTACTTCGGGCAGCGGCCGTAACGTGAAGGTCAGATGTCGATGTCGTCGACATCGTCGGCAGCTGCCGCATCGTGGTCATCGTCGAACGACGCGGCCTCGTCCCAGACCCCCGCGTCGTCGACGACGAAGTCGGCGTCGTCGTCGACCGTCTCCACCTCGGGAGAGTCGACATCGACGTCGGTCTCTTCGCCGACCGGCTCGGTGAGATCATCGTCGACCTCATGCGCCGGATCGAAGGAGCCGGCCAACGTGGTCGCCCAGACGTCGTCGGGGACGGTCAGTGCGCCCGGGTCGTTGGCGATCAACCACGCGTCGAAGTCATCGGGTGTATCGGTCATCGCTGCTGCTCCTGATCGTCATATCCTCTTGGAGAGACGGGGCGGCGAAAAAGTTCCCGACTATCCGAAGGCGGTATCGCGTGGGCCGGCGCATCACCCTGCGGGGCAGGATCGAGCAGTTGCTCGACGAGGTGGCGCAGATCTCCGGCGATGCCGAACTCGTCAGCGGATTGCGCGCCCAGTTGGCCCATCCGCTGACCGTCGCGCTCGTGGGACGGGTCAGCTCGGGCAAGTCGACGCTGCTCAATGCCCTGGTCGGGGATCGGGTGGCGCCGACCGACCGTGCGGAGTGCACACAGGTCGCGACCCTCTACGCGGCCGGGTCGCCGCAGCGCATCGAGGTGATCGGCCTCGACGGTTCGGTCGAGGAGTTACCCGGCCCGATGCGCGGCGAGCTCGGCCGGGCACCCGAGGAGATCGACCACGCCGTCGCCTACATTCCGTCGCGATTGCTGCGCGACACCTTCCAGGTGATCGACACACCAGGGTTGTCGGGCTTCACCGGCACCGCGGAAATCGCGACGCGACGTGTGTTCGGCGGTGGGTCGACGACACCGCGCGGCGGCCTGCCCCGCCCCGACGTCATCCTGTTCCTGCTCGACGACGCGGCCGGTCCCAAGGACGACGAGGTGGAGTTCCTCCAGACCTGCGGAGCGTCGGCCCAGAACACCATTCTCGTTCTCTCCCAAGCGGATCTGATCGCCGCCGACGCGCCGATGGTGAAGGCGCAGGAGATCGCCCGCCGGATCTGGCGCCGATTCGGAGCCATAGCGGGTGCCGTGGTGGCGATCTCCGGGTTGATGGCCGAGGCGGGTGTCTGTGGGCTGACCGAGCGGGAGACCGCGCAGATCGCGCGTCGGGGCCAGATCGAGAGCTGGGAGCTGCTGTCGATCCTCGACGGCAGTGTCCCGCCGCCACCCGGTGTGTCCGTCGACGACCTCGCGCGTGTCGAAGAACTCGTCGGGGCCTACGCGATGGATGCGGGTGCCGAGATTGCCGCACAGGGTGCGCAGGCGTTCTGCGACTGGTGTCACCACGCGTCGGGTCTCGCTGAACTGCGTCTGGCGATCGGGCGACGATTCGTCGCGGTGGGCGACGTGCTCAAGGCGCGGACGACGATCGCCGAGCTGCGGGCGGCGGCCTACCGGAGCCCGAATCGGGACGCGATCCTGGGCGCGATCGAGGACACCGAGAGCACGCCGGAGGCACATCGTTTGCGCGAGGTGGCCGCGGTGGAGTCGCTGGCCCGCTGGCAGCCCGACAGCGACGTGATCGGCGAACTGACCTACGCCATCGCCGTGCGCAGCGTCCACCAGTTGCTGTCGTTGCCGCCGGGTGCCCCGCCCGCGCAGATCGAGGACGTCGCGCGCCAACGCGCCGCCGACGCCCGCGCACGCCGGTCGCTGGCCGCGTCGTCGGCCGAGCGGGAGGCGCTGCTGGTGCTCGAGCAGACCTATCAGCTGGTGCGCCGCGGCCTCTGGGCCAGTTGATGTGTGAGCCTGTGTGACATGAGAACGGAGTGCACCTCATGAGCGAGAAGGTCGCCGGCAAAGCCGAACCCGCTGCGGGCAAGGCCACCGTGAATGCCGATGCCGTGCTGCAGAGCGCGCTCGACCTGCTCCGCAAACACGGCGAGGGCGAGGTTGCCGAACGGGCCCTGCAGGTGCGGGCGCGTCCCGCCCCGGAGGGCAGTGTGGTGGTGGTCGGCGAGGTGAGCCGCGGGAAGAGTTCTCTGGTCAATGTCCTTGCCGGACAACCAGGTCTGGCTCCGGTCGACACCGAGATCACCACCGCGGTCTACGTCCGGTTCGTCCCGGCCACGCCGGACCTCGACCTGGGTGCCGCAGAGATCGAGTTCCCTGGACTGACCCGGACCATCGCTGCCGCCGAGTTGTCCGAGTGGGTGACCGTCGACGGTCGTCATGCCGACGGTGCCGCCATCGTCGCCGACGAGGCCGCGGACGGGGGCACGGTCGGGTTGCCGGTGGTCGGCGCGCGCGTCGCCATCGATTCGACCCTGCTGCCCGACACGATCATCGTCGACACACCGGGGGTCGGTTCCCTGGTCGCCGAACATGTCCAGGCGGCGGTGACGGCTTCCCGCGGTGCCGGCGTCCTGCTGATGGTGTGCGACGCGACCGCCCCCATGAGCGCCCCGGAACTGACTTTCCTCAACACGATCAGCGCGGAGATCGCCTCGGTGGTGCTGGTGGTCACCAAGATCGACCTGGTGATGCGGCAGTGGCGCACGATCGTCGCCGAGAACCGCGCCCTCATCACCAGCCACGCCCCGCGCTTCGCGCACATCCCGATCATCGGTGTGTCCAATCGGATCGCCGAGCAGGCGACCGCGATCACCGACCCCGAACGAGCACGACGCGCGCTGGACGCGTCGGGTATCGCCGAGCTGGCACACACGCTCACGTCGTTGGTGCGGGGCTCGGCAGACTCGTCCGTGCGCAACGCCCTGCAGGTGACCTTCGTCGGACTCGACGACGTACGCGGCCGGTTGGTGCTGGAGATCAAGGCGACCGCCGCCGCCCCGCAGATCAAAGCGGAGGTGGAGGCCGAACGTGATCGGCTGCAACAACTTCGGGCGCGAAAACAGGAGTGGGCGCACCGGTTGCAGCAGCAACTGACCGAGTTGGCGGTCCGAGCCGACGACCTGCTGCGCGACGAGTTCGAGACCCTGGTGACCCAGTGGTCCATGCGGATCGACAAGTTGAAGTTCTACGAACCGCACCGCGCGTCGAAGGAGTTGGTCGGGCAGATGACCGTCGACCTGGAAGCGGCCGCGCGCACCGTCAGCGAGATGTTCGTGGCCGGTGTGGAGGAGATCGCCGATGACCTGTTCGACGACGCCGAGATCCGGGGGTCGGTGCTGACGCGGCTGTCGGAGGGTGACGAGCTGGCCCTGCGCGGGCAGCAGAAGGTGTCGCCGTGGAAGAACATGGTCGATCCGATCCTGCTCAGTGCCATGGCCGCCGGCGGGCCGCTCGCCTTGATCCCCGGCGTCAACCTGGTGGCCGTGCCCATCTGGTCGGGCATCGTCATCGGCTTCCGGGCCTCGCGGGTGGGCAAGGAGAACCACCGCAAGTGGCTGACCAAGGCCGCGAACGACATGAAGGCCGATCTGCGGTCACAACTGAAGGCGATGAACGGCCAGGCGGTCGGCGAACTGCGCATCGCCTATGGCGCGCTCCTGGAGAAGCGGATCGCCGAGTCGACGGCGATCATCAACGAGGCGGCCGCGGAATCCAAGAAGTCGACCGCGCAGCGTCAGCAGACGGTCAACGAGTTGCGCACCCAGGTGACGGCCATCGACGGTGTGCGCAAGTCGATCGCGACGGTGCTGCGCACCCGTCCCGCTCCATAGACTGCTCAGCCGGCGGAGAGGCTGCCAGGTGTCCGGGTGTGGAACCATGGGCAGATCGCCGCGGCGCGTGTGAAAGTGTTCTGTACAGAGGAGGTGCCCGGTGCCAGAGGACGTCAAACGGCGGCTGTGCATCGACTTCGGCACCAGCAACACCGCCGCGGCCTACCGCGTGGGCGTCGCCGAACCCGTCGTCGTGCCGCTGTCACGCGAGGGAGTCGCAATGCCGTCGGCCGTGTTCGCCGACGGCGACTCGCTGTCCGTCGGCGCCGCGGCCATCGCGAGTCGGCTGCAGCGTCCAGATGCCTTCGAAGGCACCCCGAAGTCCCGCATCGCCGAGGGCGAGGTCGAACTCGGTGATCGCTTCTGGCCGGTCGAGGATCTGATCGGTGCGGTCCTTCGTCACGTCCATCACGCGGCGCTGCGGCACAGCGGACTGCCGGCATTCGACTCGGTCGTCCTGACCCACCCCGACAAGTGGAGCGAGCGTCGCAAGCGCGTCCTGCGCCACGGCGCCGAACGCGGTGGCATCCGCCCGGACCAGATCCGGTTGGCGTCGGAGTCGCTGGCCGCCGCGTGGTACTACGTGTATCGGGGTCACGACGTCTCGCCGGGTGAACGGATGTGTGTCTTCGACTTCGGCGCCGGAACCTGCGACGTTGCCGTGCTCATGCGTGACACCGACGGCAGCTTCACCGTCGTCGGCTCTGGCGGTGACAACTACCTCGGTGGTCGCGATTTCGATGTGCGCTTGCTGCGCTGGGTCTCCGACGAGGCTGCCGAACTCGACCCTGCACTGCCGGAACGACTGCGCGGCAACGCAAATCAGCTCATCCTGGCCGAGAAGGTGCGGATGGCCAAGGAGGCGTTGTCGGAGAACTCGCAGGCGGCGATCGAGTTGCCCGACGTCGGACGCTCGCTGCTGCTCACCCGCCGCGAGTTCGAATCCATGGTCGCGCCGTTCGTCGAACGTGCCACCGAACTCACGCGCGAGGCCATCAAGGGGGCCGACGCGGTGCAGGGTGCGCAGGCCTCGGACAAGCCTTCCGAGCGATTGGCGGTCTACGTGACCGGCGGAACCAGCAGCATTCCGGCCGTGCAGGCAGCGCTGTCGGCGGTCGGCCGGGTGGCGCGGATCGGTGACCCGAAAGTCGTTGTCGCGCAGGGTGGACTGCTGCGATCGACGAACGTCGAGGTACCGGCGTCGGCGGCGATATCAGTGATCGGCGCCGCCCGGAACCAGGCCGGCAACCGGATCACCTTCCCGCAGGCCCAACCCGGCTCGATGGTGTCTGCGGTGCACGTGCGCAACGGGCAGCCGGTTCGTACCGGGGCCGCGTTGGCGACCGTCGACATGCCGTCGGGCAGGGCGGTATTGGAAGCTCCGTGCGATGGGGTGGTGGACGGGGTGAACCTGCGGCCGGGGGTGCCTGTGTCGCCCGGGGCCGTGTTCATGGTGATCGGACCGCCCGATCTGCCGCACGGCGCCTGGGCATCGCTGCACCGCGTGCCGGCGCGGTTCTCGTCCAATGGCGGCCGGCCGGCCGGGCGTGCTCCTCATGTCCGGCCGATCGGTCCGCGAGAATCCCGCTGAGGGATTCACGCTGAGAGATTCGCAGGTAACTTCGATCACAATCTGGGCTTTACACGGGCCCCGCCATACCCTAACGTAGGCTACGCATCGGTAACCTACTCACGGGTAGCGCCGTCGCAGGGGGTCATTGGGGGAGCAGACACGCTCTCGTGCAACAGTTCTGGCTTGTCGCTGGTTCAAGGCGAGCGAAGCGACGCGGAGTTTCGCTGCGGGGCGAGCGAAGCGACGGGGAATTTCGCTGCGGGGCGAGCGAAGCGACGGGGAACCTTACATCCGGTCGGGGTTGAGGGGAGGGCTTTGATGACCGATGTACTTGACCTGTACCTGCCGCAGCGCACCACGAAGCGGTATCTCGGGGCTGCCGCGTTGCTCGAGGCCATCGAGATCGAGCAACTGATCGTTGTGCCGGGTCTCAACGCATTGCTCGCCCAGCCCAGCCGGTTCGGCTTGGCCGGGGAAACGGCGGCAGCGTTGGCCGCGACACTTCGGCAGCACGTCCGCACCGTCGCGCAACTGAAGACGATGGCGCTCGAAATTCTGGGCGAAACACGATGTAGCGCAGCACATATGAACAAGATGCCATCGTCTCTGCCGGTTCGCGGACTGGCGACGATCATGGCGCACCCGCGCCGCGCCGACGACCCGGATGTGCGCGCGATCGTCTCGATCGGGTTCGCATTGGTCGCCGTGCATGCCGTGACAGATCCGACGAACTGCACCACCGCGTCGCCGGCGCTCAATCTGGTCCCGCCGCCGCTGCATCGGGATCGGTCGCTGTTGGGCCGGGTTCTGGCACGAGCACTCCCGGGACTGGATGCGGAGTCGGCGATGCTCCTGACACTGTACGTGACCAAGGCGAGCTCGTTCTTCGCTGCCGCCGAGCGCCGCCGCGGGGACACCGAGGAGTTCTCGCTCGTGCGCTACAACCCGCATGCGTTACGCGCGACATGCCAGCGCATCGGTTTGCGCACAAGGCAATTACGCATCGCACAGCCGTGAGATGCGCGTTCTCGAGATGACGATGAATCAAAGGGGGAACGCCGTGACGGCGTACAAGAGGGTGTCGGGCAGAGTCGCTGCATTCGTGGCGGCGGTGGTGATCACGAGCTTTGCCATCACCGCCGTGCCGGTGCAAGCCGAGCCGTCAGGAGCTCGGACAACCGTGGCGGCACCGTCCGCGATCGCGGACGAGACAGCGCAGGCACAGCGAATCGTCGACTACATCAACTCAGCACAGCGGCAGGGTGCGGCGAAGGGTCAGGTGCGGGCCGTCAACGCCCTGACCCACGACGTGGCGACCCGGCCACTGGGGCCGGTTCCGGACACCGGTGCGGCCGGTCCGGCCCAGCGAGGTTTCTGGCCGGCTTTCGCCTACGGCCAGGTTCATCCAAATGCGGCACCACCCGGCGCCAACGACTTTTCGTGCAAGCCGAAGGCCGGGCAGAATCCGGTGGTACTCGTCCACGGCACCTGGGAGAACGCGTACGACAATTGGGCTGCGTTCGCACCTGTCCTGAAACGGGCCGGCTACTGTGTCTTCGCGCCGAATTACGGGCGCACCGACCTGCTCAACGGCGGCGGCCTGGGGGTAGCGCTCCCGGGCACGAACGGTGTTGTGGCCATTGAATACTCGGCCGCGCAGCTCGGTCAGTACATCGATCGGGTACGACGAGCGACCGGTGCGTCGAAGGTCGACATCATCGGGCATTCCCAGGGTGGTCTCGTCGCGCGACAGTGGATGAAGTTCGGTGGGGGAGCCGACGATCGGCATCCCGAGCGCAATAAGATCGGCAGGCTGATCACCTTCGGGGCGACCAACAAGGGGACGACGCTGCTGGGCATCGGCGCGCTCGGCCGGGGTATCAACAATCTCG
Source organism: Gordonia sp. NPDC003422 (assembly GCF_053588675.1). NCBI lineage: Bacteria > Bacillati > Actinomycetota > Actinomycetes > Mycobacteriales > Gordoniaceae > Gordonia > Gordonia sp. NPDC003422. Next base: position 129,939 of record NZ_JBSFQL010000007.1, read on the forward strand.
GTCCGGCTTTCAACGTGCTGGGCGTGGTCGAGATCTTCGTCGGTCGTTCCGGTATCCAGCAGACGGTCGACTCGCCGTTCATCCGGAACCTGAACCGATCGAAGCTGGTGTTCCCCGGAGTCGATTACACGATTGTCGGCACCCGGTACGACGAGGTGACAACACCCTACGACCTCACGTTCATCCGTCGCCCCGGAGTGCGGAACATCGTCCTGCAGAACGGTTGTGAACAAGACACCTCCGATCACCTGGCGATGTCGTACTCGCCGCGGGCGATCTCCATCGCGCTGCATTCGCTGGATCCGGTGCGATTCCCGCGTCTCGCGTGCGGGCCGAGTCCGTGGTTCTTCAGCTTCTGACTCCTTCTGACTCCTTCTGACTCCCTCATGCGGACGCCGGGGAGGGCGTCGATGAGGGACCGGTCGGGCCGATCGTCGATCGATCGGCCCGACCGTGGTCTACAGGCGTACCCTGCGACTTGTGACCGCCTCGGACCCATCGCGTTATCGGTGGCTCCTGCACGTCGATCTCGACCAGTTCCAGGTTTCGGTGGAACGTTTGCGCAGTCCCGAACTGGTGGACGTCCCGGTGATCGTCGGCGGCAATGGCGATCCCACAGAAGCACGCAAAGTGGTGACGTGCGCGTCGTATGAGGCACGCGAGTACGGTGTGCGCGCAGGCATGCCGCTGCGCGCGGCCTATCGCAAGATGCCCGATGCGGTGTACCTACCACTCGACTTGGGTGCTTACGACGTCGCGTCGGCGGAGGTCATGGAGGTGCTTCGCGGATACGGCCACCCGGTCGAGGTGTGGGGATGGGACGAGGCGTACCTCGGTGTCGGGTCGCTCGACGGGGGCGAACCGTCGCTCGACGACGCCGAGATCGCGGCGCTGGCCACGCGGATCCGTGCCGACATCCGTGACGAGTGCGGGTTGAGCAGCTGCGTGGGTATCAGTGACAACAAGCAGCGGGCCAAGATGGCCACCGGATTTGCCAAGCGTCCCAACGACTCCGGCTCGGTCGTCGAGTCGCCGAAGGTCTTCCTGCTGGACGGTCGTAACTGGCTCGACCTGATGGGCGAGCGGCCCACCCGGGACCTGTGGAGTGTCGGGCCCAAGACGTCGGCCAAGCTGGGCCGTAACGGAATCGAGTTGGTGCAGGATCTGATCGGCACTCCGCGTGACGTGCTGATCGCGTTGTTCGGACCCCATCAGGGCAACTGGCTGTACGTGCTGAGCCGGGGTGGCGGTGACTCGACGGTGACGCCGGAGCCGTGGCTGGCTCGGTCGCATTCCAAATCGCAGACCTTTGCCCGTGATCTGCACACCTACGACGAGATGCGTTCGGCAGCCGCCGATCTGCTGCGTGACCTGCTCGACCAGGTGGTCGGCGAAGAACGCATGCCGTTCCGGGTGGCGGTCACGGTGCGGACAACGACCTTCTTCACCCGCACCAAGTCGCACAAGCTCGATGCGCCCACCACCGACTACGACACGCTGGAAGCGGAGGTCGCCGAGTTGCTCGCCAAGTTCGAGATCGACCGTCCGGTCCGGTTGCTCGGCGTGCGGCTCGACCTCGAGACCGATGACGACACCGAAGTCGGCGGTGACAACGAGATCGGCGGGGGCCGGGAGACGAGTGCGGGGACAGCATGATCGGCGTGAGGCAGGCGACGGTGGTGATCGCTCTCGGCGTGCTGACGACGTTGTCGGGTCTGGCGGCGTCGGCGCACGCAGATCGCCCGATCGCTGTGACCTACGACTATCGCGCCGGTATCGAAGCAGAGCTGCGTCGTCCTGGCGGGTCGCTGCCGGGTACCAACGACTTTCGTTGCCGGCCGACGACGGCGCATCCGCGTCCGGTGATCCTGCTGCACGGCAGCGGTGGTGGCCGACAGACCAACTGGGCGACGCTGGCAGCGGTCCTGCACAACGCCGGATACTGCGTCTTTGCACCCACCTACGGCACTCTGGGTGAGGTGTGGCCGGCGTCGGCGCTGGGCGGGCTGGGCCCCAAGCTCGACAGTGCTTGGCAGGTCAAGATATTCGCGGATCATGTGCGGGCCGCGACCGGGGCGCGTCAGGTCGACATCGTCGGGCATTCGCTCGGCACCGAGATCCCCACGTACTGGCTCAAGTATCTGGGTGGTGCCGGTTCGGTTGCCCACTACGTGTCTCTCGCTCCGTACTGGCGCCAAGGACCCGACGAGGACGACGCACGCGGGGAGTCGATCTACCGCCTCCGTGATCTGCTCGGCGTGTCCGGTCCGCGTCGCTCATGTCCGGAATGCAGCTCGCCGCCAAGGGATCTCGACTTCAACGCGGCAGTGCGTCGGCCGACGCCCTATCTGCCCGGCATCCGATACACCAACATCGTGACCCGCCACGACGAGATCGTCACCCCTTACACCAACGGTCTGCTCGCCGGGCCGACCGGGACGACGGTTCGCAACATCGTTCTGCAAGATGGTTGCGCCGCAGATCATTCCGGCCACCTCGGGCTGGTCGCGGGCCGCCGGTCGACCGCGCTGGTGCTGGCTGCCCTCGACCCGGCACGTGCGCCGCCGATCCCGTGTGTTCCAGTGGCACAGACCATTTGAGGTCCCTTTCCGCTACCTCGAGCAACTCCGGCAGCGGATGGGACTCTTCGAGTCAGCGACCCACCCGCCGACCTTGTCAGCGATCGCGGCGGCGGGAAGAGGGGCGTGGAGCGCGGCGCGGCGACGATGATCCACGAAAAATAGGGGAAGAAACTCGTCCCCTATCCCTGGAGTCCTCCCCGCGAATTTTCTCGCGGGCGACTCAACAAGCAGGGGCAGAAAGTAGGGGAAGAACCTTCCCCTACTTCCAGTGGTCCGGCGCCTCGCTGACGTGGCCCGTTCGCCTGCCCTTCGAGGTATCCCTCGGCTGGCGCCTCGGGTACCTCAGAGAGCGGTGGGGTGGTGGACGCTTATGTGCAGGTCAGGGCGCTAGTCACCGAACTCGTCGGATCAGCGATCCACCCGCCGACCTCGTCGGCGATCGGCGGCGGGAACAGCGCGGCCTCGCGGAAACCGCACCTGTGGCCAGAACCCGCAGGTGAGGCCAGAAACCGCTGGCGCGCATCGGGTTTCTGGCCAGACGCGGGTTATGGTTCGCGGCACGCCGACGCGCACTCAGACGAGGGTGGTCGTCGGGCCTGGGGCGCACAAGAAAGTAGGGGAAGAAGCTTCTTCCCCTGGCGTTGGAGTCCTCCCCACAAATTTTCGCGGGGACGACTTAGAACTTGGGGGAGGAAGTTCTTCCCCTAGATTCTTGCGGCAGGACGCTGACGCAATTCCGCAGTTCAGGAGGCCGAAAGCAGCACCCTTCGGATCAGCCGACCCACCCGCCGACCTCGTCGGTGATCGTCGAGGCGGGCAGAGCGTGGTCGCTGAGCGCGAAGGCAATCCGACTCACCGGCACGCGTCCGAAACGGGCCTCCTCAGTGCACTCCGAGGGCATATTGCCCTCGGTGACACCTCACGGCGACCGTTTCAGACGCCGACCCCCGCGGGCGAGCCGTTCAAGCATGGAACGCACCGCGACCCCGTCGGATGTCTGCACCCCATCCCGACCACGTGCACTATGCACGTGGCCAGCCTCCCAGGTGCAGATTGCCGCAGGTCGCGGTGGCGATCACCCAACGCGTCGAGTCAACCCGTCGCGATCAGCAGCGGCACAAGCTGTTCGGCCGACGACCACGCGCCATGGTGGCCGAGCAGCCGGGACTCGAGTGGTTCGTTGCGACTGCGGACGAGGACGGTGTCGCCGGTCGCGACAGCGATGACATCGCCGAGGCGGTCGGCGATGCGGCGCCCCACCTCCGGGCCGAACCAGCCCTCCTCGACCGCCTGCTCGCGGGTGGCGACGCGGGCCAGGCCGTGCAGCGTCGACGACCACGCATCCGACACATCGGTCGCGGCGGCAGAACTCGCGTAGGCGTGGCGCACCCGCGCCTCGCCGGCCACCGCGTCGGTGCCGGCGAGTAGTGCGGGCGTGGTGTCGATGTCGACGGCGGTACCCGCGGTGACCATGCCGTGGTCGCCGGTCACGAGGAGCGTGGCGTCGGGCGGAAGGGCGTCGGCGAGGTCGGCCACGAGCGTGTCGACGAGACGCAGCTTCGCCAGCCACTGCGGCGATCCCGGGCCGTGGAGATGTCCCGCGGTGTCGAGTTCGCTGAAGTAAACGTACACAAAGCGCCGACGGCGAGATCTGCGACGCAGTGTCGCGGTGACCGCGGCCCGAATTCCGTCGGATGTGACCGCGGGAATATAGCGTCCGGGTGCGGGAAAGGCGAGTTGGGTGAGCCCGGTTCCGCGGAACTCACCCGGCATCACGTAGGTGATCGCGATGCCGTCGTCGTCGAGGTTGTCGAGCAGGGTGGCGTGCGGCTTCACCAGCGCCGGTGGGTAAGTGACCAATGCCGACGGCCCGTCCGCGTTGTCGAGCGACCACCGCAGTGCATTGAGCACCCGACGCGACCCGCGTGCCCGGCAATCGTCGTCGGGCCGGAACGAGTAGCCGACGATTCCGTGTACGCCACAGGACGTTCCGCTGGTGAGGCTGGTGATGCTGGTCGCTGTGGTGGCCGGAAAGCCCGCGCGCAGTGCCGGTCCCCGCAACGACGCGAGATGGGGCGCGGCGTCGGCGTGTTCGTCGAGCAGGGTCGCCCCGAGTCCGTCGACGAGGAACAACACCACGGTGTGTGCGGTCGGGACCGTGACGTCGGTTGTGGCCCACGCGCCGAGCGCGGCACCCGCCGCCGGCATGACGTCGGCGAGTGTGTGCGGAAACTCCGACCAGCGGTCCGGCGTCAGGTCGCGCGGACCGACCTCGTCGGGCAGGGAGTGTTTGGGTGGCACAGTGTTTCAGCCTGCCGAATCCGTCGCCGGAATCCACTCGCGCCACGTGGTGGCTGCGGCGAGTGCGTCGGGAAGTGGGTCGACGCCGATGCCGGGGCCGGTCGGAACCCGCATCGCCGATCCGGAGTCGACGACAAACGGTTCGGTGATGTCGTGATCGAAGTAGCGGTCCGACGCCGAGATGTCGCCGGGCAGAACAAAACCCGGCATGGCGGCCAGCGCCAGGTTCGCGGCCCGGCCGATGCCGGTCTCCACCATGCCGCCGCACCACACCGGAATCCCGTGCGCCGCACAGACATCGTGGATTCGCGCGGCTTCGAGATAGCCGCCGACGCGTCCGGGTTTGATGTTGACGATGTCGCAGGCGCCCATGATGATGGCGTCCGCGGCGGCTCGTGCCGAGACCACCGATTCGTCGAGGCAGATCGGCGTCGACGACATCGCCCGCAGGCGAATGTGACTGCGCATGTCCTCCTCGTCGAAGGGTTGCTCGATGAGTGTCAGGCCGAAGTCGTCCAACTTCACCAGGTGGCGCAGATCGACCGGCGTGTACGCGGTGTTTGCGTCGACCTGCAGCATCAGGTCGGGTCCGAAGTGGTCGCGCACCGCGCGGACCGGAACGAGGTCCCAGCCCGGTTCGATCTTGAGTTTGATTCGCCGGTAACCGTCTTCGATGTAGCCGGATACCTCGTCGAGCAGTTCGGGCAGGGTGTCGCGGATGCCCACCGAGACTCCCACCGGTACCGAGGAGGCGATGCCGCCCAGACGGCTCGCCAGTGAAGTTGCGGTGGATCGCAACTCGGCGTCGAGGATGGCGGTTTCCAACGCTGCCTTCGCCATCCGGTGGCCCTTGATGGCCGCGATCCGCGGAGCAACCTCGATGGCGGTGACGTCGGTTCCCATGAGTGGTGGGATCAGGAAGCGCCGCAACACGTCGATCGCGCCGTCGGTGTACTCCGACGAGAAACTCGGCTCGTCGATGCTGACGCACTCGCCCCAGCCTTCGCCGACATCGGTGACCGCGCGAACGAGAAGTGCGTTGCGGGAGTGCTCGATTCCGAACGAGGTGCGGAACGGCGTGACCAGCGGCAGTTCGACCCGCAGGAGTTCGATCCCGGTCAGCTTCATGGGTTCTCTGATCCGGGTGCCGCACCAGAACCGGCTGCACCGAGCACGTAGTGGCCGGATCGCAGGAAGTCGACCGACCGGCGCGAATGGCCTTCGACGAGAAGGGGACTCAGAGCCTCGCGCAGTGCGATACGCCAGCGGGCGGCATCTACCGGATGACTGTGCCGCATCGCCTCGATGTCTCGTGGGACGGGCACCACGATCGTCGTGGCTGGATCGAATCGGTCGGTCCGCGCCTCTGGACGACCGGATTCGATGTCGATGCCGAGCACCGCTCCGCTTGCCACGAGTTCCTCGGCCGAATTCGCCTCTGCAGCTGGCTCGTCGTCGGCGCGCAGGTCCCAGGATGCGAGCACGCGGTCGGAGTCGTCGTCGCCGCCGAGTTCGTCGCCGATGTCGCCGTAGAAGTCCTCGTAGTAGTGGCAGGGCTCAGCACCGAGTTTGGTGATGTTGAAGTAGGCGTTGCGCGCGACGAGTGGATCGAAGGTCCACGTGATGGTGCTCAGCCCGCGATGCAGCGCCCATCGTCGTTGGTGCATCTTGAGCGCATACCCGACGTGGTGGCCACGGCCGCGTCGCGAGACGCCGGTGATGTGACTGTGCAACGTCTGCCCGACCGGTGCCGCGAAGAAGGCGACGCTGCCGCCGGCGAGGTGGTCGCCGATGAATGCGCCCGTCACGTAGTTGCCCGAATGCGACAACGCGCGCAGCATATCGGTGCTCACCGGGCGGTTCGCCGGGTCGGGCCGCCACACGTCGTCGAACACCCGGGCCAGGTCTTCGAGTTCGTCGGGAGAGGAGAGTTCTCGGATCTCGACGCCGGGGGATGCGTGCGGCATGTGCCCATTGTTCCATCGTGTGCGTGGCCCGGTGGGCCAGTTGGGGGAGCGCGCCGCATACGATGCCCTCATGCATCCGGCGTCGCAGCGACCGTCCGACGCGTTGACGCGCGTCGCGGTCGGTGCCGTCGTACCCGCGGTGGCGGTGGCTGCGCACGGTGTCGCCGGTGGCGGGATTCCCGGTGCTGCGGGCCTGCTCGTCAGCGTCGCCATCGGGGGACTGCTCGGATGTGTGGCCCACTCACCCCGTCGGACCCGGACTGCGGCGATGGTCACGACGACGCTGCTGCTGAGCTTCGCCCAGGTCGCCTGCCACTGGGCGCTCGCGGTCGGCGACGCCGGGCACGCAATGCACCAGGCGGGCGGGCCCGGGATGCTCGTGATGCACGCGATCGCGATCCCGGTCAGTGCCGTTCTCCTCGTACTGGCCGCGACACTGGCCGACGTAGTCACCTCAACCATCCGATCCATGACGCCACCGCCTGTCCTGCGCACACCTGCGCAGCCGCGGATGCGGTGGGTCGAGCCGCTCGTTTCCTCGGGACCGGTCCTCGGTGGGCCGGGTGTGCGTGGGCCGCCGGTCACGGCCTGAACCACGCGTCAACCACCGCGCCGCGACGTCGGCGGGTGGCCCACACCCATGTCGTGCGCCCTGACGATGGCGTGCGCATTCCCGAGAGGAACCCGAAACATCATGAAATCCATCGTTCGCTGGTCCGTCGTAGCCATCGTGATCGCGGCCGCCACCGCACTGCTCGGTGCGGTGTACGCGCCGAACGCCTCCGCACATTCGACGGTGAAGACATCGAACCCGGCCAACGGGGCGACGCTGACATCGGCGCCTGCCCAGATCACCATCACCTTCAACTCGCCGTTGCAGCGCGCGAACGCCACGGTCTCCGTCGTCGACGAACACGGTCGCGCGTGGCAGACGGGTGCGCCCGTGGTCCGCGGAACCACGGTGACCCAGGCGGTCAACCCGCGTGCCGGTAAGGGCCGCTATCAGGTCCGGTTCTTCTTCCTCGCGGCCGACGGGCATCCGTCGCCGGGCGTGCTGAACTACCGCGTCGCCTGAACCACACAGTCGTGATCGAAAGAGAGTGAACACCTTGCTGAACAACACATCTCGCGCCCACCTCCGGCGCATCCTGGTTCCGGTGGCTGCGGCCGCAGTCGTCGGTGTGGCGTCGTTGACCGGGGCCGGCGCGGCGTCTGCGCACGTCACCGCGAACTCGGCGACCGTCACCCAGGGCGGCTACGGCATCGTCAATTTCGTCGTACCCAACGAGGAAGACGTCCCGACGGTCTCGCTGCGGGTGTCGGTGCCCAACCTCGCCGGTGTGCGCACCGAGCCGATGCCGGGCTGGAAGTCGCAGATCATCAAGGACCCGGCGACCGAAGAGGTCACCGCCGTGGTCTGGACGGCCGATCCCGGCCAGGGCATCCCGGTCGGACAGTTCGAGGAATTCCGCATCCAGGGCGGCCCGTTCCCCGAGCAGGAAACCGTCGCGTTGCCCGCGGTGCAGACCTACGCGAACGGCGTGACCGTCGACTGGTCGCAGCCGGAGAACGCGGACGGCTCCGAACCGGAACACCCCGCTCCGACCCTCACCCTGGCGCCGAGCAACGGTGACCATCACGGCGGGGCGCACGGCGCGAACGATCAGGCCGACGCCCAGTCCGATTCGTCGACCTCCGACACCGCCGCGCGCTGGCTGGGCGGCGTCGGACTGCTGCTGGGTGCGATCGGCGCGGTCGTCGGCGTCGCAGCGTTGAGCCGTCGGGGCAAGAAGTCAGGTGGCTCCGACGATGCGTGATCGGCGGATCCCGTCGCTGGTGACCCTGCTGGCGTTGTGTCTGGGCGTGTTGGGCTTCGGCGTTGTCGGGACCCTCACCGCGCCCGTGGCGTCGGCGCATTCCAAGCTGGAGTCGATGGACCCGGCCGACGGCGCCAAGCTCGACCGCGCACCGGCGGCCGTGACGCTGACCTTCAACGAGGGTCTGCAACGCTCATTCGCTGTGCTCAACGTGGTCGGCCCGGACGGGCACTACTGGCAGAAGGGTGATCCGGTGGTGCGGGGCCCGCAGATCAGCGTGGTGGTCGGCGAACTCGGTCCGGCGGGGAAGTACACGGTGAACTACCGGGTCACCTCCGCCGACGGCCATCCGGTCGAGGGTTCGCGGAGCTTCGAGATGACCGTCGCCGGAAACGGCACTCCGGGACCGGTCGCCGACACCTCCTCCGGCGGCGACGGCGGCGGATTCCCGGTGGTGGCGCTGCTGATCGGCGTCGGCGTCCTGCTCGTCGTCGGGTTGGGCGTCGTGTTCTGGCTGAACCGACGGTCGTCGGGCTCGTCGGCCTGATCGATGCCCTCTGGTTCCGGTTTCGCGGCAGCCCGGTCACGTGACCTCATGGTCGTGGCCGGGCTGCCCGTGATGCTGGCCGGGCTCGCGCTCTGTTGGGTGCTGACCCAGCCGATCGGTCCGGGCGCCGTGGCGATTCCGACGACGGTCGCGCTCGGCGCGGCGGTGATGCTCGTCGGACTCGGAGCGTTGCCCACGATCGGAGCCGAACCGTCGACGCGGACGATCGGTGTTCTCGCCGCAATCTGGTTGATGGCGGTGCTGTTCGCGGCGTGGCTGCGTGCCGCGGACGTGTCGGGGGTCGAGCCGGCCGACGTCGATCTCGGCCAGTTCGGTGACGTGCTCATCGGCGGTGCGCCCGAACTCATCGCCGGAGCGGCGGCCGTGCTGGTGCTGGTGTGGGTGGTGGCGGATCTGTTGACCACCTCGACGGTTCCCGTGGCCGTGGTCGCGGCACTCGCCGCGATCGGCGTCCTCACCATGGCGATCTCGGGGCACGCGTCGGTGCATGCCTGGGGTCCCGTCGTGGTGGGCGCCCACGCGATCGGCGCGGCGTGGTGGTGCGGGAGCCTGGCCGCGATGGTGCTGTCGGTGCGCGGCCGATCGGGCTGGGCCACAACACTTCCCGCGTTCTCGCAGCGGGCCCCGTGGGCGGTCGGCGTGGTCGCGGTGACCGGCGTGGTTGCCGGCCTCGTCGAAGTCGGTGGGGTGACCGAACTCGTCACCACCGGCTACGGCCGGGTGCTCCTGGCCAAGAGCGTCGGCCTCTGCGTGCTGCTCGGCATCGCTTGGTGGCATCGCACCCGCTGGGTGCCCGCGGCCCAGCGGCATCGGAGGACCGAGGCCGCGTCGATCCGATCGGGCGTCGTCGAGATGCTGGTCATGGCCGTGGTGCTCGGCCTGGCGGCGGGGTTGTCGGCGACGTCGCCGAACTGACTGCCGCGCTTCGATTCAGCGGATCGCGCGCGGCTGATCCCAGATGGCGCCGAGTTCCTCGAGGATGTCGGTGGCCATGTGCAGCGTGCTGATGTGGCTTTCCCCGGCCAGCTCGAACAGTTTGGCGTCGGGCAGCAGGTTCACCATGTGTTCGCCGTGGAAGTACGGGATGATGTGGTCGTGGTCGCCGTGCCACCAGCGGACCGGGACGTTCACGTCGCCGACGCGGAACCCCCAATCCCGGGCGAACACAACCACATCGGCGAACGGCGCCTCCATGCGTCGGCTCCCGCCGTGCAGCAGGTCGTCGAGGAACATCGCCCGGAACTCAGGGCGGGCCAGGATCTCTCGGTCGGCTTGCGGGGAGAGGCGACCGTAGATGCTGATCGCGGGGTCGGCGATCGGGCGTGCGACGCCGAGGATGGCGCTCAGCACCTGTCCGATCGGTGCGCCCGCGACCCGCACCGCGGGTGCCAGCAGCGTGCCGATCCGCATCGCGCCGCCGCCGATGGCGTCGGGGCCCACAGTGGGTGCGACACCGCCGAGGATGCCCGCCGCGACCACCCGCTCCGGCATCGCATGCGACACGGCCAGCGCGTACGGGCCGCCGCCGGAGAGGCCGATGACCGCGAATTCCTCGATGCCCAGGGCGTCGACGACGGTGGCGAAATCGTCGGCGAACTCGGCGACGTTCACGTAGCGGTGCGGAGTCGACGATCCGACGCCGGGACGGTCCAGGCCGATCAGCCGGATGCCGTGCGTGGCAGCGTACTCGCGGGCCTCGGTCGGGATCTGACGACGTGCCCCGGGTGTGCCGTGCAGCCACACGACCGGCCGGCCCGAGGCCGACCCGAACTCGGCGAATCCGATGCGTCGTCTGTTCTCGCCGACGGCGATCGAGCCCTCGATCTTCGGACGAGCGATGTCCATCATCACTCCAGCATCGCATGAGCTAGATCACAGGCGGGACGGGTGGTCGGTTTTGTCTCGCGGACCCGCGCGGGCGTGGCTCCCTGCGCGTACCGTCGATGCGGTGAGTCCTGCCATTTTCTCGAGCGTTGCGCGTGCCTTCAATCACCTACTCAAGCCGTATCCGGCGCGTGATCTGCCGCCCGGCGAGATGGTCGAGTTGCCGGGTCGTGGCCGGACCTTTGTGACCGACTCCGGTCCGCGTGACGCGCCCGCGGTGTTCCTGTTGCACTCGGTGCTCACCACCGGGCTGCTGTGCTGGTACCCCTCGATTCCTGCGCTGAACAAGCGCTATCGCGTGATCACCCTCGACCATCGCTGGCATGGTCGCGGGATCACGTCACCCGGCTTCGATCTCGAGGACTGTGCCGACGACGTCGTCGCCCTGGCCGACGTACTGGGCATCGACAAGTTCACCGCAGCAGGCTTCTCGATGGGCGGCGGAATCGCCCAGCTGGTGTGGCGTCGACACCCGAGTCGGGTGTCGGGGCTCGTATTGTGTTCCACCGGACCGTATTTCAGCACCCACGATCCCGAACACCGTGAACGCGCACAGCGGACGGGCCGGTTTCTCGCCCCGATCTACCGGCGCCTGCCGCGGCCGTCGGAGAAGAGTCTGAACAAGACGACGTCGCACACCTCGGTGTGGGCGATGCGGCAGTTCTTCTCGACCCCGCTCTCGCACATGGGTGACTTCGGTGACGGCCTGGGCCGCTTCGATTCGCGCGACTGGCTCGGTGAGATCGACGTGCCCACCGCGGTGGTGGTGTCCACCCGCGACAAGGTGGTCGAGCCGGAGCGTCAGCAACTGCTCGTCGACGGCATCCGCGGTGCGCAACGTTTGGAGGTCGACGGCGGACACGCCTGCTGCGTCCTCGGCGCGGAATGGTTCATCCCGCCGTTCGTCGAGGCGGTCGACGCGGTGACGGTGGGGGAGCGTCAGCCCGCCGGGTGAGGCGAAAAATGCGGATCAGTCGGTGAATGACGTGACGTCTCGCGTCGCCGCGCCATAGGATTGCCCTACCTGGATCGACACAGTTCCACGTCAGGAGCAACGGTGCACTGGTTCGTCGAAAGCCCGCTTCTTGCTTTGTTTTTCGCGGTCGGGGTCGGAAGTCTGCTGGGTCGGATTCCGTTTGGTCCGGTGTCGTTCGGGCCGGCAGGCGCACTGTTCGTCGGGCTTGCGCTGACGGCGATCGACGGCGACATCGAAGTTCCGCAGATCATCACCAGCATCTCGCTGTGCGTCTTCTGCTACATGGTGGGCATTGCCGCGGGTCCCGCATTCGTCAACGCGATCAGGACCGGATGGAAACCTGTGCTGGTCTCGGTTGTCGCGATCTTTGCGATGGCGGGGACCGCGCTGGGTGTCGGCAATCTGCTCGGCTTCGACATCGGGACGATCGCCGGCGCGTTCTCCGGGGCCGGAACCGCCACCGCAGCGCTGGGCGCCGTGCAAGAACAACTCGCTGACGGTGGAGCCATTCCGGCGGAACCGGCGATCGGCTACGCGGTGGCCTATCCGATCACTGTTCTCCTGACGATTCTGTCGTGTGCCTGGCTGATCAGTGTCGGCCGGAGCAGGCCGAACCGCGAGGATCGCGAGAAGGTGTACCCGATCCTCGTGCGGACCCTCGAGGTGGTGGGCGATCCGGGCCTCACCGTCGCCGGCTTGTCCGCGCGATATGAAGCCGTGGTGTCGAGGCTGACGCACGACGGACGCACCGTCGTAGCGCACGACGCCGAACCCATAGCCGACGGTGATCTGCTCACCATCACTGCGCGCGAAGACGAGATCGCCCGTGTCGTCGACGATCTCGGCCGTCTCGCGGACCGCGAGCCGTGGTTCGACCGCAGTTCGATCGACTTTCGACGTGTCACATTGTCGAACCGGACCATGGTCGGTCGCCAACTGCACGAGCTACGGATGGAGGAACGGTTCGACGCAGTTGTCAGCCGCGTGCGTCGTGGCGACATCGATCTTGTGGCGACTCCAGACCTGATCCTGCAGAGTGGCGACCGTCTGCGTGTGACCGCACCGCGTGACCGCCTGGCTGAGATCACGAAAGAACTCGGCGACTCCGAACGCGGCGCTGGCGACATCAACGCGATCGGCCTGGGTCTCGGTCTGACCATCGGGCTGGTGCTGGCCTTCGTCGAGATCCCGATGCCCGGCGGGGGCACGTTGATCCTCGGCACTGCCACGGCTCCACTCATCATCGGGGTGGTTCTGGGAGCGATCGGCCGGACCGGGCCGATCGTCTGGACCCTGCCCGGCAACGTCACCAATACGCTCAACCAGTTCTCGTTGCTGATCTTTCTTGCCGCGGTGGGTATCGGTTCCGGCGCCGGTCTCGTCGACGCCCTCGGCGACAGCGGTCTGCAGCTCGTCGTACTCGGATTCTGCATCTCCGCCGCGCATGCGCTGATCTGCCTCGTCGGGCTGCGTTATCTACTGCGATTCGGGACGGCACGTTCGCTGGGCGGGCTCACCGGTTCTCAGCTGAATCCGGCGCCGTACGCGTTTGCCATGGCACGGGTGCCCGATCAACGGGTCGCCGTGGGCTACGCCGTGCTGTTCCCCGTGAGCATGATCGTCAAGGTCTTCCTGGCCCAGCTTATGGTCGTCTACTTCTGACCGTCGGTGCCCCCTCTCGGGCTCGAACCGAGGACCTGCGGATTAAAAGTCCGTAGCTCTACCAACTGAGCTAAAGGGGCTTGTTGCGCTGACGAGTGTAGCGCGACGAGAGTGACACTTCCGACTCACCCTGCACGACGATGAGGTTGCCATGGCACTCGGAAAGCGAGCGCGATGGCAACCTCATCGAAGTGACCGTTTTGGGCCGTGACCTAACGATTTGTGTATTCACGACGCCGTGTCCTAAGCTGAGTCGGCTCCCAACGGAGAACACCGGCCCCCTTCGTCTAGCGGCCTAGGACGCCGCCCTTTCAAGGCGGTAGCGCGGGTTCGAATCCCGTAGGGGGTACGCTTGCCCTCCCCTTGCGGGTTGGTGGGTAACACAACAGAACAAGGCCCTGTGGCGCAGTTGGTTAGCGCGCCGCCCTGTCACGGCGGAGGTCGCGGGTTCGAGTCCCGTCAGGGTCGCCAATGGTTTCGGTATTTCCACCGGCACCGTCCGGCCAGGTAGCTCAGTTGGTACGAGCGTCCGCCTGAAAAGCGGAAGGTCGCCGGTTCGATCCCGGCCCTGGCCACCACAAAACCACCTGGTAACAGGTGGTTTTGTCGTTTCTGGGTCTCCGCCGGGCCGGTTGACGGAGTGCGGTATCCAGGCCCGGCCGCTGCACCGCGGGATACATGAGGCGAATCCGAACAACACGCGTTGTGTGGTGATCGAGAAACCAAGCTCACGGATCGGTCAGGTGACGACACGGCCACAGTCCCGCGCCGGTCGACGGCGACGTCGTAAAGTTCACGGAATCCGGCAGAGACGATTCGCAATGGTGAGGATTCGCAGTGGGCAAGAAGAAGAGCGACAAGAGCCACGACGACGAACCCGGAGTTCCGGGTCCCATGAAGAACAAGGAGTATCTGCCGGAGCTCAAGAAGCTGCACGCGGAACTCGTTGCGCTGCAGGAGTGGGTGCGATCGACGGGCGCCAAGGTGTGCATCGTCTTCGAGGGCCGCGACACGGCAGGCAAGGGCGGCGTCATCAAGGCCCTCACCCAGCGGGTGAGCCCACGGGTCTTCCGGGTGGTCGCGTTACCCGCGCCGACCGACCGCGAGAAGTCGCAGATGTACATCCAGCGCTACGTCAAGCACCTGCCCGCCGGCGGTGAGGTCGTCATCTTCGACCGCAGTTGGTACAACCGGGCGGGGGTGGAGAAGGTGATGGGGTTCTGCACGCCGGAGCAGACGCAGCAATTCCTCACCGACGCACCAGCATTCGAGCGAGCTGTGGTCGCCTCCGGTGTCATCCTCCTCAAGTACTGGCTCGAGGTGAGTGAGGACCAGCAGACCCTCCGGTTGCAGAGCCGCATCGACGACCCTCGCAAGTATTGGAAGCTGTCGCCCATGGACCTCAAGTCCTACACCCACTGGGACGACTACTCGCGGGCGCGCGACGACATGTTCCGTTTCACCGACACCGGTTGGGCGCCTTGGTATGTGGTCAACACCGACGACAAGAAGCGGGGTCGTCTCAACGTGATCACGCACCTGCTCGGGCAGATTCCCTACACGCCGCTCGCGAAGCCCGACATCGAACTGCCGAAACGCAAAACCGGGAAGTATCAGAGTCCCGATCTCGAGCTCCGTCGAATCCCGACGCCCTACTGATCGCCATGACGCCACCCACGCCCGCAACCGGTCGGGTCGCGCCGGTTCGTCCGACCGCTGTCCTGGTGCGCAGCGCCTACGGTGCGGTGGCGGTCGAGTGGTTCCTCATCGTCGCCATCACGACCATCCTGGTGACCCGCGCCTACCTCGCGTTGACGGGATATCCCCAGGTCGGCGGCGGCAATCTGCACATAGCCCACGCGCTGTGGGGCGGCGCGCTCATGATGCTCGCGCTGATCACCGGGTGGTTGTTCCTCGGTGCAGTGCCACGTGTGGTCGCGGTGATCATGGGCGGCATCGGATTCGGACTGTTCCTCGACGAGGTGGGCAAGTTCGTCACCCGGGACAACGACTACTTCTACGGCCCGTCGGCCGAGATCATGTACATCCTCGTCGTGCTCATCCTGCTGATCAGCCGGATCGTGCGCGATGTCCGCAAACCCACCACGGCCGAGGCGCTCGCCAACGCGGCGTCGATCGCGGCCGACGGTGTGGCGCACGGACTTCCGGCCCGACGACGCGAACAGGCGACCGAACTGCTGAGCTTTGCCGAAGATCGTGGGGGCGATCCCGCGCTGGTCGCGAACATCCGGGGCGTGCTCGCGTCGAGCGCCGACACCCCGGACCGGTTGATGCAGTGGCGCGATCGAGCGATCCGGCTGGTGCCCGGGTTCCTGCGGAGTCCGCGCTGGGTCTCGATCGTCGGCTGGGGGCTGGCGTTCCTGTCGGCGGTCACGGTCGTCGCCGGCACGTTGAGCTTCTACTTCCACGAGGGTCGACGGGGCGACGTGGACATCTACCTCGAATTGAGCCGTAGTCACATCGCGACGTGGATTCTGCTGATCAGTGGCGTGATCACTCTCGCACTGACGCTGCCCGCGATGATCGCACGCCGACGTGGCGCAACGCTGTGGCCGCTGCGCTCCCTGCGGCTCGGTGCACTGGTGTTCACGTTGTCCAATGCGCTCGTCGACTTCGCGCTCGAGGGTTTCGGCGCGCTGGCGAACCTGGCGCTGGGTCTGTTCGCGCTGAGTGTGATCGCCTATCACCTGTCGCAGGCGCAGGTTGTCACCGCGGCCGGCGACCACGACAACGTGCACATGTGACGCACCGACCAGCACGTGATCAACTGAAGGAATGGACCACCTCGACCGTGCCCAAGTGACCGCTCGCATGGCTGGCTTCGAACGCCGACCCGCTCCTGCCGCCGACACCCGGCCGGCCGCGGTTGCGGTGGTCATCGCCGAACGGGATGGTGCGCAGGGCATCTGGCTGATGAAGCGACCCGCCACCATGCGACGCCATGCCGCGCAGTACGCCCTGCCCGGCGGCCGGCTCGATCCCGGTGAGGACGCGATCACCGCCGGGTTGCGGGAGTTGCACGAGGAACTGGGCATCGAGCTCGACGCGTCGTCGGTGATCGGCTTGCTCGACGACTACCGGACGCGGTCGGGTTTCGTGATGACGCCGATCGTCTGCTGGGCCGACGACGCGTTCGAACCGGTGCCCAACCCGGACGAGGTGGCCCAGATCTTCTTCGTGACGTTCGACGAACTCGGCGTCGAACCGCGTTTCTTGACGATTCCGCAGTCGCCGCGGCCGGTGATTCAGCTGCCGATAGTCGGGGCACTGGTTCATGCGCCGACCGCCGCGGTCATCTATCAGTTCGCCGAGGTGGTCCTGCGGGAGCGCCACACTCGCGTCGATGGTTTCGAACAACCCGTTTTCGCCTGGTCATAGGCGCGCAACGCCGACTGTGGTGCGGATCACATCAACTCTTTTCACGGACCTGGAATCGAATCGGACCGCGGTCCGTTTAGAGTGGTGATGGGCCGAGACGGTCCACAGACCTGACAGACCTCAAGGAGAACCACAATGACTGCAGCAACCGTCACCGCTCCGATCGCAGCCGGCACCTGGACGATCGACCCTGTCCACTCCACCGTCGGCTTCTCTGTGAAGCACCTCATGGTGAGCAAGGTCCGCGGCAAGTTCGGCACCTTCAGCGGCACCATCACCGTCGCCGAGGACGGCACCCCGTCGGTGCAGGCCGAGATCGACGTCACCTCCATCAGCACCGGCAACGACCAGCGCGACGGCCACATCCGTTCGGCCGACTTCTTCGACGCGGAGAAGTTCCCGACGGCGACCTTCGTGTCCACCGGCGTTGCTCCCAAGGGCGATGATTACGTCCTGACCGGCGACTTCACCCTCAAGGGCGTCACCAAGCCGGTCGAGCTCGAACTCGAGTTCAACGGCGTGAACCCCGGCATGGGACAGGGCCCGGTCGCGGGCTTCGAGGCCAAGACCGTCATCAACCGCAAGGACTTCGGCATCGACATCGAGATGCCGCTCGAGGGTGGCGGCGTTGTCGTCGGTGACAAGGTCACCATCACCCTGGAGATCGAGGCAGGCCAGCCCGCCGCCTGATCCCACCTGGCTCGGCTTTGTCGGCATGACCTGTCGACATCGCCGATGAGTACGAGGCCGGCACCGCGAACATCCCCGCGGAGCCGGCCTCGTCGTCTTGGGCCGTATGGCGCTGTCTGATCTGCATCGCGCTCGGTACGCTGCGACTACCAGTGAAAGGTAGGAGCAGCGATGACACGAACGCGCGGGAGACGCGCTCGTGGGTTCTGGACGCGTCTGCGTCGTCGTCGTGCCTCCCTCGCCTGGGGTCTCGACAAGGTGTCGACGCCACGAGGCTGGGCGCGCATCGGGCCGGTCATGCGCACGCGAATCGCACGCTATGCCGTGGTGGTGGCGGTGTTGGCGATCGTGGGCAGCAACGCTCTGATCGGCCTCGAGACCTTCCTGCTTGTGCAACTCGCCTACAACGGCGGGCAACTGACCTTCGAAACCACGCTCGGGGCACCCAATTTCCCCGCGGTGATCTTCGCCGTGGTGGTCGGCATGGTCATCAACGTGGTGCTCGGCGTGGCAGTGTTGCGCCCGCAGTTGCAGTGGTTCATCAGCTGCGCACCGGCCGACCATGATCGGCGTCGGGCGGTGCAGCGCATTCCACGTCATCAGGTCTTCGGCACGATGGTCGCGTGGAGCGCGGCGGTGATCTGTTACGCGCTTGCGGCCGACGACCTCACCGTCAAGACGTTGTCCGGGGTGGCGGTGGCATTCACGATGGCCGGCTGTTCCAGCGGTTGCCTCACGTATCTGTTCGCCGAGCGTGCCGCGCGTCCGATGTCGGTTGCCGCGCTCCACGATTTCCCCGCCATCCACGTCTTGCACGGTGTTCGCGGCCGGATGCTGGCGGTGTGGGCGGTCAGTTCGGCGGTCCCGATGGTCGGGCTGCTGGTCGTGAATGTCGGACGCTGGACCGGAATGCTGCCCGACGTGCAAGGGGCGGTCGACTGGACGACGGTGGTGCTGGCCATCGTCGGACTGCTGGCCGGTGCGCGCGTGATCTTCTTGGTCGGCAAGGCCATCACCGATCCGCTGACCGAGATGCGCCGGGCCGTGGAACGTGTCGATCGCGGCGACCTCAACGCGCGGGTCCCGGTGTACGACTCGTCGGAACTCGGTGTGCTGCAACATGGTTTCAACGAGATGGTGGACGGTCTCGAGGAGCGGGACCGGATGCGCGAGATCTTCGCACGGCACGTCGGCGGCACGGTCGCCGAACTCGCGATGGAACGCGGACTCGGATTGCACGGCACCAAGGCGTACGTGGGAGTGCTCTTCGTGGACATCGTCGGCTCCACGGCGATCGCGGCCGAGCGGGGACCCGACGACACCGCCCGCCTGCTCAACTCGTTCTTCGGAATCGTCGCCGACGTCGTCGACCAACATTCGGGTTTCGTCAACAAGTTCGAGGGTGATGCCGCACTTGCTGTGTTCGGTGCTCCCGTCGACATCAGCAATCCGGCGGCCGCGGCACTCGCGGCGGCGCGCGACCTCACCGACCGTCTCGCCGAGAACCTCGACATCGGCTGGGGGATCGGGGTGTCCTACGGCGAGGCGTTCGCCGGGAACATCGGCGCCGAGCAGCGCTACGAGTACACCGTGATCGGCGACCCGGTCAACGAGTGCGCCCGGCTCGCCGACATGGCGAAGACCGGTCGTATCTCGGTACTGGCCAGCGGTGCGGCGGTGCACACGGCGGGCGCCGAAGCGCAGCAGTGGCAGTTGCTCGGCACACGTGTGGTGCGCGGCCGGACCGAACCCACCGAATGCTTCGCGCCGGTCGAGGTGGTGGCGCGCACGCCGTCGGCCGGCCTGTTCTCCGGGCTGTTGAAACCGGCCCGACGACTGGTCGGCACCAACCCATTGCGATTGCCGCTCAACATGATCGGCTGGTGACGCAGGTTGCGTCGTTGACGCGGCGCGGTCTCGTCAACAGCGTGGGAAACACCACAACCGGGAGGATTGCACGTGAGTGACTGGGCGAGTGCGGACATCGAGGATCAGACGGGACGCAAGTTTGTGGTCACCGGCGCCAACAGCGGGCTGGGTGCGCAGACCGCGAAGGCCTTGGTCCGCGCGGGTGCCGAGGTGATCCTGGCCTGCCGCAACACCGCCAAGGCCGACGTGGTCGCAGCCGAGTTGGGGTCCAAGGCCACCGTCGCCCAACTCGACCTCGCCGATCTGAAATCCGTGCGCGCGTTCGCCGACGCCTTCGACGGCGCGGACGTCCTCGTCAACAACGCCGGCCTCATGGCTGTGCCGCTGAGTCGGACCGCCGATGGCTTCGAAATGCAGATCGGCACAAACCATCTCGGGCATTTCGCGCTCACCGGCCTGGTGTTGCCCAAGATCGCCGATCGCGTCGTCACCTTGTCGTCAGGTGCCCACCAGATCGGCCGCATCGACCTCGGTGATCTCAACTGGGAGAAGCGGCGCTACAAGCGTTGGCAGGCCTACGGCGACTCCAAGATGGCCAACCTTATGTTCGGCAAGGAACTGGCCGCGCGGCTGTCGGCGAGCGGCTCGCCGGTGAAGTCACTCATCGCCCATCCGGGTTACGCCGCAACCGAATTGCAGGGTCGCACGGAGACCTTCAGCGATCGTTTGGCGCGCTTGGGTAACAAATTGCCGATCGCGCAATCGGCGGCCGACGGCGCGTTGCCGACCCTCTATGCCGCAACCGTTCCCGACGTGAAGTCCGGCGAGTTCTTCGGCCCGAAAAAGTATTTCGGACTCCAGGGCCCTCCCGGGCGGTCGCGCTACAACAAGAAGGCCGACGACGTCGCCTTCCGCTACGGCCTGTGGTCGCTGTCGGAGAAGCTCACCGGGGTGACGTTCGAGATCTGAGGCCTGGCTGATCCGAAGAGTTCGGTGACCGACGCTCTGACCTGGGCAAACGCCGCAGTGCTCTGTCCCTGAAAATAGGGGAAGAACTTCTTCCCCGGGGTTCACAGTCGTCCCCTAGAAATTCCTAGGGGAAAACTCCAAGGGTAGGGGACGAGTTTTCTTCCCCTACTTTCCGCGGGTGCCGCGAGCGTGCGGCGCGTTCCGCGGAACGCGCCGATCGATAGTCGCGAGCACCCCTTGAGCGGGAAGCGTCCGCGTGCGGCGAGACGGTTTCCGAGGCCGCCGCCGAGACGCATGGTCGGCGTGTCGCGATCCAGAAACCGCGTGTCTGGTGAGAAACCCGGTGCGCACCAGCGGTTTCCGATCACGCTGGCGGTATCTGGCCAAGAATGCGGTTACTGCGACGAGATCGCGCTCTTCCCGCCTCTACGATCGCTGACAACGTCGGCGGGTGGGTCGCAGATCCGAAGAGCGCTCCACCGCGCACTGTTGTGAGTGCGAGTTTCGCTCCGGTCCCCTTACTGCAGCGTGAACTTGATCGAGTTCGACGCACCCGAGACGCCGTCGGTGACGGTGATCTTGTAGTCGCCCGCGGTCTTCAGTTGGTACGACTTCACCGCCGTACAGTCGGCGGTTTTGGTGACGGCGGCCTTCTTGGGGATCTTCGGGCCCGACAGCACGACGGACATCTTGCACTCGTTGCCGTCGATGACATTGCCGGCGTCGATGGTCGAGTTCCACTTCACGCCGATGCGGGTGTTGCGCGGGTACACGCTCGGGCTGATCTCGGGAGTCTTGTTGGGCGTGTAGACCCACACGTTGATCGACTTGACGCCGTTCGGGGCGTCGGGACGACCCAGCTTGCCGTAGTGCTGCGGCTTTTTGCTCGAGGAGCCGAGAGCAGCACTGCCGGAATCCAGGCTTCCTGACGCGCTGCCGAACGGGTCGGCCGACGATGATCCGGCGGCGACGGTGATGGCGGATGCGGCAAGCATGGCGGCGGTGATCGAAGTCAGGTACGTGCGCTTCATCGAACTCTCTCAGGTCGGTTTATAACGATTCGATTAAAGCATGCGCGTCGACGTCGGCCGCAGTTCGGTTCACCACACACCGGGCGGACGGAACTGAACACTGATCCGCGGGCCGGCTCCGCGAGCCTTGGGAACTGCATGTTCCCAGGTCCGCTGGCAGCTGCCGCCCATCACCAGCAGATCGCCCGACGACAACGTGAATCGCAGCGACGCACCGCCCGTCCGTGGCCGCAGCGCGAGGACTCGCGGCGCACCGAGTGACAGGATCGCGACCATGGTGTCGTGCGTCGCGCCACGGCCGAACCGATCGCCGTGCCAGGCCACCGAGTCGGACCCGTCCCGGTAGAGACACAGCCCGGCGGTGGCGAATCCCTCGGGTAACTCGTCGCGGTAGTGGGCGCTGAGCGCCTGCCGGGCCTCGCTGAGCAGCGGCTCGGGCAGGGGTTGATCGGCCTGGAAGGTCGCGACGAGCCTCGGCACGTCGACGACGCGGTCGTACATGCGGCGACGTTCGGCCCGCCACGGCACGTACTCGTGCAGGGCGTCGAACAGCGGCACCGACGACCCCACCCAGCCCGGCCGTAAGTCCACCCAGGCGCCGTCGGACAGGTGTCGTCGGCGTGTGGCGCCGTGCAGTTCTCTCAGGGTCGGCGCCGACTCATCGGCGTCGAACAGCGACGTCTGCATGCCGGCGGTCATGGCGCGAGCTTACCGCACGCTCGAACAATTGTGCGATAACGCACGTCAGGGAGAGGAGGGGACCTGTCGAGATCAACCAGTGGTGGACAGCGCGCGTCGGTGGAAATCGGGTCACGCTCGCTGACGTACGGGCGTGATTGGCAGCCGCAGCGCCCCGGGCGCGTGGGTCGGAACCGTCGGGTGCAGCGGCTGCGTCGGCTCGATCGGCGAGTAGACGCTGCCGAGGGGTGGACGCCGATCCAGTTCGCCGGCATTGGGCCACATCGCGAGGGCGCGTTCGGCCTGGGCGGTGATGGTGAGCGACGGGTTGACGCCCAGGTTCGCCGACACCGTCGAACCGTCGACGACGTGCAGTCCCGGATGCCCGAACACGCGATGGTAGGCGTCGACCACACCATCGTCGGCGCTGGTGCCGATCGAGCATCCGCCGAGGAAGTGGGCGGTCATCGGGATGTTCAGCAGGTCGACGACGGAGCCGCCGGGATCGCCGTCGATCTCGCGGGCCACCGCCCGGACGGCCGTGTGTCCCTCCGGTATCCAGCGCGGTGGCGGATCTCCGGCGCCCGGCCGGCTGCGCAGGATCGGCCCGAATCTGCCTCGGCGCGAGGTCAATTCGATCGAGTTGTCGACCGTCTGCATCACCAGCGCGATGATCGTGCGTTCGGACCACCGGCGCACCGACAGGCTGCGGGCGGTGGTCAACGGATGCGTGAGCATGACGATGATCGCCTTGAGGAGGCGCGGGATGCGTCCACCGCCGTCCACCAGAACCGCTTGCAAGAGCCCGATGAGGTTGCTGCCCTTGCCATATCGCACTGGCTCGATATGCGTGTGGTCGTTCGGGTGGAACGACGACGTGATCGCGACGCCGTGGCTGTAGTCGACGTCGCCGACGCTGCGCGCACTGGCGGCGAGGACGGCCTCGGAATTCGTCCGGACCACTCGGCCGAGCCGCGACGACAGCCTGGGTAGCCGTCCCCCGCGCTGCATGTCGAGCAGCAACTTGTTGGTCCCGTACGTACCGGCCGCGAGAACCACGTGGTCGGCGGTGAAAGTGTGGCGGGTTCGGCGTCGGCCGCTGCGATGGGCGTCGAGTACGTATCCGCCGCTGCCCTCGGGGGTGATGGCGTGAACCGTTGTCATGTCGATGATCTCGGCGCCCGCGGCCTCCGCGAGGTGCAGATAGTTCTTCACCAGCGTGTTCTTGGCGCCGACCCGGCAGCCGGTCATGCAGGCGCCGCATTCGGTGCAGCCGGTGCGGTCGGGGCCCGCGCCACCGAAGAACGGGTCGGCGACCGATTGGCCGGGTGTCCCGAAGAACACGCCCACCGGCGTCGGCACAAAGGTGTCGCCCGCGCCCATCTCGTCGGCGACGCGGCGCATCACCTCGTCGGCCGGGGTGACGTGCGGGTTGGTGGTGACGCCGAGCATGCGCGACGCCTGGTCGTAGTAGGGGTCGAGTTCGGTGGCCCAGTCGGTGATGGCACCCCAGTGCGGGTCGTCGAAGAACGCCGGCAACGGACGGTAGAGCGTGTTGGCATAGTTCAGCGAACCGCCGCCGACGCCCGCGCCGGCCATCACCAGCACGTCCCGCAGCAGGTGCATGCGCTGCACACCGAACAAGCCGAGCGCCGGCGCCCAGACATAGTCGCGCAGCCGCCAACTCGTCTTCGGTAGTTCGTCGTCGGCAAAACGCCGCCCGGACTCGATCACGCCGACGCGATAGCCCTTCTCGGTGAGGCGAAGTGCCGCTACCGAACCGCCGAAACCGGAGCCGACGACGACCACGTCGAAGTGCCGTGGAGTGGTTGTCACCGAACGACTTCCACGTCGTCGACGGGATCGGCCATCGGACGCGACTCGCTGCGCAGGATGTGATCGGCGGGTTCGAAAGTGGCCATGAGCCGCCGGTAGGTGCTGGTGTAGTTCGGCCACATCACCGAGTTGTGACCGGTGTCGTCGAGGTACCAGCTCGAGCATCCGCCCGAATTCCACACGGTGCCATCGAGCTCCAGGTCGAGGTGGGCGTTGTAGTGGTCTTGTGCGGCCTGCGTGACCTCGACGGTCGTCTTGTTCATGCGTCGCAGGGTGCCGATCGTGGTGCTGACGTAGTCGGCCTGGGGTTCGAGCATGAGCACGATCGAGCTGTGGCCGAGGTTGGTGTTGGGGCCGTACAGGAAGAACAGATTGGGAAATCCGTGAACGGACACACCGCGATATGCCCGGGGAGATCCGGCCCAGGTGTCGGCGAGCGTGTCGCCGGTGCGGCCTCGGATCGCCGACGCGATCGGGGGAGTGGTCGGGGTGAAGCCTGTCGCGAAGATCACCGTGTCGACCTTGTGTTCGGTGCCCGCGTCGTCGATGGCGCCGCCCGGCGTGAGGCCGGTGAGCGCGCCGGTGACGGTGACGTTCGGCCGCTGCAGCGCGGGAAACCACTTGTTGGTGAGCAGCATCCGCTTGCAGCCGATGGTGTAGGACGGCGTGAGTCGACGTCGCAACTCGCGGTCGTGCACCTGCACGCGCAGTTGGGCTTTCGCGATCGCCGTGGCGATCGGCAACAGCTTTGGGCGGCGCGCCATCAACAGGACGTAGAATTCGCGGTAGGCCCAGACGAGTTTCCGCATCAGGCGGTGGGCGGCGGGAATACGCCGGTAGAGTCCGCGTTCGAGCAGTCCTATGGACCGGTCGAGCCGCGGCACCACCCAGGCGGGTGTGCGTTGGAGAACGGTCAGGTGCTCCACCTTGTCGACGATCTCCGGGACGATCTGGATGGCCGACGCGCCGCTGCCGACGATCGCCACCCGCCGGCCGTCGAGACGATGGCGATGGTCCCAGTGCGCGCTGTGAAAGGTCGTGCCGCCGAAGTCATCTGAACCGGGGATGCTCGGTATGCCCGGCTCCGACAGCGCGCCCGGCGCGGCAACGAGGAAGCGGCAGCGGATCGGTCCGTGCTCGGTCTGTGCGGTCCACTCCTGATCGGTGTCGTTCCATGAGGCGTCGAGAAGCGCGCAGTTGTACCGGATCTCGTCGGCGAATCCTTCCGCGACGTCGCGCAGGTAGCGATATATCTCGTGCTGAGCGCCGTAGGTGTGCGACCAGTCGGGGTTGGGGGCAAAGGACAGCGAGTACAGCGACGTCGGAACATCGCACGCGGCGCCGGGATAGTTGTTCTCCCGCCACACGCCGCCGGCGGTCGCGGCGCGTTCGATGGCGAGGACGCTCAGGTCGGGATGGTCGCGTCGCAGACTGTGCAGGGCGGCGAGACCGCCGAAGCCGACGCCGACGACCAGCACGTCGACGTACACGGGGAGACGACTGAAAGCGTTCATGGGTTGAGGAGGTCCTTCCAGACGGGCAGCAGTCGGGCGATGAAGTCGCGGTTGGCGGCCGGGCCGCGCAGGATCGACGACACCGCGATGCCGCGGGCCAACTCCGCGCTGAGTGCGATCTGCTCGGGCGTGTAGAGATCGCCGAAGAGTTCGAGCGCGCCGGTGGCGATGGCGTCGGACACCTTCTGTTCCAGCGGGACCATCGCGGCCCGCAGGACCGGCTCGGTGCGGGCGGCCACCCACAGTTCGAGCGCCGCGTCGAAGAGCGGTCCGCTGAACGCCTCGAGGAGGATCTCGATGTCCTCGTCACCGGTCCGTGGTCGGGACAGCAGTTCGGTCATTCGGGCCTCGACGAGGTGTGCGACCGCCGCGACGACGAGCGATTCGCGGGTGGGGAAATGGTGCAGGAGCGCGCCGCGCGAGATCCCGGCACGCCGGTTGACCTCCTGGGTCGTGGTGCGCGCGTAGCCAACTTCGACCAGGGACTCGATCGTCGCGTCGAGCACCAGCGCGCGCGTCGCGGCGCTGCGTTCGGCCTGGCTGCGCCGTGGTCGTGGTTCAGGTTCCTCGCTCACGGTGGTGATGCTAGCGAGAAATCTACAAACAGTCCAGACTGATTGTAAGTTCGGTCCGTTCCGGGTGGCGTAGGTTGGAACCCATGCGTTTCGGCATGTTCATTCCGCAGGGTTGGCGTCTGGATCTGGTCGGCATCGAGCCGTCCGCGCAATGGCAGACGATGTCGTCGGTCGCCGGCGCGGCCGAGAAGAACGACTGGGACTCGGTATGGGTCTACGACCACTTCCACACGGTTCCGCTGCCGACCGACGAGGCGACCCACGAGGCGTGGACGCTGGTCTCGGCACTCGCGGCGACGACGAGCCGTGTCGACATCGGGCAGATGTGCACCGCGATGAGCTACCGCAATCCGATGTACCTCGCCAAGGTCGCCGCGACCGCCGATCTGATTTCCGGCGGCCGTGTCCAGATGGGTATCGGCGGCGGCTGGTACGAGCACGAGTGGCGCGCCTACGGATACGGATTCCCTTCGGCGGGTGAGCGTCTCGGGCGGCTCGACGAGGGTGTGCAGATCATGCGGCGGGCGTGGGCGGACGGTCGGGCCACCTTCGCGGGCAAGCACTACACCGTCGACGACGCGATCTGCGCGCCCCGTCCGACCAACGGCTCCATCCCGCTCTGGATCGCCGGAGGTGGCGAACGCAAGACGCTACGGATCGCCGCTCAGCACGCCGACTACACCAACTTCGACGGCACCCCCGATGGGTTCGCGCACAAATCGCAAGTGCTGCAACAGCATTGTGCCGATATCGGCCGCGACTTCGACGCGATCACCCGCTCGGCCAACTACAACGTGATCCTCGCCGAGTCGGCGGCGGAGGTCGACCGCAAGCTCGACGACCTGCAGGCGACCTACGCCAAGACCGTCGGCGACGACATGGCTGCCGCCACCATGGGCGCCTTCCGTGGCATGCCGGGGGTCGGGACGCCGGAGCAGGTGGTCGAGAACCTCACCGCGCTTGCCGCACAGGGTATGTCGTATGCGATCTGCTACTTCCCGAACGTCGCTTATGACCGCGGCGACGTCGAGTTGTTCGAGCAGCAGGTGATGCCGGCGCTGCGGTGAGCGCTCACAACCTCCGCAACCGCTCCGCCGCTTCCGCGATGACGTCGGCCCGTTTGGCAAACGCGAAGCGCACCATGTGCTGCCAGGGTGCGCGGTCGTCGGCGAAGACGCTGACCGGCACGGCGGCCACTCCGACCAGTCCGGGGAGCGAGCGGCACAGCTCGACGCCGTCGGAGTAGCCGAGTGGTCGAGGGTCGGCGCAGACGAAGTACGTTGCCTCGCTGCGGTGGACGCCGAACCCGGCATCGCTCAACGCCGCCGACAGCAGATCGCGCTGCTTCGCCAACGAAGCGGCCGACGATGCCACCCAGTCCATCTCATGTTCCAGTGCATGGGCCACCGCCGGCTGAAACGGTCCCGAACCGACGTAGGACATGTACTGCTTGGCGGTCCGGGCGGCGGCCACGAGTTCGCGCGGGCCACTGATCCAGCCGACCTTCCATCCGGTGCAG
Source organism: Gordonia sp. NPDC003422 (assembly GCF_053588675.1). Lineage (NCBI taxonomy): Bacteria > Bacillati > Actinomycetota > Actinomycetes > Mycobacteriales > Gordoniaceae > Gordonia > Gordonia sp. NPDC003422. The sequence continues at coordinate 157,776 of NZ_JBSFQL010000007.1, forward strand.
TTGAATGTCTTGGCCGCGCTGGAGATCCGCAGGGTGCGCTCGCGCATCCCGGGCAGCGTCGCGAGGGGTGTGTGCGTGCGACCGTCGAAGAGCAGATGCTCGTACACCTCGTCGGTGACCGCGATGACGTCGTGCTCGATGCAGAGGCGGGCGATCTCGGCGAGGTCGTCGTCGTGCAGCACGGTCCCGGTCGGGTTGTGCGGTGAGTTGACGATGATCATCGCGGTCTGCGGGCCGAACGCGTGGGCGAGACGGTCGCGGTCGAGGACAAAACCGGCTCCGTCGGCCACCAGCGGCACCGTGCGTCGAACACCGCCGGCCATGGCGACGGTCGCGGCGTAGGCGTCGTAATACGGCTCGATCATCACGACCTCACGGCCGGGTTCCACGAGCCCGACGACGGCTCCCGCGATCGCCTCGGTGGCCCCGACCGTCACCAGAACCTCGGCGTCGGGGTCGTAGTCGAGGCCGTAGTGGGAGCGCTGATGCGCCGACACCGCGGCGCGCAGTTCGGGCACTCCGATCCCCGGCGGGTACTGATTGCGGCCGCCGGTGATGGCTGCTTTCGCGGCGTCCAGCATCGACGCCGGACCGTCGGTGTCGGGGAAGCCCTGACCCAGATTGACCGCGTCGTGGGTGACCGCCAGCGCCGACATCTCGGCGAAGATGGTGGTGGCGAAGGGTCGCAGGCGTTCAACGGTTGCCATGGACCCAGGCTGTCATACTTGTCATTCGAGGATCCCCGCGCTATCGCGGCCTCCGGGCCTCGGATGACAGACTGGGACATCTCGCGAGTCGATCGGATGAGGAGAGTGGATGCCGCGCAGTCCGGGCGAACAATTTGCCGGCTACACCATCATCAAGCTCATCGGTCGCGGCGGTATGGGCGAGATCTATCTGGCGCGCCATCCCCACCTGCCCCGCAACGAAGCGCTCAAGGTGCTGCCCGGCGAGCTGAGCCGCGATCCTATGTATCGGCAGCGGTTTGTGCGGGAGGCCGAACTCGCGTCGAGCGTCGTGCATCCGGCGATCGTCACGATCTTCAACTCCGGCGAGTACGACGGTCACCTGTGGATCGCCATGGAGTTCATCGACGGGATCGACGGCCTCAAGTTGCTTCGCCGCCATCAGCGCGGGCTGCCGGTGTCGACTGTGATCGCGGTGGTGAGTTCGGTTGCGGCGGCCCTCGACCGCGCCCACGCCACCGGTCTGCTGCACCGCGACGTCAAGCCTGCCAACATCCTGCTGCAGGACGCGGAGGGGCCCGAGCCTCGAGTGCTGCTTGCCGACTTCGGCATCGCGAAGTCGCAGCAGGACGTCAGCAATCTCACCTCGACCAACATGTTCCTGGGCACCGTCGCCTACGCCGCCCCCGAACAGCTTCTCGGCGACCCGGTGGACGGCCGGTCCGACCAGTATTCGCTGGCGGCCACCGTGTTCGAATTCCTCACCGGGCGTCCGCCCTTCCAGGGTGCGAACTCGGCGTCGATCATCGCCCATCACCTGAACAGCTCGGCGCCGCACGCGAGCAGCGCCCGCCCGGAGATCTCGCCCGCCGTCGACGACGTCCTCGACCGCGCGCTCGCGAAGTCGCCGTCCGATCGGTTCGAGTCGTGTCGGGCTTTCGCGTCGGCCCTCGAGAAGGCGCTGGCCTCGCCCGCGGCGAGCAGCACGCTGCCTCCGCCCCCGCCGCACCGTCCGGCGCCGGCGTTGCGCAAACCCCCGCCGCCGCCACCTCAGCAGGCGCCGATGGGTGGTCAACGGCCAGGTGGTCCCCCGCCCGGTCAACCCCCGCCGACCCCCGGCTATCCGTACCCGATGGGCGGGCCGCCGCCGAGTGGGCCGATGGCGGCCCAGCCGCCGAGCGGGCCGTTCAGTGCGCCGATACCGGCCCAACCCGAACGCGGCTCGGGCGTCCTCATCGGCCTGAGTGTGGCCGCGGTGGTGTTGTTGATCGCGATCGTCGCCGGCGTCATCTACGTCGGCAAATCGATCTCCGACGCCGCAGACAAGGCCGACACGACATCCGACCGCACTGCTGCCACGACGGTGCGCGACGGCACCACCGTTGTGCCCGACGGAAACCCGGCGACCCGAACGACTGATTCCTCACCACAGCCGATCACCGGTCCGTCCGAGATCACGCCCGGCGAATGCCTCGCCATCGCCACCCAGCCGGGGTCGGCGGGCACCGTGCTCGCGTCGAAGGTCGATTGCGATTCGGCCGGCCTGAACTTCTACGCCGGCGAGGTCATCGCGTCGAGTGCGTCGTGTTCGAGTGACAAGAGCGCGATCATCACTTTCCCGTCGTCGAATCAGAAGCTCTGCCTCACACCGAATTTCATTCAGTCACTGTGCTACCAGGTGCCGACGAACGGCGGCTCGCTCGCGGACTATCAGGAGGTCTCCTGCTCCGGCCCGGCGGGCGCGAACACGACATTGGCCAGGGTGACCCGGCGTTCGGATGCATCGATCTCGTGCGAACCGGCAGAGTCGCGGTGGACCTTCTCCCGGCCACAATCGATCGGTTACTGTCTCGCCGAGGTGTGATCCCCGCCGGCCAGTGTCCTAGTTCGACGCCTCGTCACCGATGGCGGGTCCCAAGAGGTCGTCGGCGTCGGTGATCCGGTAGGCGTACCCCTGCTCGGCGAGGAAGCGCTGACGGTGGGCGGCGTAGTCGGCATCGAGGGTGTCGCGGGACACCACCGAGTAGAAGTGTGCTTGTCCGCCATCGGATTTGGGACGCAGCAGGCGTCCGAGCCGCTGTGCCTCCTCCTGCCGCGAACCGAAGGTACCCGACACCTGCACCGCCACCGACGCCTCGGGGAGGTCGATGGAGAAGTTCGCCACCTTGGACACGACGAGGGTCTGCAGTTCGCCGGACCGGAATTGGTCGAACAGCACCTCACGATCCTTGTTCTTGGTGGAGCCCTGGATCACCGGGGCGTCGAGCTCACGGCCGAGTTCCTCGAGCTGGTCGATGTAGGCGCCGATGACCAGCGTCTGGGAACCGTTGTGCCGCGCCAGGATCGACTTCACGACGTTGACCTTGGTGTGGGCGGTGGAGCAGAGTTTGTACTTCTCCTCCGGCTCGGCGACGGCGTACTGGAGACGTTCGTTGTCGGTGAGGGTCACCCGGACCTCGATGCACTCGGCGGGCGCGATCCAGCCCTGCGCTTCGATGTCCTTCCACGGGGCGTCGTAGCGCTTGGGGCCGATGAGGCTGAACACGTCGCCCTCGCGGCCGTCTTCGCGCACGAGGGTGGCGGTGAGTCCGAGGCGTCGTCGGGATTGCAGGTCGGCGGTCATCCGGAACACCGGGGCAGGCAGGAGGTGTACCTCGTCGTAGATGATGAGACCCCAGTCGCGGGAGTCGAACAGATCGAGATTTCGGTACTCGCCCTTCGACTTTCGGGTCATCACCTGATAGGTCGCGATGGTGACCGGCCGGATCTCCTTGCGTTCGCCGGAGTACTCGCCGATCTCCTCCTCGGTGAGCGTGGTGCGGGCGATGAGCTCACGCTTCCACTGACGTCCGGCGACCGTGTTGGTGACCAGGATCAGCGTGGTGGCACCCGCCTTGGCCATCGCGGCGGCGCCCACCATCGTCTTGCCCGCGCCGCAGGGCAGGACCACCACGCCGGAGCCGCCGGCCCAGAAGGAGTCCGCGGCCATCTCCTGATAGTCGCGCAGGTGCCAGTTGCCCTCATCGAGTGCGATGGGGTGGGCCTCACCGTCGACGTAGCCGGCCAGGTCCTCGGCCGGCCATCCGACCTTGAGCAGGATCTGCTTGAGGCGGCCACGCTCTGACGGATGCACGACGACGGTATCGTCGTCGATGCGCGCGCCGAGCATCGGGGCGACCTTCTTGTTGCGCAGCACCTCCTCGAGGACGGCGCGGTCGAGGCTGACCAGCGTCAGGCCCTGGCTGGGGTGCTTGACCAGCTGCAGCCGGCCGAACCGGCCCATGGTGTCGACGACGTCCATCAGCAGCGGCTGCGGCACGGCATAGCGCGAGTACGTGACGAGGGCGTCGACCACCTGCTCGGCGTCGTGGCCGGCTGCCCGCGCATTCCACAGGGCCAGCGGGGTCACCCGATAGGTGTGTACGTGTTCGGGCGCGCGTTCCAACTCGGCGAAGGGTGCGATCGCCGCACGGGCCGCGGGGGCGTCGGGGTGGTCGACCTCGAGCAGCAGCGTCTTGTCGGATTGCACGATCAGGGGTCCATCGGTCACCCGATCCATTGTCCAGGTCAGTGCAAATCCGGGCCACCCCGTTCACCGCCCGCGGAAACGAGTGAATCAGAAAACGCGCAGACCCAGCCGACGTCGGACGCGCAGGTCGAGCAGGTTCAGATGCAGCATGCCCTTGACGACGGGTCCGAGGATCGGGTCGACGAGGCGGAATCCGGCGAGCGTGGCCCGGTAACGACGTGCGTCACGCTCGGTCCATTCCCACCCCATGAGGTCGCGGACCTCCTCGGGCAGTCCGCCGCTGATCACATAGGTCAGGAAGGAACCCAGCGTCACGTGCGCCAGCGTCCCGAGTCGCCCGACGCGATACTCGAGGAACGACAGGTCCGACAAGCTCTGCAACTCCTCGCGGACCGGTGGATCGATGCGTAGGCGTGTCACCTCGTCGTTCCAGTAGCGGATCAGCTCGTCGTAGCTGTGCGGCCACTTCGACACCGGCACGTTGAGCGCGGTCCCCAATGGGTGACCCATGCGCACCACCAGCTCCTTCTCCCGCGCCGACAGCGGACCGTAGAGGAGTTCGTACTGGTCGATGAAGTACTTCAGCAGGCAGACGGCGACCCAGAGCTGCAGTCGCGCGTCGCTCGCGCTGTAGCGGACCGGGCTCTGCGCGGTCGAGTACACCTGCTGGTGGATTCGGCCGACCTCTCGGTGGACATACGCCTGATCGTCGGCGTTGCCGAGGAGCGCCACCGCCAGGAAGGTGCCGGTGGTGCGGCCGCGTTTGATGGGTCGTTTGATGGCGTTGCCGGAGTCGACGCGGCTCTCGTTGACGCCGTATCCGACCTTCGGGTTGGCCAGCTGCATGATCACGTTCGCGCCGGCGATGGTCGGTCCGAGGCCGGTGACGAGGTCGGCGGGTTGCCGAATCGGGCGACGACGCCGGGCGCGCGGGATCGCGGCCACGAGGTCGTGCTGGTAGGTGTCGACGACGTCGGGCGGATCGATGAACTCGGGCGCCGCGGTCATGGCTTGGCCGCCTCTCGTGTGGTGAAGAAGTCCGGCAGCTTCGGGGTCGGGGTGATACGCCGGAACGGATACCGATCGGTGCACAGATTGCGTTCCAGGACGTCGTCGACCACATGCCAGTAATACGCCCAGAATTCGACGCGGGTGGGCGGAATGACGCGTTCGGACTCGCCGAGGACTCGTGCGGTGCGTTTCCAGTCCTCGTAGAGGGCGTCCTCGAGTTCGTCGTCGACCCGCCCGCCGAACGCCCGACGGATGTCGGCCTGCGTCGAGTAGCCGGTCGCGGCCACCCAGAGGAATGCGTCGGCGTTCAGGGCGTGATACGAACGTCCTTGATTGTCAACATCTTTCACCTGGCTGTGGATCGCGCGTAGATGTTCGGAAGCGACGCGGGCACCCTCGTCGCCGTGCCCGCCGTAGATGGCGAACATCGTCTTGAACCGCCGGGTCAGGGTGCCCCACCGGTCGGTGTCGAATCTGGAGTGTTGGCCCACACCCGCCCCGACCACGGGGTGGGCCACCTCCAACCAGATGGTCGACCGTTTCATTCGGACCCGCTCGCTGCGCTCCCGGCGTCCAGGGCGCCGAACAGGCCACGCCAGTCGTTGCCGTACTGCCAGCTGGCCGAATCCGGCCCCAACGGCTGGGCCGATGGTTCCGCCGATCCGACGTCGTCGCTCGATCCGGAATGTCTGGTGTCCACTCGCATCGTCGCGCCCCCCGAATCCTGTCTGATAGATAAGGCGGCGCTAGTCTATCAAAATGAGACGTGGAGCACACTTAACCTCGTGGTGGCGATCGTGGAGGTGGGAAGAGTGCGGCCTCGCTACAGAAACCGCACTTGTTGCCAGAAACCGCCGGTGCGGCCAGAAACCGCTGGTGCGCCTCGGGTTTCTGACCAGACACGCGGTTTCTGAAAGCGCGACACGCCGACGACGCGCCCCGGGGGTGGGAGAAGCTGCCGTCGCGACCACGATCTTGGGCGCCCGCGCAAACCCTTCTCGCCCGACGGTCTGCTGAGATCTGCTCGCACGTCGAGCACAGAAGGCGCTATCCGCCGCACAAGAAACCTAGGGGAAGAAAACTCGTCCCCTACCCCTGGTGTCTTCCCCCAGAAATTTCTCGCGGACGACTACAAACCCCGGGGAAGAACTTCTTCCCCTAGATTCTGCGGGCACGGCACTAACGTATTTGCCCAGTTCAGCGCTGTGGTCACCGAACTCTTCGAGTCAGCGACCGGTCGCTTGGAGCAGCGGGACCAGGTAGGTCTGCGCGAAGCGCCGTGCTGCGGCGGGGTCGGCGATGGGGATGGCGCTGTCGTCGGGCGCTTCGATGAGGGAGTTCATCAGGCGGGAGATCATCTCGCCGACGATGACGAGGTCGAGGTCGGCGGGCAGTCGGCCCGCCTCTTGCCACGGCCGGAGGCTGGTGGCGATTGTCGAGCGGCCGAGGCTGATGATCGTCGCGTCGTTCAGGAACGCCGACAATTCGGCGGCCTCGCCGGACTCGCGCAGATTTCGGGTGAGGAGTTTGGGTTGTGAGGCTTCGTGGACGAAGGCGGTGAAAGTCTCGACGACAAGTTCCTCGGGGCCCGACGCCGATGCACCCGCAGCCGACAGGAGATTTCCGAGCCGGATCGCCTCGTCGATGATCGCGTAGCGGACGATGCGCTTGCGGTGGCCGAATCGCCGGTAGACCGTGGCGACCCCCACCCCGGCTGCGTGCGCGATGTCTTCCATTGTGGTGTCGGCGAATCCGCTCTCGGAGAATCGGATTCGCGCGGCGGTCACGATCTTGCGCGCAGTGGGGTCGAGGTTGCCGGGCAATTCCCACGGCGAGTCCGCGTCGGTCATCGGATTCCTCGGAAACGTTGCACCCGACCAGTTTACGTCCACGCCGAAGGCCACCCGGGATCGGAGGTGCCTCCGACCCCGGGCAACCATCTCAACCCTTGACACACACCACCTGGCGCAGGCGGGCGACGACCTCCACGAGATCGGTCTGCGCGGCGATCACCGAATCGATGTCCTTGTACGCGGCCGGGATCTCGTCGACCACACCCGCGTCCTTCCGCGACTCGACACCTTGGGTCTGGGCCACCAAGTCCTCGGCGGTGAACATCTTGCGTGCCTTGCTCCGGCTCATCGTCCGCCCCGCGCCGTGCGACGCGGAGTAGAACGAGTCGACCGACCCGAGGCCGCGCACCACGTACGAACCGGTACCCATCGACCCGGGGATCAACCCCAGCTCGCCTGCCACGGCGCGGATGGCGCCCTTGCGGGTGACGAGCAACTCAAGGCCGTCGATATGCTCGGTGGCCACGTAGTTGTGGTGGCAGCTGATCGGCTCGTCGAACACGACGCGCCGCTGCGCGAAGCTCTCCCGGACCGCACTGCACACAAGCGCCAGCATGACCCGGCGGTTGCGCGCAGCGTATTCCTGCGCCCAGTCGAGGTCGTGTCGGTAGGCATCCATCTCCGCTGTCCCGGAGACGAATACGGCAAGATCACGATCGGACAGGTCCGCGTTGTGGGGCAGCTTCGCCGCGATGGACATGTGCCGCTCGGCGAGTTCCTTGCCGATGTTGCGCGACCCCGAGTGCAGCATGATCCACACATGGGATTCGGCACCGTCGGCGGGCTCGTCGAGGCAGATCTCGATGAAGTGGTTGCCGCCACCGAGGGTGCCCATCTGCTTGCCGGCGCGGGTATCGAGTTGCCGCACACCGCGATGCAGATCACCGAACCGGGACCAGAATCCGTCCCAGCCGCCGCCGACCTGCAGTCGCCGGATGTTGACCGGCTCCTTGTGCGACGTGAAGCCCACCGGCACCTTCGCCTCGATGGCGCCGCGCAGTCCGGAGAGGTCGTCGGGCAGGTCCGACGCGGTGAGATCGGTTCGGACGGCTGCCATTCCGCATCCGATGTCGACGCCGACCGCAGCCGGGCACACGGCATCGCGCATGGCGATGACCGAGCCGACGGTGGCGCCCTTGCCGACATGGACGTCGGGCATCACCCGGACCCCGTGTACCCACGGCAGAGCAGACACCCGGCGGAGCTGGTTGAGCGCCTGGTACTCGATCGACGTCTCGTCGGCCCACAGCAGGGTGGAGGCGGACGCGCCGGAAAGGGGTACCGGGAACTGGGTGTTCATGATTCTTCCTGTGGTCGTGAGGTATTCGCCACGGGTGTGGCTCGACCACCGTACGCGCGCGGTGGACGGCGGTCGAGCGAGTTTCTCGAGCTCAGTTGTCCAGCAGTTCGATGCTGGTGATCCGGTGCAGCGAGAAGCGTTGTTCGTCGTCGGTGCCATCTTCGAGTGCGACGAGCTGTCCCGCGCCCAGGGTGCGTGGGCTCACCACGTGGCGGCTGGCCGATCCCTGGGCGTCGACGTACCCGACACGCAGGCGCCGGTTGGCCCGTAGCGCCAATTGGATCAGGGCCGTCGAGCTCTCGCCGCCGCCGACCGCCCGAACCGGGGCGCGCGAGGTGCCGGCCGGCGTGGCGGCATCAGCGCGGTCGTGAGATCGCATGCGGTTGACCACATTTCGGATCTGCTCGGCCGACGGTGGGGTGCGTCTGGGTGGCAGGTGCCGGTTCTGGCGCGCAACGTTCACCCGGCTGCCGTGCTGCCGCAGGTCGACGATGGTGCCCGACGAATCCTCGCCGGCCGGCGCGAATCCGGCTGCACGCAGTTGGTCGAGCACGTCACGGAGCTCCGACGGTGATACGGCGACGGTCGGCGCCAGGGCGCGCAGGGCGAGGGGTTCGGCTGCCGGAGAACGAAGTACGGCCGCCATCGTGGTGGCGTCCTCGCATCGGATGAACGAGGATGCGATCCCGACCCGCAGTTGGCCATGCTTGCGGCCGACGTCTTCGATCAGGTAGGTCAGCGACTGGGGGACCGGTGTGCGGGAATGGGTGGTGAACATGGCGACCAGTTCGCTGCTGCTGCGCCCGGCATCCAGGGCGCGTCGTACGCTCTCCTCGGAGACGCGGTAAACCGAAGCGGCGCCGCCGGATTCGAGATCGGCGACGAGTTCCACCTGTTCGGCGAGTTCGGGTGTCATCGGTCCGGGTACGGTCAACGTGAGGTCGGCTTGGGTCAGGAAGTGGTCCACGGGTTCGGGGAGGGCCGCGTGCATGGCCTTGTGGGTGGCGGCCTCGATGTCAGTGGGATCGCCGTCGGCGATGGCCGCCCGGCCGACCGCGGTGAGCGCCCCGTGTGCGACGACACCGAGTTGTCTTGCCTCATCCAGGGTTTCGCGGACCGTCGACAGCAGAAAGCGGCGCATCTGACGCGGTCGGCGCCACTGTAGCGCCGCGGTGGTCGCCTCCGGTGAGACAGTGACCGCCGGGCGGGCATCGGCGAGGGTGGACAGGACGAGTCGTCGGTGAATGGGGGCGTAGGCGTCGTGGAGTTCGCCGCCGAGCGCCGCCAGGGTGGTCCCGTCGATACCTGGCTCGCCGACCCGCCATGCGTTGCGGGGCATGTGCAACCACGCGTCGAGCAGTGCGGCCCACTGCCTTTCGCGTGGCTGGTGCAGCCAGCTGTCGGCGGACGCGGTGGGCGCAAAGGCTTGTTCCCCGGTGTCGCCCGCCGGCGGTGGTTCCGGGAATCCGGCGTCGATGAGGCGCAGGTAACCGGCGAGTTCGGCAAGAAGGGCAACGCGGCCCTGATCCAGGCCGGTGACCTTGGCCAGGCGGCGCAGCTCGCGAACTCCGAGCGCGCCGCTGCGGAGCACCGAGGCCGGCGTCGTGCCGAGCACACCCAGCAGGCTCGTCATGTGGCGGATCAGTTCGAGCGCCTCGCCACCCGCCGCGTCGTCGACCGCGCGGGCGCTGAATCGCGGTTTCGCACCCGGCTCGTGCAGCACTGGTGGGCGCAGATCGTCGGTGCGCAGTGGTGGTTCGCCACGCAGGATCGTGCCGACGGTCGGTGGGAGTTCGACGGTGTGATCGTCGACGCGGGCCAGCAGGCCGGCCTCGATGAGACGTGGGATGGGTGCGTTGGGGTCGGCTGCCGGCCCTGCGTCGCGGCTGCGGCCGAGTGCCGGGCCGCGAGAGAGCGTCTGCAACAGTTCGCGCTGGCGGTCGTCGAGCTTCTCGAGGAGGGCGCTGATGGTCTCGGGTGTACGCGTGCACAGCAGGCCGGTGAGGTGATGGGCCTTCCACGGCAGCGCGGCGTCGGCATGGGCCCCGGCCTGCAGCGTGGCGCCCTCGGTCCAGAGAACGGCGCGGAGTGTCAGCAGGTCGATGCGGTCTGCGATGTCTTGCGGATCAGCTCGATTGCCGATCGCGGTGACGATGGCGCCGGCCGTCGCGTGCGAACTGCCTGCGTTTCGACGAGCGCCGAGCGCCAGCGCCTGCTCGAGGACGGCAACGCTCAACAGGTCGAGATCCTCGCCGGTGTGTGCGAGCGACGCGGGCGCGAGCGCGCGCTGTGCGAGGACGGCGCTGCCCTGCGGGGGTGGCGAGGCGAGGTCGGGACGCTGCGCCAGCAGCTCGGCGAGTGCGTCGTCGGATCGGCCGGCCAGGTCTTGCGCGAGGCTGCGCCGCTGGTCATCCGAACTCATTCGATCGAGTCTACCGACGCCGGGTTCCGATTGCGGGGTCGCGGGTGACAGGCTGGGCTCATGCCAGTTGATTCTGTGCCGGCCGGGCCCGACACTCCGTTTCTGGCCGTGGACGCGGCACGAATGCAGCACAATCTGGATCGGGTGGCCGGGGTGGCCCGCGCCGCGGGACTGGAACTGAGACCGCACGCGAAGACGCACAAATGCCTCGAGGTGGCGCGGCGTCAGATCGCTGCCGGCGCGACGGGTTTGACCGTGGCGACGATCGGCGAGGCCGAGGTGTTCGCCGCGCACGCCGCCGCGACCGGATGTCGTGATCTGTTCATCGCCTATCCGTTGTGGGTGACCGGCACCAAGGGTCGCAGGCTGGCCGCGCTGGCCGACCAGGTGCGCGTTCGGGTCGGGGTCGATTCCGTCGAGGGCGCGCGCCAGTTGGCCGGTGAGCTGGGCACTCGGTCGGTCGAGGTGGTGATCGAGGTCGACTCGGGGCAGCACCGCACCGGGGTGGCGCCCGAGCGGTCAGGTGAAGTAGCCTCGGCGGCAAGAGATCTGGGTCTCGACGTGGTGGGTGTGTTCACCTTTCCTGGGCACGGATATGGGATCGGTGATACCCGGCGCGACGCGGCTCACGACGAGGCGAGGGTGCTTTCCGTTGCCGCGCAACGACTGTCCGACGAGGGGATCGAGCCTCGGGTGCGCAGTGGTGGCTCGACACCGACCCTGGACTTCGCCGACGGTGGGGTACTCACCGAGATCCGGCCCGGTGTCTACCCGTTCAACGACGCGCAGCAGTTGGAGATGTGCTCGTGCGGCATCCACGACGCGAGCCTGTGGGCGGTGACGACGGTGGTCCACCGCACCGGCCACCGCGTCGTCGTCGATGCTGGCAGCAAGATCCTCGGCGCGGACCGTCCTTCGTGGACAACAGGGTTCGGTCGTCTGCCGGATCACCTCGACGCCCGCGTGACGTCGCTGTCGGAACATCATGCCGTCGTCGAGTTCCCCGATGGTGCGGCTTCGGAAGGCATTCCGGCGATCGGATCACGAATCCGGTTGATTCCCAATCATGTCTGTACCGCCGTCAACCTGGTCGACGAGCTGATGATCGTCGACGATCGAGGTGATGTGACCGAGCGGTGGGACGTCGTGGCGCGAGGGGAAAACAGCTGACCAGGGCGTGTCTCCCTAGAAGTACACCTTTTGCGGCGTGGGTTGGTCGGTCGTGTTGCCGTTCCCCACTTGGCCGTTGCTGTTGTTGCCCCAACACAACACTTCGGAGTCCGATTGTGCGCAGGCAGTCCCGAAACCTGCGGCCACCGTCGTCAGACCTTCCGGTCCGGTCACCTCGTGCGGTATTGCCACCTGCCCGTCGCTCGAGAACCCGAGCTGGCCATCGGCGTTGTCGCCCCAGCAATAGGCTTTGCCTTGTGCGGCGGCGCACGTGGAAGTCCACCCGGTGGCAATCGACGTCACGCCGTCGAGTGCGTTGACGGGCGTCGGTGACGTGCGCTGGGTGGTCGTGCCGTCGCCGATCTGACCGTACGTGTTGTCACCCCAGCAATAGGCTTTGCCGTCGGCGGTGGCGCATGTTGTGCGGCGGTACTCGCCGTCCGCACTGTCTTCCGTGTTCGGGTCGTAGTTGTAGCCGCCGACGGACACCGAGGTGACCTTGTCCAGCGCGACCTTCGTCGGTGCCACTGGTTCCGTGGAGGTCGAGCCGTTTCCGACCTGCCCTGTTCGGTTGTCGCCCCAGCAATGCAGGCCGGTGTCGGCGATCGCGCAGGTGGTGCCGAATCCGGTTGCGATGGCCCGCACTCCGGTGAGACCGGGAACCTTGACAGGGCTTGTCGACGTCCGGGGTGTCGACGCCCCGAGCTGTCCGCGGTCGTTGTCGCCCCAGCAATATGCCTCGCCGGCTGAAATCGCACATGTGGTGCCCCAGCCGGTAGAGATCGCGGTGACGTCGCTCAATGAGCCGACCTGGGTGGGTGTCGACACGGTGGTGCCGGTCTGACCGTCACCGACTTGACCAAAGGCGTTGTCGCCCCAGCAGAATGCCTTACTGGCAGACACCGCGCAGGTCGTCGCCGGCCAGGTGTTGTCCGACTTGCGGAACGCGCCGATGCTGATATCGGTGATCTCGGTCATACCGCTGAGTGAGACGGGCGCGGGGCGTTCGGTCGTCGTTCCGTCGCCGAGTTGTCCGAAATTGTTGTTGCCCCAGCATCGAAGCGTGCCGCCCTGCGCCGCGCATGATGCTCCGCCGTCAGTCGCGATGAGCTTCTGCGCGGCCACGGTGGTGGATGTCTCGTCGGACCCCGATCGGGACTTGTTCCAGAAGAACACCCCGACACCGGCTGCCACGAGAAGCACGATGACCGCGGCCACCGACGCGACGATGAGGCCGGTTCGACGGCGCGCGGGCGGCGGAGGCGTCGGCGCGCCGGGTATCGGCCGCGGAGTGGAAATGCGATCGTGGTGCGGGGTCGGCGGTGGCGGAGTCTGCGGTGGTGGGGGCGTGAACGGTTGCGTCTGAGCGGTCAATGCGCTGCCGAGAGCGGCCGCGAACGCGCGACAGTTCGGAAATCGGTCGGCGGGGTTGCGCGCAAATGCCCGCGCGAACACATGGTCGGTGGCGGCCAGGTCGGGCCGCAGTTGCGAGACCGGCGTGATCGCACCGCGGACGTGCGCCATGACCACGGCCGACGGTGTGCTGCCCACCAGTGGCGGCTGCCCGGTCAGCAGCGCGTACGCCGTTGCGGCTAGTGAGTACTGATCCGCGGCGGGTGTTGCCTCGCCGCCGTCGATCACCTCGGGCGCGGAGTACGCGAGTGTGCCGATGAAGCCCTGGGTGCCGGTCAGTCCCGCCGTGTTGGCAAGTTTCGCGATTCCGAAGTCGAGCACCACGGTGCGTTCGATGGCACCCCCGCCATGTTCGATCCCGCCATGTTCGACCCCGCCGGGTTCCCGGGTCACGATGATGTTGGCGGGCTTGATGTCTCGATGGATCACCCGGTGCCGGTGCGCGTAGTCGAGCGCGTCGGCCACCTGGCCGACGACCTGGGCGACCTCGGCGGGCCGGAGACGCTCGGCCGAAAGATCCCGCCCTTCGATGTAGCTCATCGAAAACCACGGCGCCCCGTTGTCGATGCCGTACTGGTGGACCGTGATGATGCTCGGATGGTTCAGCTTGGCGGCGGTTCTGGCCTCGTTGGTGAAACGCTGCTGGAAGCTCGGGTCGCCCGCGCCTGCGATCGAGATGACCTTCAGTGCCTCACGTCGTTCCAGCGACGGGTTGTCGACGAGATACACCGCGCCCATGCCACCCTGACCCAGCTGCGAGAGAACGCGATAGCCGGCGATCTGACTTCCGGGACTCAGCGCCACCTCGATCTCCCTGGTCAAGTGGGTGGGGACGAGAGGGACGATACCGAATGGCCTGATGATCGTGGTGCTGACTCATTCAGTTGGTCAGGGTGGGACGGACTGGACGATCTTTGGGTGCCGAGGAGGTCGGTGCGGTCGCAGGCGCCATGGCAGAATGCTGGCTGTGACCGAAGAAACCGTGACCGAAGAAGCCGGCGCCGACAAGTCCGGCAAGAAGCGCTACGTCGACAACGGCTGGCCGTTCGCGGACGGCGAGCACGCAGTCTCCGAGTTCGCGACCAACATCTCGGGTGCGCTGTCGCCGTTCGGTGACGTCGAGTTCCCGCTGCCGCAGGACGAGCTGCCGTTCGTGCAGGCCAAGACGGTCATCAACCGCTGATCTGATGTCGTCGGCCAGTTCCGCCGACCGCGACCCGGGCCTCACCCACATCGACGAGTCGGGGACGGCCCGGATGGTCGACGTGGGCGGCAAGAAGAGCACCAACAGGCGTGCTGTGGCCGGTGGGACGTTCTGCACCACGGCCGAGGTCATCGACCTGCTCAGTCAGGCCAAACTGCCCAAGGGCGACGTCCTTGCCACTGCCCGCATCGCGGGCATCATGGCGGCCAAACGCACGTCCGAGCTGATCCCGCTGTGCCACCAGCTGGCGTTATCCGCGGTGGAGATCGACTTCGTCATCGGCGACGATCGGATCGAGGTCACCGCTACGGCCTCGACGTCGGGCCAGACGGGAGTCGAGATGGAAGCGTTGACCGCCGTCGCTGTCACCGGCCTCACCCTGCACGACATGGTGAAGGCCGTCGACCGCCGCGCGCACATGGACAACATCCGCCTGCTGGAGAAGACCGGTGGCAAGTCGGGCACCTGGCGGCGGGACGACGATGTCTGACGACGCCGCACCCGGCCGTGAACTGCGCGCCTGGATCGTGGTCGCGTCGACGCGGGCCGGTCGCGGCCAATACCTGGATCGGTCCGGGCCGATCATCGCCGAATGGCTGACTGCGCAGGGATTTGTGGTTGACGAGCACATCGTCGTCGCGGACGGGCCACCGGTCGGCGAGGCGATCCGAGCGGCCCTATACGCCGACGCACACCTCGTGATCACCACCGGCGGAACGGGTCTCACCCCGACCGACCGGACTCCCGAGGAGACCCGGCAACTGCTCGACTTCGAGATTCCGGGTCTCGCCGATGCCATCCGCGCCGCGGGCCTGCCGGCCGTTCCGACGGCTGTGCTGTCGCGAGGAACAGCGGGCGTGGCCGGCTCGTCCCTCGTGGTGAACCTGCCCGGCTCCACCGGTGGTGTCCGGGACGGCCTGGAGGTGCTGGCCGGCGTCGTGCACCACGCCATCGACCAGATTCACGGCGGTGACCACCGGTGAGTTCGCCGCAGATCCGCACGGCCGTCGCCGAATCATCCATTGATTTGGTCGAACATGAGGCGTGGGTCGCCGACGCCGCGGGCGGACGGGCCGGAGCCATCGTCGGATTCGTGGGTGCGGTGCGCGACCACGACGGCGGTAGGGGAGTGACGGCGCTCTCGTATTCGTCGCATCCCACCGCGCCGAACGTGCTCGATGAAGTGGTCGGCGAGATCGTCAAAGATGCTCAGGTGCGTGCGGTTGCGGTGTCGCACCGCGTTGGCGACCTCGTGGTCGGCGACGCCGCGTTCATCGTGGCGGTCGCGGCCGATCATCGTCGCGCCGCCTTCGAGATCTGCGCGCGCCTGGTCGACGAGGTGAAGGCCCGACTGCCGGTCTGGAAACATCAGTTCTTTGTCGACGGCAGCGACGAATGGGTCGGGTCGGCCTGATTCGCGGATCGCTGACCCGAAGAGTTCGGTGACCAGCCTTCTGACCTGGGTAAACACGATACTGTCGTGCCCGCAAAATCTCGGGGAAGAAGTTTCTTCCCCCGAGGTTCACAATCGTCCCCTACAAATTCGAATTTCTGGGGGAAGACACCAAGGGTCGGGGACGAAGTTTCTTCCCCGACTTTTGTGGGCGCATGTTCCTGGCGTCGCCGTCGGCGGAACGCGGCGACCGGCAATCGGTGACTGAGATCGGGCCCGTCAGCGTCCGCTTCTGGGATATACCCGGAGGACCACCGTCAGGGGCCCGATCCTGGCCACCGGCCCAACCGCCAACCCTTCCCGCCTCCACGATCGTCGGCAACGCCGACGGAGGGACGCTGACTCGAAGGCGAGTCGCCCGACACCCGCTGAACTGGGGAAATGCGTCTGGTCGTGCTCGCAAAATCTAGGGGAAGAACTTCTTCCCCGAGGTTCGTAGTCGTCCGCGAGAATTTTCTGGGGGAGGACTCCAAGACCAGGGGAAGAGTTTCTTCCCCTACTTTTTGGGCTCGCGAGGAGCCTCGTCGCCACCCCGCGACCGTCGGTGAGAAATGGAAAAGGGCCCCGCACGGATCAGTCATCGTGCGGGGCCCTTCGACAAGGGGCCCGGGTGGGCGGATCGTCAGACGATCAGGGCACCGGAATCAGGTGCTTGTTCTGGTTGAACAGCTTGATCTGCTCGGGGCTCAGCTGGACGCCAGTGCCCTTGGCAGCGGCCCACATCTGCTTGACCTCGGGACGCACGTTGGCGGCGTCGAGCGAGCTGTCGACCTGGTTGGCGACATCGCCGGTGGTCTTCGCGTCGGGCGCGCTGGAGAGGTTGAACTCCGGGGTCTTGGGCTTCGGCTTCGGCGCGTTGAGGTTCGGGGTGTCGGTCGGCGCGGTGCGCGGGGTCGGACCCGACAGCGGGCCACCGCAGCTCGGCCATGCGCCCTTGCCCTGGCCGGCGAGCACACGCTCGGCGACGACGATCTGCTCTTCGCGGGTGGCCTGATCGGCGGTCGGCGCGAACTGGGTTCCGCCGTGGCCGGCCCAGGTGCCCGGGCTGAACTGCAGGCCGCCGTGGTAGCCGTTGCCGGTGTTGATGGCCCAGTTGCCGCCCGACTCGCACTGGGCGACCTGGTTCCACTCGGCGTCGGTGGCCGCGCTGGCCGAACCGGTGCCCATGAGTGCGGCGCCACCGCCCAGAACCGCTCCGGTGAGAGCGACCTTGGCGAGAGTCTTGGTGGTCGTGTTGGTCGTCTGCTTGCGATGACGTCCGGACATGAATCGAATTCCTCTCTCCACGCGCCTACGAAGTCAGCTGTCGGGTTCGAGCGAGAGGCTGCTCGGTCCCGGGGCCTGACTGCTGCCCCGGGGACTTAACCCCAAGGACATCCGCGTGGATGCCCGGTCTCAGGGGATGAGGGTGGGTCCCCCGTCCTCGCTCCTAGAAATCTGGTTCTTGGTCCGTCTCGTCAGCGGAGCGAGGCTCGGCGCGGCCGACGGGACGTTATCGTTCTGTTTGCTTTGTCGTGACCCCCCGTGGGCGGTCGTCTCGTACAGTACGTCGTTCATTCGGTCGAATCACACGTCTCGTGAAAGCTGAATTCGGTGTCGAATTCCGGACTTTCGGCCCAAATTTGGTGTCATTGCAGTTCACGGCGCTAGTGGTCGTCTCGTGTCCTACTCGTTACCCTACCGTTATGTGAGCAAGGTCACACCGCAAATGTGGCCTCAGCCACCGGCAAACGGGGGGAGGACGTCGATGACTTCGCACGTGCCCAATCGTCGAGCACGGTCACACAGTGCGACCTCGTCGCGCAGATAGGAGCAGCGCTGCAGTACCGGAGCGAGAGAAGGCTTCTCGGCCGCGAGCAACCGCTCCAGATCGCCGAGCGTGGCGTCGGCGTCGATCTCGACGACGTCGTGCTCGGTCCCCGACGCCGCGCGCGCGGCAGCGAAGTAGCGGACGGTCAGGCGCATCGGGCGATCAACCGCCGATCGCCGACATCGGCCGCGACGGCTGGCGGAAGCCGGCGGTGTTGACCGAGTGCCCGGCGGCCTTGGCCCAGGCGTTGGCACGCCAGCTGTCGGCGATCGCTGCATCGATCTCGTGGTCCGCGAGCGTCCGCAGTGCGGAGCGCAGATCGGTCTCGGTCTCGGCGAACAGGCAGTTGCGCAGAGACCCGTCCGCGGTGAGGCGAGTCCGGTCACAATCCCCACAGAACGGCCGCGTCACCGACGCGATCACGCCGACCCGGGCCGGTTTTCCCGAGGCGGTCCGCCGGCCCCCGACGATCCACGTGGCCGCCGGTGCGCTGCCGCGGGGCGCCGGGTCGTCGTGCAGGTCGAACGTGCCCCTCAGCGTGGCGAGGATCTCGTCGGCCGTCACCATTTGTCCACGGACCCAGGCGTGGTCGGCGTCGAGCGGCATCTGCTCGATGATGCGTAGCTCGTAGCCGTGGCGCAGGCAGTACTCGAGCAGGTCGGGCAACCGGGCGAGATCGGTGTGGTCGGCGAGCACCGCGTTCACCTTCACAGGGTCGAGTCCGGCGGCGTGCGCGGCGGCCAGGCCGGCGAGGACGTCGTCGAGCCGGTCGCGCCGGGTGATCTCGGCGAAGCGCTGCGCATCGACGGTGTCGAGGGAGACGTTGATACGGCTCAGTCCGGCGTCGACGAGTCCTTGGGCGCGCCGGGTCAGCCCGAGCCCGTTGGTGGTCATCGCGATCTCGGGTCGCTGCGGCAACCCGGCGACCCGCGCGATGATCTCTTCGAGGTCGCGGCGCAGCAGCGGCTCACCGCCGGTGAATCGGATCCGCTCGATCCCGAGGTCGCGCACGGCGACGGTGAGGATGCGCACCATCTCCTCGGTGGTCAGGACGTCGGCGGTATCCATCCAGTCCAGACCCTCGGCGGGCATGCAGTAGGTGCACCGCAGGTTGCACCGGTCGGTAACCGACACCCGCAGATCACGAGCCACGCGGCCGAATGTGTCCACGAGCGGGCCGTCGACCGGGGCGGGCTCGCGCGGGTTCCACGTCGCGGGCTGCGCCACCCGACGCGTAGGTAACCCCAGCGCGACCGCGGTCATCAGTCGCCTCTACGGGCTTCCAGCGCGCGGAAAGTGCTGGCGTGGAACACAAGTGGCTCGACGGTCGGGTCGGCTCGCAGGGTCTCGATCTCGAGCAGGACGACGGTGTGGTCGCCCGCCTGGATCTCGTTGTGGATGGTGCAGGACAAGTGGGCGGCCGCGTCCGGTACGAAGACGGCGCCGTTGTCGGCGAGCAGCGGGGTGATCCCGTCGAAGCGATGTTCGGCGGCGCCGGCGAGCTGACGGCACAGCAGCGACTGGTCGCCGGCAAAGACGCTGACCCCCACCGCGTGTGCCCCGCGCAACCGCGGCCACGTGCTCGACGTGTTCTGCACACAGACCGAGACGAGCGGTGGATCGAGCGACACCGTGGTGAACGAGCTCGCGGCCATTCCGATCAGTTCGCGCGAATCTGCGTCGGCCGGGTCCTGCGCGCACACCGCGACCACACCGGAGGGGAAACAACTGTAGGCGGCGCGTAGGGCGGCGGCGTCCGACGCGGGCGCCAGATCCGGGCCGATGTGCTGTGTGACGGTCACGGTCTCACCTCACCCTTCGCCCGGAACGCAGCGCGGCCACCAGGCCGAGGACAAAACCGAGCGGTGCGCACATCGTCAGCAGGTAGACGGCGGTGGGTGCCGTGGATCCGTCGGCCACCAGAGGTGTCACGAACAGGGCCACGACGGCCAGCACGCCGATGACGAAAACCACCCCGGCGATCGCGACCAGGCGTGGTGATCCAGCACGTTGCATACCTCCACGGTAATGCACTGCAACCGCGATCCGACGCCGAGCGGTACGCGCACCGGTAATGCCCGTGACGGCCCGATCTCCGGTTGGCTACCATGGACAAACCAGACGCCTTGCTCATCGGTCCGAGCTTGTTCTTGTGAGGATGGGTGACGGCGTCTTTTGTTGTGACAGATCCGATCAGATGAAGGTGAGCACGGTGCCGACCGGCAAGGTGAAGTGGTACGACGCGGACAAGGGCTTCGGATTCCTCGCGCAGGACGAGGGCGAGGACGTCTACGTCCGCTCCTCGGCGTTGCCCGAGGGTGTCGAGGGCCTCAAACCGGGCCAGCGTGTCGAATTCGGCATGGCTGCGGGACGGCGTGGGCCGCAGGCGCTCAGCGTGAAGGTTCTCGAGCCGGCGCCGAGCGTCGCCAAGAACACGCGAGAGGCAGTGCGCAAGGAGACCAAGCGGCACAGTCCCGACGAACTGCACGGCATGGTCGCCGATCTGATCACCCTGCTCGAAGCCAAGGTGCAACCGGACCTGCGCAAGGGCCGCTACCCCGACCGCAAGACGGCGCAGCGGATCTCCGAAGTGGTACGCGCGGTCGCCCGCGAACTCGAGCACTGACTCGAAGCGTTCGGTGAGCGACGCTGTGAACTGGGGAGATACGTCGGCGTCCTGCCGCAAAATCTAGGGGAAGAAACTTCTTCCCCGGGGTTCGTAGTCGTCCGCGGGAAATTTCTGGGGGAGGACTCCAAGGCCCGGGGAAGAAGTTTCTTTCCCTACTTTTTGTGGGCACGGTGACTGCGATCGGACCGCCGCTTTTCAGACCTGCGGGATGACGTAGTCCTGCGGCTTGGTGTCGATGGCGAAGGTGCCACGCGCGGTGTCGATCGTGCCGTCGGGCCCGACGAGTGCCGACGGCAGATTGACCGTCAGACCGATCAGCACCCGGTCCGCCTGTGATCGCAGCATCACCGTGAAGGTCGTGCCGGATTGAAAGGTGCCCTCGTCCTCGATGAGACCCTTCGGCGTCGAATACAGGCGGGTTAGCGCCCAGGGGCCCTCCGCGATGTCGCCAGACACCGACAACGCGGCCGTCGAACCGATCGGCACCGCGACCTGTGGGGTCGGCGACTGGGGTGCGGAGAGCGGCGGGTCGCAGTGCCGGACGAAGATGTCGCACCAACGCACCGGTTCGATTCGGTGGAGATCGCCATCGACGCTCAGGTGCAGATACGGCACGTGCTCCTCGGGTGCGTCACGCACCAGGAGGAACACCGACACCCCGACGACCGCGACGAACGCGACCGCTACCGCGGCGATGATCGAGACGGCCTTCTTCTCACCACTGCTCAGATTCATAACGCTCAAATGGTCTCAGCGGTATTCGCCGTGGTTCGCACGGGGGTGGGTCCCCGGCGCACTGGGGTGCGGCCGGGTCGGTGCGGCACCGGGTCCGGAGGCGCGCTCGGTGCGCGGATGTGCGCGCACTCGTTCGGTGTTGGCCGCGGCGAAGGCCATCGTCGGCATCGCGTGATCCGGTCGGCGGCCGCCG
This sequence comes from Gordonia sp. NPDC003422, assembly GCF_053588675.1. NCBI lineage: Bacteria > Bacillati > Actinomycetota > Actinomycetes > Mycobacteriales > Gordoniaceae > Gordonia > Gordonia sp. NPDC003422. The sequence continues at coordinate 179,184 of NZ_JBSFQL010000007.1, forward strand.
AGCCCCGGCACCAGCGACGACCCGCGCATCGTCATGATCGTCTGCAACAGCCCGATCCCGAGCAGCACCGACACGACGGTGAACCCGAGCCACAGATACGGCGGCAGCAGTACTCCCAGCGAGGCGCCGAACACCCACGACAACTGGAGGACGGTTTCGGACCGGCCGAACGCCGACGCGCGCGACTCGTCGGGCAGGTCGTCCTGGATGGACGAGTCGAGGCATACCTTGCCGATCGCGCTGGTGCCGGACGCGACCAGCGCGGCCAGGCACGCGGCCGGCACGTTGCCGAAGATCGCGGCGAGCACTGCGACGACGAAGCACGCCGCGGTCGACCACACCACGATCATCGGTGGGTTCTTCAACTCCAGCCGAGTGCCGACACCGTTGCCGATCGCGTTTCCCACACCCGCCGCCGCACCGACCGCGCCGATCAGGAGCAGCTGGGTGAGCCCGCCCTCGTCGGGGTTTGCCGTCTGCTGCGCCTTGGCGTAGAACGCGATGAACAGGGTGAGGAATCCGGTCAGGATGCGGATGGTGCCGTTACCCCACAAGCCGGCGACGACCTTGCGGCCCAGCGGTTGCCGCATCTTGGCGGCGAGTCCCTTGGCACCGTCCTTGGCGCTGCCCAGCACACTCTCGTGCTCGGGGACCGTCGAGCGTGCGGGTTCGCCGTGATAGGTGAAGGTCGTCGGGATCTCGCCCTCGGTGACCTCGACCCAGGACGGGATGCGCATGCACAGGTAGGCGCCGGCGGCCGCGACGATCGCCAGCCACAGCATCGCGCCGGGGAGATGGAACGGCAATGCCTTGGCGAGGACCACCTCGATCAGGGCCGCGATCGCACCGCCGATGATGGTGCCGCCGACCAGACCGAACATCGTCAGGCGTGAATTCACTCGCGGCAGGTCGATGGTCGGCGGGACCACGCGTGGCGTGACCGCGGATTTGAGCACCCCGAACGATTTCGACAGCACCAGCAGACCCAGTGCGCACGGGTAGAGGACCCAGGGGTCGTAGTTGAGTTGCCCGGCGGCCTCGTCCCAGCTGACGTTGGCCATGATCAGCAGGGCAAGCACGACGCGCAGCCCGAAGGTCGTCGCCATCGCGATGCGTCGTCCTCGCTGCAACCGGTCGAGCAGCGGCCCGATCAACGGCGCGATCAACGCGAAGGGCGCGATCGTCAGCGCCAGATAGAGCCCGACGCTGACCTTGGACTCACCGGACGCGGCAGCGAAGAAGAGCGTGTTCGCCAGGGCCACGGCCATCGCCGCGTCGACCGCGAAGTTCGCGATCACCGGGAGCGTCAGCGCGGTGAGCCCCGACTGGTCGGCGCCGTCGGCGGTCGCGGCCCGCTGGATCTTGTCGATGCCGCGACCGGTCAGTTCGCGTCCGCGCAACGCCGCCACGCGCACCACGGTGAGCTTCTTGGGCATCCGGACGTTGTCCGGGGAGGTCGGCATCGCACGGGTGCCGGACCTGCCGTCATTCAATTGGTCGGTGGCATCCTGCTCGTCCAGCGGTGGCAGGTGGGGATTGTGGGTCGGTGGCGGCAGGTAGGCGTTCTGCCCGCGTGGGCCGGGAGCGGGGCGTCCGGGGCCGCCGGGCGTCCGCGGACCAAAACCGGGCGCCGGGCGCCGCGCTCGACGAGTGGTTTCCTGCGCCGGATAGTTGGCCGTACCAGGGTGATCGGCGCGGGGATCGGCTCGGGGGCGATCGCTTCTGCCGTTGTCGGGGCCGTAATACTGCGGCTGGGCACGGCGAGGATCATCGGCCGGCCGGTACTGGGGGTTCGCCGGACCGCCGGGGGCCCCGCGCCCCTCGTCATGTTGTCGGGAACTCGGTCGGTGCACTCCTCGATTCTTCCTCATCCGGGGCCCTGCCCGCTTGAAGCGGGCCGCCCGTGTACGACACCCGCATGGTGTTGCACACTGGAGAGGTGAGCGAACCCAGTGACATCGATCGAATCGGCGACACCTCGCCCCGGCTGTTGGACGCCGTTGATGTCGCCCGTGATGCGCTGATCGACGACGGTCAGCACCCGGGACCGCATCGTCGAAGCGTGGCCGAAGGTGACTGGGCGGCCGCTCACTACTTCGACGCCGACCTCGCCGGCTACCGCGGATGGCAGTGGTGTGTGGTGCTAGCGGGCGCGCCGGGCACCGACGAGATCACGGTGAGCGAGCTCGTGTTGCTGCCGGGTGACGGGGCGCTGCTCGCCCCGGCCTGGTTGCCGTGGGCCGACCGCATCAGCACGGGAGACCTCGCGGCCGGCGACCTGTTGGCCGCCGAACCCGACGACCCGCGTTTGGTGCCCAATCAGATCGACACCGGCGACGAATTCCGGTTCTCCTCCGACGAGCCCGACCCGGACGAGGTCGGGCAGGTCGACGGCGAGATCGGACTGGGCCGTCGGCGCCTGCTGAGCCGCGATGGCCGCGACGACGCCGCACAGCGTTGGTACGACGGTGATTTCGGCCCGGCGTCGGAGATGGCGCGAGCTGCGCAGTTCTCGTGCTGCAGTTGCGGCTTCTACATTCCGCTGAGTGGCGCGCTGCACGCCGCCTTCGGTGCCTGTGCAAACGAGTACGCCGCCGACGGCCGGGTGGTCTCCGCGGAATACGGATGTGGGGCGCATTCGGACGTGCCGCCACCCAAGGGCGGCGAGGGATCGCCTGCCTACGACGCCTACGACGACGGCGCGCTCGAGATCGTCGCCGCGGCGCAGAGCCTGCCGACCGGTTGAACCCCGCCGCCGCGCCGGACCCGTTCGACACCGCCGCCGTGCGCGCGGCAACCCTGGAATCCTGGCGGTCGTCTCCGACGCGACTCGCCGAAGACATCGCGGCCGAGACCGATCTGGTGACGGTCGGATACCGCGACCGACTCCTGACCGAACTCGCGGCCAACGCCGCGGACGCGGCCGCGGTCGCCGGTGAGCCGGGAGAGTTGGCGGTGTGGCTGTCCGGACGCGAACTGCACGTGGGCAACACCGGGGCGCCGCTGACCGTCGAAGGAGTGCGGTCGTTGTCGGCGTTGCGGGTGTCCGCGAAGCCGACAACCGCAGTGGCGGAAGGGAATTCGAGACAGGTCGGCCGATTCGGGGTGGGTTTCACGGCGACCGCGGTGGTGGCCGACCGGGTCGAGATGCGGTCGACGACCGGGTCGGTGGTCTTCGACCGTGCGCTGACCGAGGAGGTCATTCGTGAAGCCGGAGCGCGGCTGGCCGATTCGGTGGAGGTTCCTCTCCTTCGATTGCCGTGGCCGTCGGATGTTCGGCCGCGCAAGGGATTCGATACCGAAGTTGTCCTCTACCTCCGCGACGGTTCGGACAACCTCGTCGCGCCGATGATCAGCGAGGCGTCCGACTTGCTTCTGGAACTGCCTTCTCTGCAGCGAATCTCGGTGGGGGAAGTGGAGTTCGGGGTAGATCGGCACCGTCTGCCCGAGTTGTCGTCGGACGGGGCGGTCGTGACCCGCATCGCCCCGACCCGGGACGGCGTGCAGTCGGCGGCCTGGCTGCAGGTTGCGACCGGTACGACCCGTTGGCTCGCCCCGGTCGACGGCCCAACCGTTGCGGGGCATGACGTTCTGCGGGCGCCCACCCCGACGGGTATCGAACTGAGTTTGCCGTGCCGGCTGATTGCGGACCTACCACTCACTCCGGACCGCCGTAACCTGCACCCGAGTGCCGATATCGCCTCTGCGGCTGTGGGTTACGCCGATCTGATCAGACTCTTCGGGCCGCGCCGCCGACTGCGGCTGGTACCCGAGCCGCACCTCGCGCGTAACCGCGACGATGCGCGCCTCATCGACGCGGTGCTCGCGGACCTGCGTCGAACGTCGTGGTTGCCTGCCGCCGATGGTGCCGATCTGGTTCCATCGAGATCAGTCGTACTGGTCGGACTCACCGCCGAACTCGCCGACGTGCTCGGCGACCTGTTCGGCGACCTCGTCCACCCCGACATCTCCGACGCGGGAAGCACATCGGTGCTGGGTCGGCTCGGCGTCGTCGAACTGGGGTTGGCCGGACTGGCCGATCGGCTGACGGGCGTCGAGCGTCCGTCGCAGTGGTGGCAGCGCCTGTATGCGGCGCTCGCCCCGCTGGTGGGTACCGGCCGTGAGGTGGAAGAGATTGCCGCGCTGCCGGTTCCGCGGTCAGACGGGCGAATGGCGGTCGGTGCGCGCGGTTTGTTTGTCTCCGATCGGATCACCGGCGCGGCGCGATGGCTGCCGATGGTCGATCGGCAAGCGCGTCACCCACTCGTCGAACGTATGGGTGCCCAAGAACTGACCGTCGAACAGGCGTTGTCGGATCCCGCTCTGCGGCAGCTGATCGAGGACGCGGACCTCGACTCCGACGGCGGGCTCGCGGACGAAGTACTCGCGCTGGTCGCGGCCGATCCCGACGCCGCCCTTCCGGCTTGGCTTGCGCAACTGCCGCTGCCCGACGCCGATGGTGAGTGGCGCCCTGCCGACGAACTGCTATTGCCCGACAGTCCTCTCGGAGCCGTCCTCGTCGACGACCATCCCTTCGGGGTGGTGGATCGCGAGCTGACGCAGCGCCACGGTGCGTCGACGTTGCGCAGGGTCGGGGTGGGCTGGGGATTCCTTGTGGTCTCCGACGAACTCCCCACCGCCCCCGACCACGACCTTCCCGACGAGGAGTTGTGGTGGGATTCGCTGACCGAGCTGCCGGAAAGCCTCTCTGCGGTAGGTGATCTGGACCTCGTCGATGAGCAGCGCTGGGCGGCGGCGTTGACGCTGCTCGCCGACGACGAGGAGATCGTCGAGCTGCTGGGTGATCGAGACGGGTACACGGCGTGGTGGTTGCGGCGGTTCGCGATCATCGACGGCCACCCGCTCGGCGATTACCGTGCGCCCTCCGACGAGACTCTCGTCGGGGTTCTGGATCCGCTCGATCACCCACAGGCCGACGCCGTCGCCGGCGCGCTCGCCGAACTTCCGCCCGCGTCCGCGGCGGAGGCGTCGCGACTCCTCGACCGCCTCGGCGACCCCGACCGCGAGGTGAGTGCCGGTGTCGCGGTGTCGGTCCACGCGTCGATCGTCGGCGCGTGTCGGTCCGGGGTGATCGACCCAGCCGACATCGACCTGCCCGACCGGGTGCGCACACTGGCTGCAACGGCGGTCGCCGACGCGGTTGTTCTCGACAAACCGTATCTGCTGCAGATGGTTTCGGGAGAATCTGTGGTCTTGGCCGGAACAGCGGCCGAGGCTGCAGACGCCGAGACACTCGGCGTCGTGCTGGACTTGCCGCTCGCATCGGAGGCTTTCGCCGCCGAGATCCGGGATCCGGGTGATGCCGTGACGTGGTCGCATCCCGAGGCGGTGCGGTTTGCCGCTCAGCGGGGTGTCGAGGTGCGACACGGTGAGGTGCGAGTGCACGACGAGTTGTGGGTGACGTTGCGCCGCAACGATTCTGTGATCGAGTCGCGCGTGGGATGGTGGATCGACCATCAGGGCGTCACCCACCTCGAGCGCGCCGGCCATTGACCCAGGTACCGCTGCCTGAGGTGCTCGAGGCGCTAGTGTCGCGTTTCATTAATTCCTATTGGGTTGGGCTTTTGCGAGGATTTCGTCGGCGGTCTTTGTCCATACGAAGGGATGTTTGCGGTCGTTCCAGCCGGTGATGAAGGCACGGATTTTGGCGTTGAGGTCGGCGACCGAGGTGAAGATGCCGCGTCGGATGGCTTGGCGGTCGAGGATGCCGAACCAGATTTCGACGAGGTTGAGCCAGGACGCCGAGGTGGGTGTGAAGTGGACGTGAAAGTTGGTGTGCTCAGCCAGCCATGCCTTGACCTCGGGGGTTTTGTGCGTGGCGTAGTTGTCCATGACCAGGTGCAACTCCTGGCCTGGGTAGGCGCGGTCGAGCTGACGCAGGAAGGCCAGGAATTCCTGGCGGCGGTGTCGCGGCTTGACCGCGCCGGTCAGTTGGCCGGTGGCGATGTTGAGAGCGGCGAACAACGTGCTGGTGCCATGGCGCTTGTA
>NZ_JBSFQL010000008.1:0-181014 GCF_053588675.1 Gordonia sp. NPDC003422
TCGATCGCTACCCAAAACGCTTCCGGCGCTACCGCCCTGCCCATACCGGCTACCTCTCACACGAGGCCTGTTGCGTCGACCGATTGAGGCTGCCCGGGGAAGAAACTTCTTCCCCTACTTTTGTCGGTCAGCTCTCCCGCAGATACTCCAACTGCGCCTTGACCGACATCCGTGCGGCCGGCCACAGCTTCTTGTCGACGTCGCGGTACACCTTGCGGACCACCTTCATCGGTTTCGCCTTCTTGGCCGAGACGTCCATGTCCTCGAGGGCCGCGACGATCTGATCGATCCGCTCCTCGCGATGCGCCTTGTAGAACCGGGCGACCGGGCCGAGGTCCGGGTGATCGGGTCCGTGTGCGGGTAGCAGCGTCGCACCGTCGCCTTCGACGATGAGCCGGTTGAGCGAGTTCATGTAATCCCGCAGCGTGCCGTCCCGGGGGTCGAGAACGGTGGTGCCGCTGCCCAGGATGGTGTCGCCGGTGATCACGGCACGCTCATCGTCGTGCTCGACGAGGAAGCTGACCGAGTCGCCGGTGTGGCCGGGCGTGTGCAGCACGGTGATCTTCAGGCCCGCGGCCTCGATCACCTCGCGGTCGCGCAGCGGATCGGCGTCGCGGGTGTGCTTGCGTGACAACGCCCGTGTCGGCGCACCGGTCCGCTTGTGCAGGCGGTCGATTCCGCCGACGTGGTCGAAATGGCGGTGCGTGATCAGCGTGAGCGCCACCCCGGGCAGCTCCGCGAGATCCTTCGCGTGCCCCTTGTGCTTCGGCGGACCCGGATCGACGACGACGCATTCGTCACTTCCCGGCGCTCGCAACACCCAGGTGTTGGTGCCGTCGAGCTCCATCATCCCGGGGTTGTCGCACAGGATCACCGACGCGAACGGGGTGACCTCGCGCAATGTCCCGTACGCGGGGTGGGCGGGCTGTTCCGAACCGTCAGTGGTCGTCATCACCCCACAGTAGTTCGGGGCGATCAAACGGCAGCCGGGCGGGAGGGGTGACAAAATCACCCAAACTCTATAGACTATTTTCCATAGACCGCCCAGTCGCCTAAGGAACCGCCATGATCACCCTGTCTGCCGAGGAACAAGCCATCGTCAAGACCGTCCGAGACTTCGTCGACAAGCAGGTCCGGCCCGTCGCCCGCGATCTCGAGCATGCCAACACCTACCCCGAAGACCTCATCGAAACGATGAAGGCGATGGGGATCTACGGCCTGGCCATCCCGGAGCCCTACGGGTTCGCCGAGGTCTCGATGCCCTGCTACGTGCAAGTGACCGAGGAACTCGCGCGCGGGTGGATGAGTCTGGCCGGCGCGATGGGTGGTCACACCGTGGTGTCCAAGCTGATCCTGCGCTTCGGCACCGAAGAGCAGAAGGGGAAGTATCTGCCGCGCATGGCCACCGGCGAACTGCGCGCGACGATGGCACTCACCGAACCCGGCGGCGGTTCGGACCTGCAGGCAATGCGCACCTCCGCGGTGGCCGACGACGACGGGTACGTCATCAACGGCTCCAAGACGTGGATCTCCAACGCGCGCAAGGCCGGACTGGTCGCGCTGCTGTGCAAGACCGACCCGACGGCGCAGCCCGCCCACACGGGTGTCTCCATCCTGCTCGTGGAGAAGGTGCCCGGATTCGAAGTGTCCAAGGATCTTCCGAAGCTCGGCTACAAGGGTGTGGAAAGTTGCGAGCTGAACTTCGTCGACGCCCGGGTGCCCGCCGACGCCCTGCTCGGCGGGGTCGAGGGCAAGGGCTTCGCGCAGATGATGAAGGGCCTCGAGGTCGGCCGGCTGCAGGTCGCCGCACGCGCAACCGGCGTCGCACGAGCCGCCTTCGACGACGCACTGCAATACGCCCAAGACCGTGAGAGCTTCGGCGTCCCGATCTGGAAGCACCAGTCGGTGGGCAACATGCTCGCCAACATGGGCACCAAACTCTATGCGGCACGCAGTCTTCTGCTCGACGCGGCCGAGCGTTTCGACACCGGCGCACGCGTCGACATGGAAGCCGGCATGGCGAAGCTGTTCGCGTCGGAGACGGCGATGGAGATCGCGCTCGACGCGGTCCGCATTCACGGCGGCTACGGATACTCCACCGAGTACGACGTCGAGCGGTACTTCCGGGATGCGCCGCTGATGATCGTCGGCGAGGGCACCAACGAGATCCAGCAGGGTGTGATCGCCAAGCAACTCGTCAAGCGCGGCGGAATCGACCTCTGAAGTGCTTCCGCTACACGGAATCACCGTTCTCTCACTGGAACACGCGGTCGCCGCGCCATTCGCGACCCGACAGCTCGCCGATCTCGGCGCACGCGTGATCAAGGTCGAACGCACCGGATCCGGCGACTTCGCCCGCCAGTACGACGAATCGGTGAACGGCCTCGCGAGCTACTTCGTGTGGCTCAACCGGTCCAAGGAATCGATCGCGCTCGATGTGAAGTCCGAGGCCGGACAAGCGCTTCTGCACGAGCTCGCCGCCCAGGCCGATGTCATCGTGCAGAATCTCGGTCCCGGCGCCGCCAAGCGGCTGGGTCTCGGTGCCGAGGAGATCCGAGCGCAGGACCCGAGAAAGATCGTCCTGTCCATCACCGGCTGGGGTTCGACCGGCCCGTGGGCCGACCGCAAGGCCTACGACCTGCTCGTCCAGTGCGAGACCGGTCTCGTCTCCCTGACCGGCACCCCGGACGAGGTGGCCAAGGCCGGGGTCTCGGTCGCCGACATCGCGGCCGGCATGTACGGCTTCTCCAGCGTTCTCGCCGCCCTGTTCCACCGTGAACGCACCGGCGACGGCGCGACACTCGAGGTCTCCCTCTTCGAAGCCCTCGCCGAATGGATCGGCCAGCCCATGCATTTCACCGCCGGGTCCGGGCGCCAGCCCGGCCGCTTCGGCGCCCAGCACGCCACCATCGCCCCGTACGGACCGTTTACCGCGGCCGACGATCACGTCGTTCTCCTCGCCATCCAGAACGAACCGGAATGGCAGCGGCTGTGCACCATCGTCTTCGACGATGCCGACCTGGCGCTAGACCCGCGATTCACCTCCAATTCGCTGCGCGTCGCCAACCGAGATGCACTTAATCATGTTGTAGCTAACCACTTCTCGGATCTGAGTACCGACACCCTCGCCGAGCGGCTGACCACCGCACGCATCGCCTTTGCCGGAGTCAACACAGTGGAAGAATTCATCGCCCACCCGGTTCTGGAAGGGCGCGACCGGTGGCGCAACGTCAGCACCGAATCGGGAAAGGTCCGCGCACTCCTGCCCCCGATCAGCATCGGATCCGACGAGGCTCGCATGGATCCCGTTCCCGCACTGGGTGAACACAGTGTCGCGCTGGCCCACGAACTCGGCGTCGAGGATGCGACGATCCAGCGACTTCTCGCCGATGGCGTCCTTCAGAGTCCCGACCCGACAGCGAAAGGCCAATGACCATGAGCGATACCACGACCGCCGACGAGGCGACCCTGAGTTCCCACATCACCGAGTGGACCCCCGGACCCGTGGTCGAGCACGACGTCCTGGACCCGGCGCAAGCACAGCGACTGGCGGCGACACTCGGTACCGAGGACGCGTTCGGTTCGGGGAGCGAACTTCCCATGCCCTGGCACTGGATCTACTTCTCGCAGTGGCCGCCCACCGATGCCCTCGGCGCAGATGGGCACCCCCGAGACGGTCATTTTCTGCCGCCGATCCCCCACCGCCGGCGGATGTTCGCGGGCTCGCGCATGTCCGTGACCACGCCGTTGCGTCTCGACGTGCCGACGGAGAAGCACTCGAGTCTCGCGTCGGTCAAGGAGAAGCACGGCCGCTCGGGTGCAATGCTTTTCGTCACCGTGCGCAGCGAGTACCGGCAGGACGGGGCGACGGCGCTCATCGAGGAACAAGATCTCGTCTACCGCAGCGACAACTCCACGGCCCGCCCCGTGGAACGCCTCGTCGAAGATCTGACACCCAGCGGGACCGTGTGGAGCGCGGAGCCGACTCCGACTGCACCGCTGCTGTTCCGGTACTCCGCCCTGACCTCGAACGCCCATCGGATTCACTACGACCTCCCCTACACCACCGACGTCGAGGGCTACCCCGACCTCGTCGTCCACGGTCCGCTCCTTGCCAACTACATGGCCGATCTCGCTCGCCTACACGCCGATGGAAAGACGATGAGCTCCTTCGACTTCCGTCTGAAGCGACCTCTGTTTCTTGGTGATCGTTTCCGCGTCGAGGGCAATCCGTCCGACGGCAATACCGTTGCCGTGCGGGTTGTCTCGGGAGCCGAAACAGTCCATGCCGAGGGCACGGTGACGCTGTCATGACCTTGGCCATCGCCGACGCACGCAGCTTCCTGTTCGTGCCCGGTAACCGACCCGAACGCTTCGACAAGGCGGCCGCTGCCGGAGCCGACGTCGTCGTCATCGACCTCGAGGACGCGGTGTCGCCGGCCGACAAGGAAGCCGCCCGCGAGCATGCTGCAGCGTGGCTGGCCGCCGGGAACGAGGCAGTGGTGCGCATCAATGCTTCCGATACCGACTGGCACACAGACGATGTGGCCATGATCATCGAGCGGGGCGCTGCCGTCATGCCCGCCAAGGCGTCCGATCCCGCCCGGCTCGCCTCGATCGCCACGCAATCGAAGGCGCCGGTCATCCCGTTGATCGAAACGGCGCGCGGAGTCCTTGCGGCGCAGGAGATCAGCGCGGTGGACAGAGTGGTCCGGGTCGCCGTCGGGGCGATCGACCTCGCCGCCGAGTTGTCGGTATCGCCCGACGACCGCGCGGCCCTGCTCGCCGCCCGTTCTGCGCTCGTCCTCGCAGCGGCCGCCGCCGGGATCGCCGCGCCGATCGACGGCGTCACCACCGCACTGCGTGATCCGTCGGTCCTCATCGACGACGTGACCTACGCCCGCCGCATCGGTCTCACCGGCAAGCTGTGCATTCATCCGGCGCAGATCAATGACGTCCATCGGGCGTGTGCGCCGCCCGAGGCCGACGTGGCCTGGGCCCGTGCGGTTCTCGACGCCGACGACGGTTCGGGCTCGGCTGTTGCCCTGGACGGTCACATGATCGATGCACCCGTGCTGACGCGGGCCCGACGTATACTGGCCCTCGCGGACCGGGGCTGAACCGATGGGATTGCTCGCCGGCATGTGTGCCATGGAGTACCACCAGATCACGCGGACCGCCGACCGCACGCGGCTCGCGGTTCAGGTCCGGGGCACCGGGCCCGCTCTGTTGATGCTCCCCGGGCAGGCGAACAATCACCACTGGTGGGATCGCATTCGTGCCGACTTCGCCGAGCATCACACCACCATCACCTTCGACTACCGTGGAACGGGCGGAAGCGATCTCGGCGCCGCGCCGTACACCACCCAACTCTTCGCCGACGACGCTCTCGCCGTACTCGACTCACTCGACATCGACCGATTCGACGCCTACGGCACATCGATGGGTGGCCGCACCGCGCAGTGGGTCGCCGCCCGCGCCCAGCGCCGCGTCGGACGTCTCGTCCTCGGCTGCACGACACCGGGTGGAACCCATGCGGTGGAACGCGATCAGGCAGTGCGCCGAGCCCTCGCGTCGGCCAATGCGACCGCGTTCATGACCGACCTCATGTACACGCCGGAATGGCAGGAACTCAACCCCGGACCGTATGCCACACTGGGAGATCCACGCATCACGCCCGAGGCGCGGCGTCGGCATCTGGCGGCCAGCAACGGGCACGACGCCTGGGCCGTCCTCCCCGACATCGCTGCGCCGACGTTCATCCTGCACGGCTCGGACGATCGCTTCGCGCCCGTGGTCAATGCCGAGATTCTCGCCGGCCGCATCCCGAAGGCGAACACGCGGATCTTCGACGGCGCGCGACACGCATACTTCGACGAATGCCATCCCGAAGCAGGACCGGCCGTTCTCGACTTCCTGGCCCGCTGAGCCCGAGGCCGCTACTCCTCCACCGCCGCACGAGAATCGGCGAGCAGATCACCCGCGTTGCGAATGTGGCGGGCCATCGCTGCCCGAGCTCCGTCCGCATCTCCCGCGCGCAGGCTGTCGAGTATCGCCCGGTGATCGTGCGCCGACGCCTGCGGCCAGCCCTCCACCGATGCGAAGAACTTGCGCGGCGCATAGCCCAGCGATCCCTTGATCATCCACGACAGCTTCGGTGATCCAGCCGCGGCATAGATTCGTCGGTGGAAATCGTGGTTCAGCCGTTCCACACCGTCGAAATCCTCTGCATCCGCCGCAGATTCGATGTCTCGCTGAATATCTGCCAGCTCGTCCACCGCGGCCGACGACATCGAGCGCGCAGCACGCGCGGCGAGTTCACCGGCCAGCAACGATTGCGCCACAAAGACATCCCGAATGTCGTCGCTGCTCAGCGGCGTGACCACAAATCCGCGGCGGGGTTCCGTACGCAGAAATCCCTCGGACAACAGCGTCAGCATGCCCTCGCGGGCCGGTGTCGCCGAGATCCCCAGGTCCTCGGCGACCACCTCGGGCCGGACGAAGTCACCGGAACGCAGTCCACCCGACACGATGAGTTCGCGGACATGTTCTGCCGCCTCGTCACTCAGTCGCGGACGGCGTCGAACAGACCGACGGGGTTCGGGTGCTGCCATACAAACAATATAGTCTATTTTTCTTCTGGATCGATAACAGTTCCCGAGAGCTCGCTCTGCAGCGACTTCAGCAGGGCGGCACCTTGAGTGACGACGCCGGTCATGACCTCGTTGTAACCCTCCGCGCCGTTGTACACGGTGAGATTCGAACTGGACAGTCCCTTCGCCACTTCACCGACCAGTGCGGGTAACTGCTCGATGAGTTGCTGGTCGAGGGCGATGCGGTTGTTCTTGGCCGCCGCCGCCGACGAGATCTCCACAGCCTTCGCGTCGGCCTCGGCGATGATCTGGGTGCGCTTGGCCTCCGCTTCGGCCGGCTTCACGACCTCCGAGATCAGCTGCTGCTCACGCAGATCCGCCTGCGCCTGGGCGAGCAGGGACTGCTCGCGGACGATCTCCTGGTTCACCCGCGCCTCGGCGAGCGGACCCGCCTGCGACGCCTCGGCATTGGCCTTGTCGGTCTCACCCTTGATCGACGCGCGTTTGATCGCCGTCTCGCGCTCGTAGTCGGCCTGGTTGCGCAGGGATTCCTGCTGCGCCTTCGACGCCTCCTGATCGGCGCGAGCACGCTCGACGGCCGCCTCACGCTGCACCTTGGCGATGTTCGGCGCCGCGAGCGCGCTGATGTAGCCGGAGTCCATGTCGTCGATGGACTGGATCTGGAACGAGTCCACCACGAGCCCGATCGAACCCATCTCCCGCTTCGACGCCTCGAGCACCTGACGGGCCAGGGTGTCACGTTCGCGGATGATCTGCTCGACGGTCATCGACCCGACGATCGACCGGAGATGGCCCGAAAAGATCTGTCCGGTGAGCTGATTCATCTCGTTCTCCTGCTCGGAGATGAAACGCTGGCCGGCGTTGACGATGGACGCCACGTCGCTGCCCACCTTGTGCGCGATCACGGCACGCACGTCGAGTTGGATGCCCTGGGTGGTCACGCACACCTCGCGGATCTGCGCCTCGTGCATCGCCATCGACAGATACCGCACCTTGCGGAAGAACGGCATCACCCACTTGCCATGGCCCACAACGACATCGAATGGAATGCCGCCGTCCTTGGACTTCTTGCCCGAGATCACCATCGCCTCGTCGGGCTCGGGAACGTTATAACCCAGCATGTACTTCTCCCCACGTCCAACAGCCCACTGCGGCCAATCGGGATCACTCTATTCCACGGTGAACGCTGCAGCGTCGCGGTGTCATTCGGTCAGTGGGGCAGGCTCACCCACGGCTCGACCACGACGATCCGTCCGGCCTCCACGTCCACCACGAGCACCGGGACGTCCTCGGTGATGGATTCCGATGCGCGAGCGAGGAATCGCTCGGTGCCGGCTGCCATCGTGAGTTCGACCTCGCCGAGCACGTCCGGACCCCCGATGGCCAGCGTGACGACACCGGTTCGGCCGATCAGCTCGGATGCCACCTGCCCAGACCCCCATCCATCGGTCGGCTCACTCGTGTGATGAGACGACCTTAACCCGAGCACCCGCCGCATCCACGACGACGTAGATCGCAGTCACCACCGCGATCACACCCGCGCCCAACACGAGCGTGGGGTAACCGAACGCGCCGACCACGACACCCGCCAGCGCGCCGGCCACCGCACCGCCCAGACTCATGGTGGTGTCGGCAACGCCTTGTGCCGGCGGACGAACCGCGACGTCGACGCTGTCGGTCAGCAGCGTCGAGGCGGCGACGGTCGACGCCGACCATCCCAGGCCCAGAATGACCAGCGCCACAACCAGACCGGTCTGCGAATGCGCGAACACGAACCCGAGGACACAACTGGCGACCAGCAGTCCTTGCCCCAGCAGGATGATCGGCACCCGCCCCACCCGGTCGGCGAGCATTCCCATCACCGGCGCGAGCACGTACATGCCTGCGACGTGGGCAGAGATCGAGAATCCGACGATGGTCAGGCTTGCTCCGCCGTGGTGCATGTGCACCGGCGTCAGCGCCATCACCGCCACCATCACCGCGTGGGCCGACACCACCGCCCCGACCGCGGCCCGGGCCGCGGGCGTACGGCGGATCACCGCGAATCCCTCGCCCAGCGACGGGCGCACCGGCATCGCCGACGACCCGCCGAGCACGTGCAGGGGGTCGGGCCGCAGACCCGCCCACAGCACGGTCGCCGCTGCTGCGCTGCCGATCGCACCGAGGACGAACGGACCCGCCAGATCGGCCAGACCCAACCAGCCCGCCAGCCGCTCACCCGCGGGAACCAACGCAGGACCGGCCACCGCACCGACCATCGTCATCCACACCACCAGCGAGAGGTCACGACCACGGGTCTGCGGCGACGACAGATCGGTCGCCGCGAACCGCGCCTGCAAGCCCACCGCGGTACCTGCTCCGACGCCGACCATGCCGACCAGCATCAACGCAAACCATCCGAGGTCCACCGCGGTGGCCACCACCGCCGCACCGAGAGCCGCAATCAGGAGTCCGGTGCTCAGGGCAGGCCGCCGGCCACGACGCGAGGCGAAGGCCGCCAGCGGCAATCCGGCCGCCGCCGCGCCGAGCGTGAGCACGGTCGTCGGCAGGCCGGCCAGCGATTCCGACCCCGACAACTCCTCGCCCAGGATCGCGCCGAGCGCCAGCGACGCACCCATCGACAGGCCACCCAGGATCTGTGCGGCACAGAGGAGTACGACGGTTCGTCGGGCGATGGCCCGAATGTCGTCGTAAACGGCCGGCTGCTTCATGTGTGCATCAACAATGGTCTCATCGGTCACCCACCCAGAATCGGATGTTGCACACGACGGGGCCAGTGGCATTCATGCCCATATACCCTTGATTCATGCCAGCGCCTGTACCGCACCGCGTCGTCGTCCTGATCACCGAGGGACTCGTCCTCATGGACATGGCCGCGCCCGTGCAGTTGTTCGGCCACGTCGGCCCGCCCCGCTACGAATTGAGCACCTGCACCGAGCATCCCGGCCTCGTGCCCACCTGCGCCGGCGTCTCCGTGCACACCGAACACGGACTCGAGGCCCTCGAGAACGCCGACACCATCGTCATCCCCGGCTACCACGACGCCGCGCGTCGAACACCGTCGCGCGCGGTGACCGACGCCTTGCGCTCGGCACATCGACGTGGGGTGCGGATCGCGTCGATCTGCGTCGGCGCCTTCACTCTCGCCGAAGCGGGACTGCTCGACGGCCGGCCCGCCACCACCCACTGGCTCGACGCCGCGGCACTGGCCGCCCGATACCCGACGATCAGCGTCGACCCCGCGGTTCTCTACGTCGACGACGGTGACATCCTCACCAGCGCGGGCCTCGCCGCCGGCATCGACCTGTGCCTGCACCTCGTGGAACTCGACCACGGCGCCGACGTCGCGCGCGACTTCGCCCGACGCACCGTCGTGGCCTTCCATCGCCCCGGCGGTCAGGCGCAGTTCATGCCGCCCGCGGACAGCATGCACGACGCCGCGGTCGCCGAAATCGAGCATCAGGCAACGTTTTCCACCGCAGATCCGCTCACCGAGACCACCCGCTGGGCGGTGGGCAACCTCGGACGTTCGCTCGGTAACGCCGAACTCGCGACCCACGCCGGAATGTCGTTGCGCACGTTCAACCGTCGCTTCACCGACACCTACGGCATGAGCCCCGGCCAGTGGCTCACCGGACAGCGAATCCGGGTTGCCGCACAGCTTCTCGAACGCACCGACCTGTCCGTCGACCAGGTCGCGAGCGCGGTCGGGCTGGGCACCGAGAGCCTGCGCGTCCAGTTCCGCAATCGAATGTCGTTGTCGCCCAGCGCTTATCGGAGCAACTTCCGGGTCACCACGCCGTGAGGGGTCCCAGGCGCGTTCCTCGGGAGCACCGCGCTCTCAGGCAACCTCGACGATCAGTTCCACCTCGACCGAGGCGCCGAGCGGCAGTTCCGTCACCCCGACCGCCGAGCGCGCGTGCACACCGGCCTCGCCGAAGATCTCGCCGAGCACGTCCGACGCGCCGTTGATCACCTGCGGCTGATCGCAGAACCCGGGCGAGGAGGCCACGAAGCCGACGACCTTGACGACGCGCACCACCGAGTCGATGCCGACCAGGGCGTTGACCGCGGCCAGCGCGTTGATCGCACAGATCCGGGCGGCGGCGCGCGCCTGCTCGGGCTTCACGACACCTTCAGCGCCGTGCGACACCTTGCCGCGCACACTCAGCTCACCGTCGACCATCGGCAGCTGTCCCGAGGTATAGACGAGATTGCCGGTGCGAACGGCCGGCGTGTAGCTCGCCAGCGGGGCCACAGCCGCAGGCAGGGTGAGGCCGAGTTCGGCGAGTCGTTCGGTCCAGGTCGCCACGGATCAGCCCTTCGGGCGCTTCAGATATGCGACGTGCTGCTCGCCGGTCGGGCCGGGCAGCACCGACACCAATTCCCAACCGTCGGAGCCCCACTGGTCGAGGATTTGCTTGGTGGCGTGGGTCAGCAGCGGCACGGTCACGTACTCCCAGGCGGTCACTTCACTCATGGACCCACCCTAACCGGTCCACACGTGTGGTTAAGGTGTTGCCGTGGCCATTGGAAAAGGTGCAGCATCCGGGGCGGGCCAGGCGTCCGACTCCGTCGTGTCCCCTCCCCCGAAGAACGACGCTGAGCTCGACAGCCTCGCCGCCGACAGTTCCTTCGCCGGCAACGAGTGGCCGTCGGCCGCCAACCGCGCCCGGCTGCACTTCGTGTCGGGCAAGGGTGGCACCGGCAAGACGACCGTCGCGGCCGCACTTGCGCTGGCTCTCGCCGCCGACGGCAAGCGGGTTCTGCTGGTCGAATGCGAGGGGCGCCAGGGGATCGCGCAGCTCTTCGACCTCCCGCCGCTGCCTCCCACCGACACCCGGATCGCGACTGCCGAGGGTGGCGGCGAGGTGTCGGCACTGGCCATCGACATCGAGCACGCGCTGTTGGAATACCTCGACATGTTCTACAACCTCGGATTCGCCGGCCGCGCGATGAAGCGGATCGGCGCCATCGACTTCGTCACCACCGTTGCTCCGGGCCTACGAGACGTCCTGCTCACCGGCAAGATCAAGGAACGGATCATCCACACCGACAAGAAGGGCAATCGGGTGTACGACGCCGTGGTCGTCGACGCGCCGCCCACGGGTCGGATCGGGAACTTCCTCGACGTGACCAAGGCGATGGCCGATCTCGCCAAGACCGGACCGATCCGCAATCAGAGCGACGGTGTGGTGCGGCTCCTGCATTCGGAAGAGACCATCGTTCACCTCGTCACCCTGCTGGAGGCGATGCCGATCCAGGAGACCGTCGAGGCGGTCGAGGAGTTGCGCGGCAAGAACCTCAACATCGGCAGCCTGATCATCAACCGGGTGAGCCCGGCGCATCTGCCGATCTCCGAGGTCGACCAGATCGCCGAGGGCGAGGTGGACTCCGAACGCATCCGTCAGGGTCTCGCCGACGCCGGACTCCCGGTGTCCGACGCCGACTTCTCGGGTCTGCTCACCGAGACCATCGAGCACGCCATCCGGCTGCAGGCCCAGCAGGTGGCCAAGGCGCAGCTCGACGAGGTGGAGTTGCCGACCCTCGAATTGCCGAGTCTCGGGGACCGCGGCATCGACCTCGGTTCGATCTACGAGTTGGCCAACCTTCTGCAGAAAGCGGGTGCGTGATGCCACTCGACCTCAAGATGGGCGCGATCCTCACCGACCCGGAGACCCGGGTCGTGATCTGCTGCGGCGCCGGTGGTGTCGGCAAGACCACCACCGCCGCGGCCATGGCGATGTACGCGGCCGAGCAGGGCCGGACGGTCGCGGTGCTGACCATCGACCCGGCACGCAGGCTCGCCCAGTCGCTCGGGATGTCGGAGCTGACCAACGATCCGCAGCCCGTCGACATAGACGGCGCCAAGGGCACCCTCGACGCGATGATGCTCGACATGCGCCGCACCTTCGACGAGATGGTCCTCGAGTACTCCACGCCCGACCGCGCCGCGGCGATCATGGAGAACTCCTTCTATCAGACGATGGCGTCGTCGTTCTCCGGGACGCAGGAGTACATGGCGATGGAGAAGCTCGGCAAGTTGATCGAGCAGGATCACTGGGACCTCATCGTCGTCGACACCCCGCCGTCGCGAAACGCGCTGGACTTCCTCGACGCCCCGCAGCGGATGAGTTCGTTCCTCTCCGGGCGTCTGATGAAGGTGCTGGTCGGCGGCGGACGCGGAGTCGGACGCATGGTCACCGGCGCGATGAGCCTGGCGATGCGCGGCGTGTCCACGATCATCGGCGGCGACATGCTGCGCGACGTGGCCACGTTTGTTCAGTCACTCGACTCGATGTTCGGCGGCTTCCAGGACCGGGCCGCCAAGACCTATGCACTGCTCAAGCAGCCCGGCACCCAGTTCGCGGTGGTCGCGGCCGCCGAGGCCGACGCCCTGCGCGAGGCCGCCTTCTTCGTCGACCGGTTGTCTGAGGAGAAGATGCCGTTGGCCGGCCTGATCCTCAACCGCACGCATCCGAACCTGACGTCCATCTCGGAGGAGTCGGCCCACGTCGCGCTGGATTCCGTCACCGACGAACTGACTCGCGGAGTGCTGCAGATCCACGCCGATCGCGCCGCGACCGGCAAGCGCGAACTGCATCTGCTCCAACGCTTCACGGCGTCGCACCCGCGGGTGCCACTCGTCGGGGTGCCATCGCTGCCGTTCGAGGTCGCCGACGCCGTGGCCCTGCGCGCAGTCGCCGAGCAGATCACCGGACGCGGCTGAACCCGACAGCAGTTCAGACCGCGTCGGCGGTCTGGCGTCGTTTCTGTGCGGCGAAGAACGCCGACCACGAGGTCACCTCGGGATGCTGGCGCAGCAGCGCACGGCGCTGACGTTCGGTCATGCCACCCCAGACGCCGAATTCGACGCGATTGTCGAGGGCGTCGGCGCCGCATTCGAGCTGGACCGGACAGTGACGGCAGATCGTTGCGGCCTTGCGTTGCGCGGCTCCCCGAACGAAAAGTTCATCGGGGTCTCCCCCTCTGCAGCGGGCTTGCGCCACCCAGGTCAAGCGTTCTTCTCCGGTGGAAACTGCCGCTGTCGCCATCCGCCGACCCCTGTCTGTCGTTGTCCAGAACACTCAGAGAATGCAGACCGTCAATCGCGCTGCTCAGACCACTATTCGATGCGATTGTTAGGTGAGTCACATTCTGCACTCAATCTAGGGATCTGTGCATGGGTGCGCAACCCCTGGGCGAAAGAAAATGGCACATACGTGCAAGCCACGATTGTTTTCGCAGGTCGCGCCGTGAGCTCACCTCTCTAAGGCGATCGATGGGCGTGCTGCGGCAATGTCTCAGAAATCACACGTACTCTGTCGTGTGTGATCTCGAAGAAGCTGTGGTCGCTCGTATGGGCGTGCCTTCTCTCCGGCGTGCTCGTCGCCGGTCTTCTGTACCCCGTGGCGAGCAGTGTCGGCGTCATGTCCAACCGCGCCGCGGCCGCCGTGGAGAACGTCTCGTCGGAGTTGCTCAACGGGACGCTGCCCGAGGTGACCACCATGACCGACGTCACCGGCAAACCGATCGCGGTGCTCTACGACCAGTACCGCTACCAGGTCGGCTACAACGACATCTCGCCCGACATGATCCGCGCGATCATCTCCATCGAGGACCGACGCTTCCTCGAGCACGACGGCGTCGACTGGAAGGGCACCATCCGCGCCGCGCTGAAGAACTCGTCGTCGGGTGAGGTGCAGCAGGGCGCGTCGACCCTCGACCAGCAGTACATCAAGAACTTCCAGCTACTCGTGCTCGCGCGCACCGAGGCCGAACGTCAGACGGCCATCGAGACCACACCGGCGCGCAAGCTGCGCGAGGTGCGCATGGCTCTCACGATGGAGCAGTCGCTGATCGATCAGGCCAAGCGCGACAAAGGACTCGACGACGCTGCGGCCAAGCAGGAGGCCAAGAAGCAGATCGTCACGCGTTACCTCAACGTCGTCCCGTTCGGCAACAACGCCTACGGCATCGAGGCCGCCGCGCAGACGTACTTCGGCATCCCCGCCAAGGACCTCAACCTGCAGCAGGCCGCGTTGCTCGCCGGCATGGTGCAGTCGAGTTCGGCACTGAACCCCTACACCAATCCCGACGCCGCAATGGAACGTCGAAACACCGTGCTGGACACCATGATCCAGAACTTCCCGGAACGCTCCGCGGAACTCGCCGCGGCCAAGGCGTCCCCGCTGGGAGTCCTGCGACGCCCCCGGACTCCGTCGCAAGGGTGCATCGCGGCGGGCAACAACGGCTTCTTCTGCGATTACGCCATGCAGTTCCTCGCCGAGAACGGGCTGTCCCGGGATTCGGTGATGCGCGGGGGTTACATCATCCGGACCACCCTCGATCCGGAGATCCAGCGATCCACCACCCGCGCGGTGAAGACGCAGGCCAGCCCCGACGCAGACGGCGTCGCCGACGTGATGAGCACGATACGGCCGGGTAAGCGTTCCCACGACGTGCTGTCGATGGCGTCGAGCCGCGACTACGGACTCAATCTCCGGGCCGGTCAGACAGTCCAGCCACAACCCTTCTCGATGGTCGGCGACGGCGCCGGCTCGGTCTTCAAGATCTTCACCGTCGCCGCGGCGATGGAGAAGGGGCTCGGTGCCGGCTCCAACATCCAGGTTCCGGGGTCGATCGCCGTCTACGGCATGGGCAACAGCGGCGGCAGCTATGGCTGCCCGGTCAACGCCTACTGCGTGAAGAACGACGGCAAGTACCCGGCGTCGATGTCGGTCACGCAGGCTCTCGCACAGTCGCCGAACACCGCGTTCGTGAAGCTGCTGCAGGAGGTCGGGGTCAAGCCCGCCGTCGACATGGCGGTGCGCCTGGGTCTGCGTTCGTACACCATTCCGGGGTCGTCGGGCTTCGGCGAGAAGAGCATGGCGCAGTACGTCAAGGATGGGAACTTCGGTTCCTTCACGCTCGGACCGCTGCCGCTGAACGCGCTCGAACTGTCCAACGTCGCCGCGACGCTGGCGTCGGGCGGCACCTGGTGCCCGCCTAATCCGATCAAGTCGATCAGCAAGATCAAACGCGACCAGTACGGCAACCCGGTGATGGGCCCCAACGGCCAGCCGGCGCTCACCGCGGTCCCGTTCACCACGCCTGCTTGCGAGCAGGTGGTGGAGCCGGGTCTGGCCAACACCCTCGCCAACGCGATGAGCCAGGACGACCGCGGCGGCACGTCGGCCGCGGCCGCCGGCACCATCGGCTGGACACTGCCGAGTTCCGGTAAGACCGGCACCACCGAAGCGCACCGCAGTTCGGCGTTCGTCGGGTTCACCAACCAGATCGCCGGTGCCGCCTACGTCTACAGCGACGGCCCCAACCCGCAGGGGGTGTGCACCAGCCCGCTGCGCTCCTGCTACGACGGCAACGTCTACGGCGGTTACGAACCCGCACGCACCTGGTATCAGGCGATGCTCCCGGTCGCGACCAAGTTCGGTCCCGTCCGGCTGCCACCGAATGATTCCGCCTATGTCAACGGCACGAGTCGAGGCCGCATCCCGCAGGTCAGCGGGCTCACCGCGAGCGCGGCGACCTCGCGACTGCAGGCGGCCGGGTTCAAGGTCAACCAGCTCGACGTCGACAGCTCCCGTCCGCAGGGCACCGTGGTGTTCACCGCACCGTCGGACTCGGCGATGCCCGGAAGCGTGATCACCATCTATGTGAGCAACGGACGACGCGGAGCCGGCGACAACAACGGCCCCACCGAGACCACCGTTCAGGTGCCCGGCGTCGGACCCGTGGTGATCCAGCTCCCCGGCTGATCTCACAGCCATAACCTGGCGGCGTCATCAAGAGCGGCTGCGTATCCTGAGCAGATGGCCCAACTCGACAGCCGCGTGGACGCACTCCGGTCCGCGCTCCATCCGAAAGCCTCCGGCCGTGTTCTGGCCGCGGGTGCGGGTCTCGCGGCGGCGGGCCTGTTCTACTCGACGGTGATCGAGCGCAACGCGTTCACGCTGCGTCACACCACGCTCTCCGTCCTGGAACCGGGCGCCACACCGCTGCGTGTGCTGCACATCAGTGACCTGCACATGATGCCCAACCAGCGCCTCAAGCAGGCGTGGGTGTCGGAGCTGGAGTCTCTTGAACCCGACCTGGTGGTCAACACCGGCGACAACCTCGCCCACCCGCAGGCCGTCCCCGCGGTGATCCAGTCGCTCGGCGGTCTGCTGTCCCGGCCGGGTCTGTTCGTGTTCGGCTCCAACGACTACTTCGGGCCGCGCGCGAAGAACCCGTTCAAGTACTTCAAGAAGGATCATCAGCGCACCCACGGCGATCCACTGCCCTGGCAGGATCTGCGCGCCGCGTTCACCGAGCGCGGATGGCTCGATGCCACCCACACCGTGCGCGAGCTCGAGGTCGGCGGCGTGCGCGTCGTGGCGGCCGGTGTCGACGACCCGCACATCGAACGCGACCGCTACGAGACCATCGAAGGGCGCCCCAACCCGCTCGCCCACCTGCGACTCGGCCTCACCCACTCACCCGAACCCCGCGTGCTCGACCGGTTCGCCGCCGACGGGTACGACCTGGTGATGGCGGGTCACACGCATGGTGGACAGCTGTGCCTGCCGTTCTTCGGTGCGCTGGTCACCAACTGCAACCTCGACCGGTCGCGGGTGAAGGGGCCGTCGAACTGGGGTGCCGGCATGAAGCTGCACGTCAGCGCGGGTCTGGGCACGTCGCCGTACGCGCCGGCGCGGTTCTGCTGCCGGCCCGAGGCGAGCCTGCTCACGCTGACCCCGGTGTCCCACGGCGACGCCGAGTACGACGCCGACCATTCCCTTCCGCAGCTGGCCACCGAGACCACCTGATCCCGGCATGTCTCCCAAGTGAGCGCCGCCGACGTCCGCGTCCTGGCCTTCGACACCTTCGGCACCGTCACCGACTGGTTCAGCGGTATCTCCGACGCGGTCCGCAACGCCGTGCCTGACGTCGACGCCGCCGAGTTCGCCCGCGAATGGCGTCGGCGCTACGCCCCGATCCTGGCTCGCGTCGAATCCGGCGAGCTACCGTGGCGCGGCCTCGACGACCTGCAGCGGGAGACCCTCGCCGACGTCACGCGCGCCTTCGGCATCAGCCTCGACGACACAGGGGCCGAGTACCTCCTCGGCGCCTGGCGCACCATTCCCGGCTGGCCCGACTCCGCCCCCGGACTCCAGCGGCTCAAGAGTGGATACACCGTTTGCGCACTCAGCAACGGCAGTGTCGCGCTGTTGACGGCCATGGCCAAACACAACGGCTTCGGATGGGACTTCATCGGCGGCTCCGACCTCTGGCATCACTACAAACCGGCCCGCGAAGTCTATTGCGGGCTGGTCGAACTCATGGAGTGCTCGCCGGCCGAAGTGATGATGGTGGCCACCCATCAGCACGACCTCGACGCCGCCCGCTCCCACGGCCTCCGCTCCGCATTCATCGAACGACCCGACGAATGGGGTGGCGCACCCAAGGACGATTCCGGCTCACCGCACAACGACTTTCACGCCTCGAGCCTGCTCGATCTCGCCGATCAGCTCGGTGTGTGAAGCTCTCTACGCTCATCTATCGAAAAAATCCGCGGATCATTCACCGTGGCGGCCGGCCCCGTCCGCAAAGCGTGTCGCACCCGATACCGCCCCGGCGGCAAGGGATTCCAGGCCGTGGGCGAATTCGTTGCGCATGGCGTCGGCCGTGTCGAAGCCACCCTGCTCCAGCATCGACATCCGGTCGTGCCGGAGGCAGGTCTGCGGCAGGGTGGCCAGCTCATGCGCCAATTGCACCGCCCGATCCAGCGATTCTCCGTGTGGAACAACACGATTCACCAGACCAAAGCTCATCGCCTCGCCGGCCGACACCGCACGCCCGGTGAGGACCAGATCCATGGCGCGGCTGTGACCGATGAGTCGCGGCAACCGCACCGTCCCACCGTCGATCAGTGGCACGCCCCAGCGTCGACAGAAGACGCCCAGTACGGCGTCGTCGTCGGCGACGCGCAAGTCGGCCCAGCAGGCGAGTTCCAGTCCACCGGCCACGGCATGGCCGGAGATCGCGGCAATCACCGGCTTGGACAATCGCATTCGCGAGACCCCCATCGGCGCGTCGCCTTCCGGGTCGACGCGGTTCGGATCACCCGCCGCGATCGCTTTCAGATCGGCTCCCGCGCAGAACGTCCCGCCCTCGCCGTAGAGCACCGCGACAGATTGGCCGGGGTCAGCGTCGAACGCACGGAACGCGTCGGCGAGATCGTGCGCGGTCCGACGATCGACGGCGTTGCGGACCTCTGGGCGATTGATCCCGACGATGGTCACCTCGCCGTCGGTGCGGACGACGACCGGCGAACGCCCGCTACTCGCCGCCACAGCCGGCCGCCTTCACCTCGGCCATCGTCAGGAGCACCGTGACCCGACTCTGGTCGAGCTCGTCGGTGTCGGCGTCGTGGTCGTCGAGCGCGAACTGCCTGAGATTTGCCAGGTTCACCACGTAGGCCTTGCTGTCTCCGCCGGTCAGCAGCGTGAGCGGACTGCGGTCAGAGATCACCTCCCGAACGAACGCCACCACCTCCGGCAGCGATTCGGTGAACAAAATCTGGATCTCGAGCTCGTCTGATGTGAGTAGAGTTGCCATGTGGCCATCGTCACACACCCGCGCGCGGGCAATACGCAAGATGATGGGACCCGACGCACCGCTACGTTTCCGGGTATCGCGACGTCGCGGCTCTGCCCGGCATATCCACACCCACATCCGAACGCCAACGGTCCTGATCACCGCCGCGGAGAGGCCAAATTCCCGTGACATCCAGCAGTTCTGTCGACCCACTCGATTCGCCGTTGGTCGGAGACCACCATCTCTACGTCGGCGACCACCATCTCTATATCGACGGCCGCTGGCGCGCAGCCGGAGATGGCGGCACCCGGGACATCATCAACCCCGCGACCGGATCGGTGTTCGCCGTCGTCGACGAAGCCACACCCGCCGACGCCACGGACGCAATCGCCGCCGCCCGCGCGGCCTTCGACGCCGGCGAATGGCCGGCCACCCCGGTCGCCGAACGCGCCGATCTCCTCCGCCGCATCGCCGACCTGCTCGCCCGGGACAAGGCCGAACTCGCACGCATCGAGACCCTCGACACAGGAAAGACCCTGGCGGAGAGCGAGATCGACATCGACGACGTGATCTCCGTGTTCCGCTACTACGCGAGTCTGGCCGAAACGGAACCCGATCGGCTCGTCGACGTCGGGGTCGCGGGCGTCATCAGCCGGGTGGTCCACGAGCCGATCGGCGTCTGCGTCCTGATCGCCCCCTGGAACTACCCGCTGCTTCAGATCTCCTGGAAGATCGCGCCGGCACTGGTCGCCGGATGCACCATGATCGCCAAGCCCAGCGAGGTCACGCCGCTGAGCACCATCGCCTTCGTCAGGTTGTGCGAGGAGGCGGGCGTGCCACCCGGCGTACTCAATCTCGTCCAGGGAGCCGGCTCGCGTCTCGGCACCGCACTGACCGACACCGACGACGTCGACTTCATCTCGTTCACCGGCGGATTGTCGACCGGCCGGATCATCTCGGAGACCGCGGCCAAGCATGTCACCAAGGTCGCGGTGGAACTCGGCGGCAAGAATCCGCACATCGTGTTCGCCGACGCCGACTGGGACTCCTCCGTCGAACAGGTCCTGGCCGGCGTCTTCCTGCACTCCGGCCAGGTCTGCTCGTCGGGCACACGGCTGATCGTGGACAGTGCGATCGCCGACCGCTTCGTCGACGCCCTGGTGGAGCGGGCCGGGCAGATCCGCATGGGCGACGGCCTGGACCCCGCATCGAAGACCGGTCCGCTCGTGTCGCAGGCGCAACTGGACAAGATGAACAGCTACGTCGCAACCGCAACCGAGGAGGGCGCTGTCTTACGTTGTGGCGGTGGACCTCCCGAGCGCGATGACCTCGACCCCGGCGGATACTGGTTCGCGCCCACCATCTTCGACCGCTGCGACCGGTCGATGGCGATCGTGCGCGACGAGACCTTCGGTCCCATCCTCACCGTCGAGCGCTTCGACACCGCAGCGGAGGCCCTCGCGCTCGGCAACGACACCGACTACGGTCTCGCCGCGGGAGTTCGGACATCCGACGACGCGGTCGGCGAACACATGGTCCGCGGCCTTCGACACGGCACCGTGTGGCTCAACGACTTCGGCTATTACACCCCTGCCGCCGAATGGGGAGGATTCGGCAAGTCCGGCAACGGACGGGAGCTCGGACCCACCGGGCTGGCCGAATATCAAGAAACCAAACATATCTGGCACAACACCGCGCCGTCGGCGTCGCAGTGGTTCACCCCCGAGAAGGACGACTGATAAGCACAGATCCCGCACCACTGTCCGCCGGCGACGCGGACGAATCCCACGGCCTCTCCGACTTCGGCTACAAGGAGTCCCTCGACCGGAGCATCGGGAAGTTCGCCAGCTTCGCCGCCGGAGTCAGCTACATCTCTATTCTGACCGGGACGTTCCAGCTCTTCTGGTTCGGTTTCGGGACTGCCGGGCCCGCGTATCTGTGGTCGTGGCCGATGGTGTTCGTCGGACAGCTCTGTGTCGCACTGTGTTTCATGGAACTCGCCGCCAAGTACCCGGTGGCCGGGTCGGTGTACAACTGGGCCAAACGCCTCGGCAGCCAGATCGTGGGCTGGTCGGCCGGTTGGCTGATGTTCACCGCGTCGGTCGTCACGCTCTCCGCCGTCGTCCTTGCCCTGCAACTCAACCTGCCCCGACTCTGGAGCGGCTTCCAGTTCTACGGGAGTGCGGACAACACCACCGACGCCGCGGTCAACGCGGTGATCCTCGGCGCCATCATGATCGCCTTCACCACCACCATCAATGCGTGGAGTGTCAAACTGATGGCCCTGATCAACTCGGTGGGAGTGTTCGTCGAACTCATCGCCGCCGTCCTCATCGCCATCATCTTGGCCTGCAACATCACCCGCGGTCCGCAGGTCTTCTTCTCCACCAACGGTTACGGCGCGGGCGAGAGCGGCGGCTACCTGGGCGCCTTCCTCGTTGCCTCCCTTGCGTCGGGCTATGTCATGTACGGATTCGACACGGCCAGTTCGCTGGGCGAGGAGACCGTGGAACCGCGACGCACCGCACCCAAGGCCATCCTGCGGGCCATTCTTGCGTCCTTCGTGATCGGCGGTGCGATCCTGGTGTTCGCGATCATGGCCGCCCCCAACCTCGACGATCCGCAACTCGGCGAATCCTCCGGTAGCTTGCAGTACATCGTGGAGTCCGTGATGTGGGGCCCGATGGGCGACATCTTCCTGGTGGCGATCGTCGTCGCGGTGACCGTGTGTTCGCTCGCCGTGCACACCGCCGCCATCCGGCTGATGTTCGCCATGGCCCGCGACAACGCCCTGCCCTTCGGCGAGAAACTCGCCAGGGTGCATCCCATTCGTCAGACCCCGGTCATCCCGTCGCTCGTCATCGGGATCGTCGCCGTGCTCATCCTGGTCATCAACATCAACCAGCCCAACATCTTCACGGTGCTCACCTCGATCGCCATCATCATGATCTATCTGGCCTACCTGCTGGTGACGGGTCCGATGCTGGTGAAGCGTTTCCGTGGTGAGTGGCCACCGAAGGATCTGGCCCCGGGCGGGTATTTCACGATGGGCCGCTGGGGCATCGTGATCAACATCGCCGCCGTGGTGTGGGGCGTCGGGATGTCCCTCAACCTCGCCTGGCCGCGCGAGGCGGTGTACGGCACCCCCTGGTACAACACGTGGGGCGCCTTCGTCTACATCGGCATCATCTTCGGTGCCGGGTTCATCTGGTACCTCGTCAAGGGCCGTCGCCACATCGGCGTTCTCGCCTCACATTCCAGCGCGTCGGTGGCCGATCGGATCGGCGGCGGACTGTGGATCCGTCGATGATCTGCACCAGCGTCGAGAAAGGGTGAATTGTCCATGACCACCTACGACTACGTGATCGCCGGCGGCGGAACGGCGGGTTGCCTTCTCGCCGCCCGACTTTCGGAAGATCCGGACACGACGGTGTGTCTGATCGAAGCCGGCCCCAGCGACGTCGACGACCCGAACATCCTGGTGCTCAAGGAGTGGATGCACCTGCTCGACTCCGGATATGACTGGGACTATCCCGTCGAGCCACAGGAGAAGGGCAACAGCTTCATGCGGCACGCACGGGCAAAGGTGCTCGGCGGCTGCTCATCGCACAACTCGTGTATCGCCTTCTGGCCGTTGGCTCAAGGCCTGCGTGACTGGGAGGCGGCAGGTGCCACCGGTTGGGGTCCCGACGGGGTGCTCCCGTTTGTGTCCCGAGTGGAGAACAACGTCGCAGACGGTGACTACCAAGGCTTTCCGCACGGCCACGACGGTCCGGTGCGGCTGCGCGACGTGCCACCGAATGACCCGTGCGGTCAGGCCGTCCTCGACGCCGCAGCACTGGTCGGCCTGCCGACCGTGCAGTTCAATCGCGACGACTGGCATCTCAACGGCGCGGGCTGGTTGCAGATCAATGCGAATGAGGCGGGCGAACGGATGTCCTCGTCGCACGCCTACCTGCACCCGATCCTCGGGAAGCGGCCCAACCTGACCGTCCTCACGGACAGTTGGATCAGCAACATCCTGATCGACGACGCGTTGCGTGCCACCGGTGTTCGATTCCAGCGGCCAGACCTCACCGGTTACGACGAGGTGACCGCACGCCGCGAGATCATCGTCACCGCCGGGGCCATCGACACACCGAAGCTGCTGATGCTCAGCGGGATCGGACCGGCAGATCATCTGCGCGACATGGGTATCGATGTCCGCGTCGACGCGCCCGGAGTCGGCGAGAACCTCGACGACCACGTCGAGGGTCTG
The DNA here is from genome assembly GCF_053588675.1 of Gordonia sp. NPDC003422. NCBI lineage: Bacteria > Bacillati > Actinomycetota > Actinomycetes > Mycobacteriales > Gordoniaceae > Gordonia > Gordonia sp. NPDC003422. Next base: position 23,473 of record NZ_JBSFQL010000008.1, read on the forward strand.
GTGTTCTGGGAAGCCGCCCAACCCATGGTCACCGATTCGACCCAGTGGTGGGAGATCGGCCTGTTCGCGACCACCGAGGAGGGTCTCGACCACTCGGACCTGATGATGCACTACGGCAGCGTCCCGTTCGACATGAACACGCTGCGGTGGGGATACCCGACCACCGACAACGGTTTCTGCCTGACCCCCAACGTAACTCAGGGCCGCTCACGCGGCACCGTGCGGCTGCGCTCCCGCGACTTCCGGGATCGCCCGAAGGTCGATCCGCGCTACTTCACCGACCCCGACGGCCACGACGAGAAGGTGATGCTGGCCGGCGTCCGGATGGCCCGGACCATCGCCGAGCAGAGCCCCCTGCGGGAGTGGATCGGCCGCGAACTCGCACCCGGACCCGACGCGGTCACCGACGCGGACCTGATCGACTACATCCACAAGACCCACAACACCGTCTACCACCCGGCCGGTACCGCCAGAATGGGTTCGGCCGACGACCCCCTCGCGGTCCTCGACCCTACCCTGAAAGTCAAGGGAGTCCGCGGTTTACGGGTTGTCGATGCGTCGGCGATGCCCAAACTCCCGGTGGTGAACCCCAACATCACCGTCATGACCATGGCCGAGAAGTGTGCCGACCTGATCGGATCGGCGCACCGCAGCGGTGAGTGAACCCGGCGTCGCTCTTGCCGAGTTCCTCGGCGCCCGGATGCCGTTCCAAGAACTCGGCGACGACGAACTGGCAAGCGTCGCAGACCAATCTGAGGTACGGCGAATACCGGCAGGCGGGGTTGTCGCCGAGTACGGTGACGGCGCACCGGATGCCGTGTCCATGCTGTACAGCGGCCGGGTTGCCCTGACCGCACCCGGCGACGACATCACGGATGCGTTCGAGATGATCGGTCCCGGTGAGCTCTTCGGATACCTGCCGTTGATCATCGATGCGGCCGCGCGATTCTCGGCCTGGGCGATCGAACCCTCCGTCGTGATCGCACTGCCGGCCGACACGATGCGCGAACTCTTCGGCCGTCGCTGCGGCCTGACCTTCGTCGCCAGCAACGCCTGGCGCTCGATCGAGGCACGCCAGCCCGCGTCGAACAGCTGGACGTCGTCGACCCGCGTCGCGGAATTGGTCAAGCGCCCACCGATCGTGGTGGACGCGGACACGCCGGTTGCCGACGCCGTGCGCGCCATGGGTTCGGCGGGCGAATCCGCTGTGCTGATCCCACACCCGGACGGCAGTCTCGGCATCGTCACCGAGAGCGATGTCACCCACCGAGTTGTCGGGGCCGGATTGCCCTCGTCGGTTCCGGTGTCGCAGATCATGACTCATCCGGCGCGCACCGTCGACGCCGACCGCTACGCCATCACCACCTGGCTGGAGATGCTCGAAGCGCAGGTTCGGCACATGCCGGTCTGCGACCCGCGTGGCAAGGCGGTGGGGGTGCTCGACGAGACCGACCTGCTGGTCGCCGCCAGCCGTGGCGGGTCCTTGCAGCGAACGATCGCCGAGGCCCGCGACGCGAAGGGTCTCGCCCGGCAAACCCAGTCCATCCGCCGACTTGCCGACGAACTGTTCGACTCCGGACTGGATGCCGAATCCACCAGCGGTGTCTTGTCTTTGGTCATCGACATCGCAGCACGACGCGCCGTTGAGTTGTCGCTCGCCGATCGTCCCGAAGTGAACGGCTTCGCCTGGATCACGCTCGGGAGCATCGCCCGTCGCGAGGCGATGCCGTCCTCGGACATCGACTCCGCGCTGAGCTGGTCGGACGAGAACGACGGTCGTGCACACCAATTCCGCGACATGGCGCGTCGCACACACGAGATCCTGGCCGTCGGCGATCTGCCCGAGGACTCCAACGGCGCCGTGGCCTACCTTCCGCGGTTCTCGAGATCTGCCACCGCCTGGACCGAGGCCGCACGAGGGTGGCTCGACGAGCCGCTGTCCGATCGCGGACTCATCATGTCGTCACTGCTGATCGACGGGCGGGTCATCGTCGGCCCGGCCGCCCTGCACACCGCACCGTCGGCCTACGCGTCGATGCCGACCGACCACCCGGAAGCCCTGCGCCTACAGCTTCTCGACGCGTTGTCCCTCAAGCCGAGAGTCCGCGCCGGCCGGCCCTCGCTGTTGCGTCGCAGCGACACCGTGGACCTCAAGACCCACGTGGTCTCCCCCGTCGTGAACCCGGCACGCTGGGCCGGTCTCACCGCCGGCGTCACGTGCGCTCCCACACCCGCACGGCTCCACAGCGCCGTCGATGCCGGGTCACTCGCCGGCGCCGACGCGTCGGTCCTGCACGAGGTGTTTTCCCTGACTCAGCGCATCCGCATGCGACGCCAGATCGAACAGATCCGGGCGGGCCACACCCCAGGCGACCTGGTCGTGATGAGTGAACTCACGCCGCTGGAACGCAGCATGCTCGCCGAGGGCGTCCGCGAGATCGCCGACATCCAGCGCCGGGTGCGCAACCGGGCTGCGCTCACGGGATCGTGACGGCGCGTCGCCGCCGACACTCTGTGTCCTCTGTGACAACCTGTGTGCTGCAGCACCCGGCTTGTCCGACTCGACACAGTGTGTGGTGCGGAAACGAGGAAGCCCTGACCGGATTTCTCCAGGCCAGGGCCTCTTCTGCAATCTCAACCTTGCGTCGGGGTGGCGGGATTCGAACCCACGACCTCTTCGTCCCGAACGAAGCGCGCTACCAAGCTGCGCCACACCCCGTGTGTAGCCTGCGATAGCTTACCCCGACCCGTCGCGACAACTAAATCCGCAGTTCAGAGCGTCAATTTCGCAGGTCGACGCCCGGGCATTGAGTTCAGCCGGGTTGGAATCATCCATTTTGGGCGATACAGACCCGTCGAACATGCAGGATCATCTCGACCGAACCTTCCGTGTTCGCACCCTTCGGGAAAGGACCCATCACCATGAGCAACGTGGATCAGCAGGCGCAAGGCGGTGCCAAGCAAGGCTTTGCATTCGGCATCTCCATCGTGGCCGCCGCTCTGCTGTTCGTCGCCGGGCTTGTTGCCGTATTCCAGGGCATCTCGGCCCTCGCCAACGACGACATCTTCGTCCGGACACCCAACTACGTCTTCCAGTTCGACCTCACCTCGTGGGGCTGGATCCACCTGATCCTCGGCATCCTCGCCGTCCTCATCGCGGGTGGTCTCGCGGTGGGCGCGGACTGGGCCCGAGTCTCGGCGATCATCATCGCGTCGCTGTCGATCATCGCCCAGTTCCTGTGGCTGCCCTACTACCCGGCCTGGGCGATCCTGATCATCGTCCTCGACATCATCGTCATCTGGGCGGTCTCCACCTGGAAGCCGAACGACGTCTACAACGGCTGAACGCAGCTGAACACCGCCGACGACGGGCGAGGCACATGCCTCGCCCGCCGTTTGCATCTGAGCACCACCCATCCACACCCCGGCCCGCACCGAATCGCTCGCACATCAACCACGAGAAGGGAACTTCACCGATGCGAGCAATGCGCAACACGAGTCGAGCAGTCACCGCGCTCGTCACCTGTGTCCTTGTTTCGGCCGGGCTGTTGCTGACGTCGGCCACCGCCTCGGCGGCCCCGCTGAAGCCGATCGCCAAACTCGACACGACGCGCTACCTCGGGTCCTGGTGGCAGCTGGCCGCGATCCCGGCTTTCTTCAACCTCGTTTGCGCGCGAGACACCAAGGCGATCTACACCCCCATCAACGCGACGACCATCGGCGTGAAGAACACCTGTACGACCTTCACCGGTCAGACCAATGGCGTCCAAGGACGGGCAACAGTGGTCGATCCGGTGACCAAAGCGCAGCTGTCGGTCAAGTTCCCCCAGGTCCCGGTCAGCGTCGATCCCGGCAACGCGCCCAACTACATCGTCGCCTGGATTTCCGACGGCGCAAAGGCGACCGACCCCTATCGCTTTGCCTTGGTCGGCGATCCGACGCGCCTGTCCGGATTTGTCCTCTCGCGTGACAAGGTGGTCTCCACGTCGACCCTGCGGATGCTCCGGGGGCGGGTGGAGAATGCCGGCTTCAACTCGTGCACGTTCCTCATCTCCCCGACGACCGGTGGGCGCAGCGACTATTCGCCGCTTTGCACCGTCTGATCGTCGGGTTCGGAAGCAGACGAATCCGTGTCGAATACATCTCCGAAAACCGCGCGACCCGTAGGTGACTCGCGATCCGGCCGTCGCGACCGGAACTCGGCCGGTGTCATCCCGAAGGCGAGCCGGAACCGATTGCGCATCGCCGACGTCGAGGCGAAGCCGGCGGCCCGCGCTACCTCGTCGAGCCGCTTCCGCGGCTGCGCGAGGAGCACCGAACGGACCTCTTGGAGCCGACGATTCGCGATCAGATCCGCGAGCGATTCGCCGGCAGCCGAGAAATGTCGGTACATCTGACGACGACTGACGTGCAGCTCACGGGATAGCTGTGGCGCCGCGAACTCGGGGTCGCGGAAACGCTGCTCGATCAGCGCCTGGGCGCGGGCACGAACGGTACGGTTCGTGTCGTCCAAGCGGTGGGTTTGGTAGAGCTCTTGTGCGAGAACGGCCTTCACCAGATTGACGGCGGCACCCTGGGCGGCCGACGTGGCCGCGGCGCCGGCGTTGCCGGTCGAATCCGCCTGCGCGAGCCGACGCAAGAAGGTTGTGACCGCACGCACCAATGCCGTGTCGGGCGAGACATGCTGGAAGCGTGAGAGATTGGCAGCCACCTCCTCTCCGAGCTCCACCATCGGTATGCGGAGCTGGATCGTCTCACACACGTCATCGAGGGTGACGGTGCCGAGCATGAGACTGCTCAGAACCACCAATTGGCCTGCCCGGAAATCCATCCGGTCACGTCCCGACGGGGAGGTGACACTGCCCGACGCCGAATTGATGAGCAGAACCAGTGCCGCCTCGTCCGCCGGGGCCGGCGCGATGCGACGCACCGAACATGCTGTCGACAGTCCGTTGATCACTTCGATCGCGCCGATCCGCTCCGCGTACATCAGTGCTTCAAAGCCATCCGGATCGGTTGAACTGATGCGAAGCGGTCCGTGTAGCTCGTTCATACCGCGCCGCCCGCGATACCGTTGCACGGCATCCGAATCGCCGGCGAATCGGGCGATCCATCGATCCACGCGATCGCGGTCGAGCACGGACGGGGAAACCTGCGGCCGGTTCGAGAGGTACGGCGGAACAACGTGGGATGCGACCGTTTGCGCGCGCGGACCACCATAGACCTCGGTCATGCCTCACTCCCCACATGTCGGTCCTCCGGCACGTCGTCCTCTTCGGCGACGCGCCGATAGTCGTCGGGCGTGACTCCGTACCGCGCCCGGAATCGGTTGCGCAGGGTGGCCACGGACGGGAACCCGGCCGATCGCGCAATACCTTCGAGGCGCACCCGCTCCGGTCCGGCCAGCAGTGTCCGCGCCAGTTCCAGTCGCCGCTCGTTGAGCATCTCCGACAAGGACATGTCCAATTCCTCGAGGTTCCGGTAGAGCTGCCGCTTGCTGACGTGAAGGTGCCGGGCGAGTGTTGTCGCACCGAAAGCCGGGTCGCGGAAGTTGCGGTCGACGAGGTCGACGATGACTGCGCGCAAGACGTCCGGATCATCTCCCGGGCGGCGATCGGGCTCCTCACTCTGGTCCAGTACTGCACGAACCACCTCGATCGCGGCGAGTTCGGTGTCGAGATCGACGTCGGCGCCTCCGACCGCGACGTCACGGGCCAGGCACGACACGAGACTGGCGCACGACCGTGTCAGCGGGGTGTCGGGCACCGTCGGGGGAACCGTCGCGCCGGCAGCGATGTCTCCACCCAGCACCTCGGTGGGCACCCAGATACCTGCGGAGTCGGACACTCCGTGGGTCGTCAGGTCGTAGGGCAGTCGGCTGTCGGTGATCGTGAGCCGGCCCGGACCCGATCGGAACTCATGCCCATTGGCTCGTCCCGTCGTTCCGCCGAGCGTCTGCACGGCGACGATGAGGAAATCGGAGGGATGGTCGCGGATTTGATCACTCGTGCGGCGCGTCCGTACTGCTGTCTGCAACAAGCTGTAAGCGACGATCTTCGAAAGTGGCCGCCAATACAGGAGCTGTTCGAAATCATCTGGATTCTCGGCTTCGAGTATCACGAACTCCGCATAAGGGGCGGTGCCTCCGCGACCACCGGAACGCGCAAGACGAGAACGATTCGGGCCCAAGCCACCGTCGGGTCCGTTCACTCGGTGCCAATGCTCGATGACAGCGGGGTCAAGCCCGTAACGCGGCGCGTTCACGTCCATCCCTTCGTGTGGCTAAGCGGCCCCCATAGGCCCATCATTTCATTGTTGCGCTCGATCCAGCACAGGGACTTTGGTCCCGAAAATTCGATTTCACCACCCGATGCCCGCAAGCGGTCACGACCAAAAGCGAAATCACACACTGAAGAAGCCACACCTGCGACACAAATCCAGATCGGCCCGAACTGTCACGTGCGTGGCGCGTGTTGTGACAATTCGAGTCGTCATTTGTGCCATGTACCGGGTATTCCGGTGCAGGCGGGACGCAGCGGTCGCTCGTGCCGTTTAGCTTGGCTGTGGAGGATCTCTTGACCTCGGTCGGGGCGTCGTCCCGGCCGTCGACCTCCGTTCGCCTCAAGGAAAGTGACGCTGAAAGAAATGTGCACCCGTGTCATGTGGCCCGACGCCAACGGTTCGGTGATCGTCGGCCGGAACATGGACTTCCATCAGGACCTCCACACCAACCTCTGGAAGCTTCCGCGCGGGATCAAGCGCGACGACCGGGTCTCGGGCAAGCTCAAATGGACCGCGAAGTACGGAAGCGTCATCGCAGGCGTCTACGACGTCCTGTCCACGGATGGTCTCAACGAACGGGGTCTGGCGGGGCACATTCTGTGGCTGGCCGAGTCGGAGTACGGCACCCCCGACGACTCGAAGCCACAACTGGCCATGTCGGTCTGGCTGCAGTTCTACCTGGACAACTTCGAGACCGTCGCCGAGGCCGTGGCGTGGACCGAGAAGAACCAGCCGCAGATCGTTCCCATGGCCGATCCAACCGGGCACAGCAAGCCCGCACTACATCTGGCGCTCGATGACGCCAGCGGCGATTCGGCGATCTTCGAATACATCGATGGCAAGATCGAGATCCACCACAGCCGCGACTACCTGGTGATGACCAATTCGCCGACCTACGATCAGCAACTCGAACTGGTCAAGAAGTACGAAGGACTGGGCGGCGATGATCCGCTACCGGGAACGTGCCTGGCCTCCGACCGCTTCGCGCGCGCCCTCTACTACGTCGGCGTCCAACCGAAACCGGCGTCGCAGTTACAGGCCATCGCGGCGATGCTGAGCATCATCCGCAACTGCGCTCAGCCCTTCCGCAACCCCGAGCCCGGCAAGCCCGACGCCTCGCAGACGCTGTGGCAGGTTGTCATCGACCTGACCAACCTGCGCTACGCCTTCGAATCCACCACCCGACCCAATACTGTGTGGGTGAACCTCGCCGACCTCGACTTCTCCGAAGGCTCCGGCGAGGCCAAGCTGGATCTGCTCAGCAAGCTCGCACTCGAGGGCGGCATCGCCGGTGAGGTGCACAAGCATTTCACCAAGCACCACAAGTTCCACATCGTCTCCATCGAGCAGGCCAAGCTCATCGGCGAGTTGGTTGCGAAGGCCGCCCCGGAGCTCGCACACGTGAAGGGATCACTCGAGGAGCACGAGAACAAGGTCCAGGAACTCGTCCAGGAGAAGCTTGCCTCGTTCGTGAACGCCGAATAGGTTCGGCCGAGCCGAGATTCACCGGGTCCGAGTCCCGTATGGGACTCGGACCCGCGCTTTCTACGCGTTCACGAAGAAGGATGTGGACGATTGTCGGAAGACTCGGCGACTGTCGACGACGGCAACGACATGGCGGTGCTCATCGCGTGGCGTGGGCGGTGAATGCACACGGCAAAGGACGCCCCAGCGTTCTGGTGATGTATTTGCCGCTCATTGATGAGTGCCCTTTGGTGGAGGCGATCGCGAAGACATCTGGATTGCCTCTGAGCTGTTTCGGTGCCCCCGCGTCGCCGTTGCGTGCCGGTCATCTGCTTTCCGGTTCGTGCGGGTCCGTCACGCCAGACATCCGTAGAGCCCGACGAAACTCGTCGGGAGTCAGACCATACCGTGCGCGGAAACGGTTGCGAAAGGTCGCCGCCGACGGGAATCCGGCTGAGCGAGCTATCCCTTCCAGCCGCACATGTCCCGGTTGGGTAAGTAGGTTGTGTGCCCACTCCAGGCGCCGGGTGACGATCATCTCGGCGGGCGAGAAATCTTCGCCCTGAAGACTTCGGTACAACTGCCGCCGACTCATGTGCAGAAGCGCGGCCACGGACGCCGCGTTGAAGGTGGGGTCGCGGAAGTTGCGTTCGATGAGATCGCTGACAGCCGCACGAACGAGAAGCGGGTCGCCGGACACAGCATCATCGGCCGACTTGGTTTGTTCGATCATTGCCCGGATCACCTCGATCGCAGCGAACTCGGTGTCGAGGTCCACATCAGCTCCTCCGATGACCGCGTCGCGAGCCAACCGGACGACGAGGCTCGCGCAGGCTCGGGTGAGGACGGTGTCGGGTGTGAGTGGTTCCGTTGTTGCGCCGGCAGCGATGTCACTCCCCAACAGTTCGGTGGGTACCCAGAGTCCGATCGCGTCGGTGGTGCCGCGTGTGGTCAGGTCGTACGGCAGACGGCTGTCGATGACGGTGATTTGCCCAGCGCCCGCGGCGAACTCGCGGCCGTTGGCAGTTCCGGTTGTCGACCCCAGGGTCTGTACGCCGCAGATGAAAAAGTCCGAGGGATAGTCGCGAATGCGGCTCGCGGTTCGACGAGTACGCACCGGCGTTTGCAACAGGCAGAACGCGAACAGCTTGGACAACGGCCGCCAGTACACCAACTGCTCGAAGTCGTCTGGTTCGGCTGCATCGAGTTCGACAAGAACCGCGTATTGCTCGATGCCGCTGCGACCTCGAGTGCGCACACGGCGCGAACGATGCTCACCGAGTTCCCCTTCACGCCCGTTGTCGCGCTGCCACCGGTCGAGAACTGTTGGGTCCAAACCCGACCCAGACTGGTCTCCCGGCGTCACGACGTCGGTGCACGCAAAGCAGGCAACACGATGAGAGACGCGACGAAGAAGCAGATCGCCCCGATGAAGGTGCCGAGGGTGGCCAGTACCGCATCGACGGTCACTCCGTCGGTGGTGATGTATGCGCCAACCGCCGACACACCGAAGGCGAGGCAGCCGATCATGTTGATCTGGCCCGACCACCAGTCCCGACTTCCCGGTGCCCACATGCGGTCGGTGCGCGCGTAGGCCACCAGCACGAAGAACCCGCTGAAGAGGAAGGCAACTGACCCTTCGGCGTTCGGTGTCCACACGAGGTGCTTCTGCGCGGCGATCGTGTGGGCCTGCAACGCCGCGCCGGTACTCACATTGAACAGCAGGGTGCCGAAGAATTGCGTTGCGGCCGCGAGCCATTCGGCCCGCACCATCGTTCCCGGCGCATAGGAGACCGGAACGGTCACCGGGCCGGCGGTGATCAACTGGATGAAGGCGGCGGTGGTGAAGAACCACGCACCGACGAAGAAGCACAGATTGGCGTTGGCCGCCCCCATCAGCGACCCTAGTCCGGGCGCCGAACCCACGGCAAACAACGCAGACCCGACCATGAAGCTGCTGCACTGCTTGGTGAGGGTCGGAGTGAGAATTCGCTGTGTCCACGACGGTGGTGGATCGAAGACCAGATCCGCGGTGGTATCCGTCATCGCGGCCCGCCGATCCGGTCACCGTCGTTGTGCGTACGCATTCGATCTCCTCGTCGGACACCGCTGTTCGCGCTCGAGCCCAACGGACTCGAGCGCGACCACGCGGTGCTCAGTGATGGAAGTGTGAACCGGCCTTCTCACGCGGCAGTGGCGCTTCGAGGTTGTCGAGGAAGACGACCTCACCCTCGATGTCGCGCAGCAGGGCGTCGGCCAGATCACGACTCAGTCCGGCGCGAACAACGATGCGCTGCAACGTCATATCGGCCAGGTCGTCGGCCATCGGGTATGCCGGGACCAGCCAGCCCTTCATGCGCAGCCGGTCGGACAGATCGAAGAGGGTCCACTTCTCGGTGTACCCCTTCTTCAGTTTCCACGCGAAGACCGGGATCGTGTCGCCCTTGCTGACGAGTTCGAACGGACCGATCTCGGCGATCGCCGACGAAAGGTATTGCGCGACATCGAGCGACCCCTGCTGAACCTGGCGATAGCCTTCCCGGCCCAAGCGCAGGAAGTTGTAGTACTGCAAAAGGACCTGCGCGCCAGGACGCGAGAAATTCAGTGCGAGCGTAGGCATGTCACCGCCGAGGTAGCTGCAGTGGAAGACCATGCTGTCGGGCAGCGCGGCGGTGTCGCGCCAGATGATCCACCCCAGACCCGGATACACCAGGCCGTACTTGTGGCCGGAGGTGTTGATGGACACCACCCGGTCCACCCGGAAGTCCCATTCCAGATCGGGCTGGCAGAACGGTGCGATCATCGCACCCGATGCGCCGTCGACATGGATCTTGATGTCGAGGCCGGTCGATGCCTGGATCTCATCGAGCTTCGCGGAGATCTCCTTCACCGGCTCATAGAGGCCGTTGTAGGTGACGCCGAGGATGGCGATCACGCCGATGGTGTTCTCGTCGACGTACTTCTCCAGCTCATGGCCGTCGAAGACGAAGTGCTCTTCGCTCACCGGCACCCAGCGGGGCTCGACCTCGAAGTAGTTGAGGAACTTCTCCCAGCAGACCTGAACCGCGGTGGACAACACCAGGTTCGGCTTCTCGATCGACTTGCCCTCGGCCTTGCGGCGGGCCTGCCAATGCCGTTTCAGTGCAAGACCACCCAGCATCGCGGCCTCCGACGAACCGATCGTCGACGTCCCGATCGCGTTGTCGACATCGGGGTTGTTCCACAGGTCGGCGATGATGCGCCAGCACCGGTCCTCGATGGCCGCGGTCTGTGGGTACTCGTCCTTGTCGATCATGTTCTTGTCGTAGGTTTCCGCGTACAGCTTGCGCGCCTCGTCGTCCATCCAGGTCGACACGAAGGTTGCCAGGTTCAGGCGTGCGTTGCCGTCGAGCATCGCCTCGTCGTGCACGATCTGATACGCCGTCTCGGGCAGGCTCATTCCGTCAGGAATGGTGAACTTCGGCAGTTCGGTTGCCTCGCCTGGGCGCACGAACACCGGGTTGAGCGTCAGCGTGTCACCGATGTTGGTGGTCGTGCGGGCGTTGGTGTGGGACAGATCGGTCATGGGTTCCTCCTCGGGACATACGGGTGGGTTCGGTGCGATCGAAAGTGCAGTGCTGATGGATGTATTCGGAATTCGGTTACATGTCGGCTAGACCTCGACCGGCGGGTAGAGGCGGTCCATGTTGTATTGGCGGTTTCGACGAGCGGCCCACGTCGAGATGGCCAGGAACACCACGGTGAGGCACGACAGCACACCGATCGCGATCCACAGGCGATGGTCGACGCCGCCGACCGTCAGCTGGCGTAAACCGTTGACCGTATATGTCATCGGGTCTACCCAGTGGATGTACTGGAAGGGTTTGGTGGTCGTCGGCACTGGATAGATCCCGCCCGCCGAGGTGAGCATCACCATGAGGAACGCCAGCGTCACCACGCGCCCGACGGCCGGCCCGAAGACGGCATTGAGCATCTGGATCATCGCCAAGAACACCGCGACCATCAGCAGCATGAAGCCAAAGGTCGCCACGGGATACACCGGTCGCAGGCCCACCGCGAACACGACTACGAGATAGAGGATCGCGGCCTGCAGGAATCCGACGAAGAAGGTGGGTGCGAACGACGCCAGCACCGCTCGCAGTGACGCCAGACCCTGCGCTATCGGACGAGATTGCAACGGGGTGAACAGCATCCAGGCGATGATGCTGCCGACGAACAACGCCAGACCGAGGAAGAAGGGGGCGAATCCGGTTCCGAATGTCTTGGCCTCGTTGAGAGTGTTCTCCTCGAGCGTCACCGGTTGCGACAGGGTGTTTGCCAGCGCGTTCTTCTGCTCCTGCGACCACTGCGGGACCGCCTTGACTCCTGCGTCCACTTGTCCGGCGAGCTCGTTGGTTCCCGCGGCGAGTTGCACGGTCCCGGCCCGCAACTGGTTGGCACCATTGCTCAGCTCGACGAGACCGGTACTGAGTTGTCCTGCTCCCGAGCTGAGTTCGTTCGCCGCGCTCCGCGCCGCGACCACATCGTTGCGAAGGGTCCCGTTCTGCAGCAGCCCCATGGCAATTCGTACCGGACTCTGCGGGCTCCCCAGTTGCTGCGAGAGGGTCGCGGCGTCGGTGCGCACCGCGGTGAGCTGATTGTTGGCATTGGGTCCAAGGCCCTGGGTCCTCAGCACACTCTGCGCGGGCGCGAGCAGATCGGCGAGTCGCTGTACTGAAGGGTCGGGGTTGGCCCGCAGTTGCGCCATGACACCCGTCACCGCCCGCGATGCCTGCGACTGTGCGGTCGCAGCCGTACCCAACTGATTCGCCACTGCCGTTGTCCCCGTACTCAATCGTGTGACGAGCGCGTTCAGTTCGGCGGGAGTCAGACCACCGTTGCCGGAGTTGTTGAGCGCCGCGAGGACGGGGTCGGTGGCGCGCTGCACAGCACCGTCGAGCGTGTTGAGGCCCCCGGCGAGCTCGGCCGCACCGTTCTTGGCGGTGACCAGATTGGTCGCCAGCTCACCGGCACCGGTATTGGCCTGCTGCATACCGTTGTTCAGCTTGTTGACTCCCTGCTGAGCCTGCGTCAGCTTGGGCATGAGTCCGGTGACATCATTGATGACGATGTCGAAGGTGGTCGCGCCGACCTGCGCGCCGACCTTGTTCACCACCTGTTCGGCGGCGTCCTGCCCCATCACCGTCGCGAGGTAGTTGTTGGCGTCGTTGTAGGTGAAGATCAGTTGCGCCGATCGTGCGTCACCGCTCGCAGGCGACGCGATGTCAGCACTGAAATCCTCGGGCAGCGTGATGGAGAAGTAGTACTTCCCATGTTCCACACCGTCTTTGGCCTCTTGCGCGGACACCACGTGCAGATCGAGCTGGTCGGAGGCGATGAGTCCGTCGGTGACCTGTTTGCCCGCGTTGAGTGGCTTTCCTTGCACTGTTGCACCCTGGTCAGCGTTGACGATCGCCACCGGGATCTTGTTGACCGCGTCGAACGGATTCCAGAACGCCCACAGATAGAGCGCGCCATACATCAACGGCATCAACACGATGACGATGAGTGCCAGTCGTGGCATCTGCCCTCGGTAATAGCGTTTGAAGTCGCTGCCGGGCGAGAACGCAGCAAGCATGTCAGAGGGTCCGTTCCTGTTGTTCGAGCTTCACGAATTCTTGGTCGGTCAGGTTGTCGACGAGAATCGCCTCGCGCACACCGATTCCGGCGTGCACGCCGTTGACGTCGGCAGTGACGACGGTCTGATTCCGTCCCAGGTCGACGAGCCGCTCGGTGAGTATCCGGGTGCTCTCGATCCGAGCGAGGCGATCCACTCCACCGACCACGAGCAGGGGTGGCCGCGCCACATTCGCGACCGCGATGCGAAACAGGCTCGCCGTGAGTTCCGGCAGTTCCTCGACGAAGGCGTCCATCGAGGGAAGCGACAGATCTCCGAAGACCGGCGCGCAGATGCGTTCGAGGTCTTCCTGACGGGCTTGCCGAACCCACTTGTACCACTTCGCATGCCACCGGATCTGCTCGGTCACCACATCGCGCACCCGGATGGCCTGCTCGATTCCGTCCACTTCGTCGATGTCGGCGATCGCGGCACGCGCGAACAGATGACGCGCATCGTTTCGCCGCCCGAATGCGGTGAGGCTTCCCGAGGTCGGCTTCATCCGACCGGCGAGGGTGAGCAGCAACGCCGTCCGACCCCGTCCGCCGGACCCGACCAGCACCGTCACACCGCCCTCGGCGACACGCAAACTGGTTGGACCGTAGATGTGGCCCCACGATGCCCGCACCCCGATGTCCTCGGCGACGAGGAGTGCTTCCCCGTCGTCGAGTACGCGCGGCACCGGTGCGGTGACCTCGTTGGTCGACCAGTCGTCGGTCATAGTCATTGTCGCTTTCTGAGAAACGCAGTACGCGCCGAGCATCATCGGCGCGATCCGGCACGGCGGGATGCGGTTGTGGCCTAGTGCAGAGTGTTCTTGAAAACCTTGCCGCCCTTGATGATCAGCTTCAGGTTCTGGTCCGGATCCGACAGCACCGAGATGTCGGCCAGCGGGTCGCCGTCGACCAAGAGCAGATCGGCCCACGCATCGGGCGCGACGACGCCGAGTCGCGCCGATCCGTACGGATTGCGGTCACCGGCCATTTCGAAGAGCTCCGCGTTGCCCGAGGTGAGCATCTTCAACGACTCTGCATTGGAATAGAATTCGCCCATTCGAGCCGCCATGACGCTTTGACGCGCCGCGGACTGTGGTTCCAGCAGGAGGTCCGTGCCGAAGGCCACCTTGACGCCATACTTCTTGGCCCAGGTGTACACATTCTCGGTCCCATGACAGATCTGCCGGTTCTTCTCGGCGCGATCGGGGTCGGGATAGTGGTGGTCGTCTTCGGCGAAGGGCTGCATCGACAGCCAGATCCCCTTCTCACCGATCAGCGCGACGGTTGATTCGTCGGCAGGGTGACCGTGCTCGATGGACCGCACTCCCGCCTCGATGGCTCGCTTGATCCCCGGCACGGTGTAGACGTGGGTCGCCACGTACGTGCCGTAGTCCTCGGCCGCGTTGACGGCCGCGCGCATCTCGTCGGGTGTGAACTGCAGCGTGTACAGCGGGTCGTACATCGAGGCCGCGCCACCACCGATGGTGAGTTTGATCTGCGATGCCCTTTGCGCAGTTGCTCGCGCACCGCTGTGAGGACACGCTCGACGCCGTCGACGGTCCTCGTGAACCCGATCGAGTCGGTACGACTCGGACCGCCGCCGAAGGCATATGGGGTCTCGTACACGAAGGCGAAGTCGCCATGGCCCGAGGTCTGGGAGATCATCGCCTGGCTGGGAAAGATCCGTGGTCCCTCGAAGTCGCCGCGATCGATCACCACCTTCAGTGGTGCGGTGTCGCCACCCATGTCGCGCACGGAGGTGAAGCCTCGGTGCAGCATGCGCTTGGCCTCCGACAGCGTGTTGGCAACCAGCAGACCGGTCGCGCCCATCACGAAGTCGAGGTAGCTGTTCGCGTTCCCCATCAGGTGGACGTGGGCGTCACTGAGTCCCGGCATGAGGAACCGGCCGCCGCCGTCGATCTCGGTGGTCTCGATTCCAGGAGCGTCGCCGATCGGCGAGTCGGCCACTGCGGCAATCCGTTCGCCTTCGATGAGAACGTCGTGTGCGTCCACGACGTTGTCGGTCAGCCCGTCGAAGACCCGCACGTTGCGAATCACCAGACGTCGACTTGTACTGTCTCCCTGCGACATGGCTTGAAAGCTAGGACATCCGAACTCCGGCGCTCAACCGCAGATTCACGACGTCGCATATCGCCGGCCCGGGCCACCGTCAGGGCCGGCGAATACTCGGCAAAGCCGCCGTGAATCGGAGACCAAACGCAGGTCAGGAGCACAATTACGCACTATGGGGCGAGATGCCCGACGGCACAGCCTCACGCGGCATCGCTCGACCTTCAACCCTTTTTCCTAGCAGGAGAACGTGGTTCGAGCCACCGCCCTGACGTCGCCATCACCGATCTGTGGGCAACACGGCACAGATCGCTTCGCTGCGATCGAGAAGGCTTCGCGCCAACCGCCCGAAACTGGCACAGGATTGCACTTCGCTCGGCACTACGCTGACATCATGCCGCCGCTCACCCGCGATGACACGTCAGCCTCCGACCGCCGCTCCACGCTCAAGGCCGCCGCCTACCGCGTCGCCGACGATGTCCTGTACCCGGCCGCCGCCGACGTCGACCGTACGGGGCACGTCCCGGATTCTCATTGGGCCGCTCTCGCGGAGGCCGGGCTGTACGGTATCGCCGCACCGGTCGACGCAGGCGGACCGGGCCTGGAATTCGGTGGGGTCACCGAGATCCTCGAGATACTGGCGAGCGGCTGTCTGTCGACGGCCTTCACGTGGATTCAGCACCACGGCGTGGTGATCTCGCTGGCGGGCAGCCCCAACACCTCGTTGCGCGACACGCTCCTCGGCGACACCGTGAACGGTCGTCTGCGTGCAGGCGTGGCCTACGCAGGCGCCGTCCCCACCCCGCCGAGGATGACCGCCACCCGCACCGGCACCGGTTGGCGCTTCGACGGGTACGCGCCGTTCGTGAGCGGATGGGGCGTCATCGACCTGCTGCAGATCAGCGCACGTGACGTCGAGACCGACGACGTGATCGCGGCGATCATTCGCACCGACGACCTCCCGTCGGCCATCGAGTTCCACCCCCTGCGACTCGCCGCCGTCGACGCCGCAGCCACCGTGGCCCTGAAGGTGACCTCGCTGTCGATCGCCGACGATCAGGTGGTCAGTCGGGTCACACTCGAGGACTTCTTTGCGAATCAGAACATCGGCGTGCGGCTCAACGGGACACTGCCATTCGGCACGTTGCGCCGCGCGACCGCACTGCTCGACATCGCCGGGCATTCGCCGCAGGCGCGTCGGCTACGTGAACGCGGCGACGGGATCCGCACCGGGCTCGACGCCGCACTCGGTGACGCCGACGGCCTTCTCGTCGCTCGCGCCGACGCCGCGCAACTCGCGCTCGACGCGGCGGCCGCGCTCGTCGCCGCCGAGGGCGGTAAGGCGCTGATCGGGGGCAGCGACGCCGAGCGGATCTTCCGCGAGACAGCTTTCATTCTGGTGGCCGCAAGCCGACCACAGCTGAAAGATGCGCTGCTGCAGCGCTTCAGCGGTCTCTGAACCGCTTCGCGTAGTCCCGGAGGAACAGCGCCTCGACCAACGCCATGTGCTCGATCTCGGACGGATCGACACTCTCGTTGGGCGCGTGGATGAGGCACTGCGGTTCTTCCACCCCCATCAGCATGATCTCCGCGTCGGGGTAGGTCTGTTGGAGGACGTTGCACAACGGGATGGCTCCGCCCTGCCCCTGCACCAAGACATCGGTGCCGTACGCGGTGCGCATGGAGTCGACGAGGGTGTCGAAGCCGACGCCGCCCGTCGAACCCACGAAGGGTGATCCGATGGCGTCGCGTTCGATCGACAGACGAGCGTTCCATGGCGTCACCGAGGTCAGATGATCGACCAGCGCATCCTGCGCCACCTGCGCGTCCATCCCCGGTGGCACCCGAAGGTTGAGCCTGGCCCGCGCTCGGCCCTGCACGGCGGCCGACGACCCCGCCACCGACGGGCAGTCGATACCCAGCACGGTCAATGCCGGTCGGGCCCAGATCATTTCCGACACGGTGCCCGAGCCGACCAGACTCACGCCGTCGAGAACCGTTGCATCGGAGCGGAACTGATCGCCCGGGTACTGAACACCATCCCACACCTGCGTGTTGTCCAGTCCGTTGACCGTCGTATTGCCATCCGCGTCACGCAGCGTGGCAAGCATCGCGATCAACGCCGCCAGCGCATCCGGTGCAGCACCCCCGAAGACACCGGAATGCATTGCCGAACCGAGTGTTTCGACGGTGACGGTCACGTTCGCGATGCCACGGAGCGTCGTGGTGAGACTGGGTTTGCCGACCGCGAAGTTTCCGGAATCGACCACGAGGATCGTGTCCGCGCGCAACAGCTCCGGATTCTTCGGGACAAAATCCTCGATACCGCCCGTCCCCTGTTCCTCCGAACCTTCGCCGATGATCTTGATGTTCACCGGGACGTCGTTGCCCAACGCCCGCAGGGCGGTCAGGTGAACCGCGATGTTGCCCTTGCAATCCGCGGCACCACGCCCATACCACCGACCGTTGCGCTCGGTCAGGTCCCATACCGGGGAGTCCCACTCGTCGGCCCCGAGTGGCGGCTGGACGTCGTGATGGAAGTACAGCAGCACGGTCGGGGCGTCGTCCGGTCCGTCGAGATGACCGGTGACGGCCTTGCTGCCGTCCGCTGTTTCGTGGGCGGCCACGTCGGCAAATCCGGCCTCGACGAAGGTCTCCTCGAGCCAGTCGACCATCTTCTGGCATTCCTCGGGCGGCGCCTGCTCGACGTTGTACACCGACTGGAATCCGACCATCGCGGCCAGATCCTCCTTGGCCCTGCCCATCAGATCCCGAACACGTTCGGCCAGCACGTCATCGCTCATCTCGACCCTCGATCCCTGTTGCACGTTGCGATCCCTCGTACGTCGTGTCCATCATGCGCTGCCGAGGTGACCCTCGCACACGCATGCCGAAGTCGACCACGGCTGTGCATTATCGTTCGATTGGTGAGCATGTCGTCGGCCCCGTTGGTCGCCTGGAAGTGGTTGCCGGCAGCAGTGGCTGCGGTGGCGGTGATACCGGCGACGGCCGTCGCGGCGACCGGTGACATACAGAAGGGCGCCGCGCTGGCCGTCGGCATCATCCCGGCCGTCGCGGTCGGCGTCGCACGGGAACGCAAGCGCCGCGTCGTCATCCTGATCGCCGGAATCATCCTGGGACTGCCCATCCTGGTCGGGGCGACGGTGTCACCGTGGCCGGTGGTCGCGGTGACGACGATCTTCCTCCTTCCGATCCTCGCCACGTGGCTGGCCGGCCACACCAATCGCCCTCGACTAGCGATGCTCCTGGTGGTTCTCGCACCACCGTTGGTGGGTGTCGGATTCAGTGAGGACGGCTTCTCGGCCGGGCTGACTCTCACCGCATTGTTCGTCGCCGGGTCCATCGCGACCTTCGTCGTCGCCATCGTGATTCCGCCGACGTGGATCGACGAGGCCGCGGCCGGTCCGGCGGAACCGGTCAGCACGCCCGGCCTCGGGTACGGACTCCTGGTAGGCGTGGTCGGCGCGATCACCGCTGGGGTCGGGTTCGCACTTGACTTCGATCACGTCGGATGGGCTTGCGCCGCCGCCCTTCTCGTGATGCGCCCGGACGCCGATCTGCAGAAGTGGCGCACCGCGGGACGATTCGTGTCCGTCACGGTCGGTGCGTGCGTGGCGGCGGTGATGATCGAATTGGGCGCGCAGGTATGGCTTTTCACGGCTGCGATCGCGCTGGCGATCATTGCCGCCGCCGGGACACGCGGCAGTCGCTGGTACATCCTGCCCGCGTTCACCACGTTCCTGGTGATCACGATGCTGAGCTATTCGACGGACACCGCGGGGTCGCGCGTCGCCGAGCGGATCGGCGAGACCCTGTTCGGGTTGGCCGTCGCGGCGGTGGTCGGTCTCGGCATCCCGGCCATCACTCGACGCGTCCGCCACCGGCCGGCCGACGCATCGCGACTCAGCGACTGATCGTCGGCGCGGGGACCGCATCGAGGTCGTGGACCTCGATCTGTCCCGCCTTGATGCCCCGCAGCATCGCCGCATGATCGCCGTCGTTGAGGTCGGCATAGGCGACCGAGAAGTCGGCGATCGCCTCCCCGAAATCGGGATCACCGGCCAGATACCTCGCGATCTCGGGACGGCTGGCGGTGCGCGCGTGGGCTTGGGCGAGAGTGCGGCCGCACAGCTGCGCGTAGAGTTTCATGGCCTCGGGTTCGAGCGCCTCGACGACCACCGACCCCTTGCCATCACGCAGCTGCCGGAGATAGAAGTCGCGTCGCTCACCGTTCTCGTCGGCACCGCTGCTCCACCCGAGGAAGATGTCGCTCGACGCCTGAAGCAGCCGCTGACCTTCCACCACGCGCTGTCCTTCGTTGTCGAATCCGGCCGCGGGCACAAAGTCGGCGAGAACCGAACGCTGAGCCTCCTTCATCTGCAGGAACAGTGGGTCCTCCAGATTCTGGCCGACCATCAATGCGATCCATGCGCGCGTCCCCACACTGCCCACCCCAACGACCTTGCGTGCCACGTCGACGATGGTGAACTGGTCGAGCAAGGCCCGTACATGGCTGGGAAGCGCATCCCGGTAGTTGCGCATCCGCACCGCGATCCCGTCGGCGACATAGTCGGCGAGGTTGTCGGGGAACAGTTCGTGGATCGGCACCAGCAGCGGCGGCTCGCTGCGAATGTGCGCCTTGCCCTCGGCATCGATGACACACAGTTTCCCCAACGCCTGCTCACTGTTGCGGTGCCGGGCCTTCTTCAGTGCCTTCTGGGTTCGTTCATTCATCGACGTGTCCAGTCGGTTGCCGATCAGCGCCGTCAGTTCCTCGACATCCATCCGCGCATACCAGCAGTCGAGCGTCGACTTCTTCACGGCATGTTCGATCGACTTGCGGTAGGCCTTGGCCACCGAGCGGGCAAAGCGGCGATTGGTCTTGTCGTCGAAGCCGTTGTTGCGTCCGGCGACCACAAAACTGGCGGCCAGACGCTTGACGTCCCATTCGAAGGGGCCGGTGAACGTCTCGTCGAAGTCGTTGAGGTCGAAGGTCATTCGACGCTCAGGCGTGTAGAACAGACCCAGGTTGCTGAGGTGGGCGTCGCCGCAGAGTTGCGTCATCACACCCGAATTCGGTGTGCGCGACAGGTCCGACGCCATCACCGCCGCCGCGCCACGATAGAACGTGAATGGTGTCGCGGCCATCCGCGCATGGCGGACGGGAACCAGGTCCTGCACGCGAGAGGTGGCCTGCGCGGCGAGGATCTCCAACGAATCGGGCCGCTCCCCCGGCGTCGGGCAGGCGGCGAGATCAACTGCTGAAACTGTCGTCACGATGTCTCCTTACAACACGGCCAGCGGCGGCCGACGAACGATCACTGGTAGGAGACGAACCACGGTGCCGGGCGAACCGCCATGGTCTGCGCGGGCGTGAATGTGGGTTTGTCCTCTGTGTAGAAATTCTTCCAGCCCATCCACACTCCCGCAGGGAGATCGGTGATCAGTCGACGCCACGTGTCCATCTTGACGGGCGGGACACCGTGACCGTCCGCGTGGATCAGCACCTGCAATTCCGGGTGATTGGTGGCGATCTGACGACGGTTGGCGAGCATGTCGGAATCGAATTGGTGGAGCACCAACAATTTCTGCGGCAGGTTGTTGTCCCGGACGAGTGCGGACAGCCACTGCGACGTCCGATTCACCTCGGCCGCCGCGACCGAGCCGATCTGGGTGAGGTGCACCTGGTTCGGTTTCAGGCGCCATTCGGGGTCGAGAGCGAGGCCAACGTGCGGCTGCCGAAGGAGATCCGCGTACCTCTTCGCCTGGGTCAGGAAGTCCATCCGACCCGGCTGCAGATCGAGCGTCACGTACACACCGGCCGCGCGTGCGGCGTCGACCCAGGGCCGGATCACCGCGGGGTCGATCATGTTGGTGTAGGCGCCACCGTCGCCGGGCGCGGCCGACGCGACGGTCACGATGATCTCGAACGCCGGGATCACCGGCACGCGACTCACCCGCTGGTAATCGGCGGCCAGACGTTTGGCGCGAGCGATCGACGCGGGAATGTTCTGCCGACCCAGCGGTCCGAGTGCCGGCGCGTCGGGCGATCCGTACAGCGCGACCATGCGGCGGGACGGGAAGATGATCTGACCGCCGCCGGGCAGTTCGGGCACGGTGCGCGCCGCGGCGACGCGCTGCCCGAAGACGTCGTCATCGCCGAAACCGCGCCCCACAGCCAGGATGGGTGCCGACCCTGCGGCCTTCACTGCAGCGACCGCCGCCCCGCTCGACCGCGGATCGGCGGCAGGCAGTTCGACGACCTGACCGTGTCCCGCGCGTGCCGTCAGGACGGCGTCGCGCGCCACCGGCCTCGTGACGAACACGAGCGGAGCGGGCCCGGCAGCAGGGTTGTTGCCGCTCAGCGAGTCGAGATCGCGGTTGGGTGCCACCGCGCTGATGGTTTCGGGGACAGTACCGACGGTGTGGATCGACCCGACACCCAGGCGTCCCAGCTCGGACGCGACGGCGTCGCCGCTCTCCGGGGTGATGCCGAAGATCGGAACGTGTGCGCCGATCGCCGCATCGCCTGCCCGCTGCCAGTCGCTCTCGTCGGCGTCGGAACCCACGACCACGGCGCTCGGCGACGAACCGAACAGTGCGCGACTGAGCAAGACGGCCGGCGGTGCGTCGCCGTCGAGAACCGACACCCCTGATGCCAGCCCGGTCAGCCGAACCGCGGGTCCGGTCCGCACCATCGACGCCGACGCGGCGGCCAACAGAGCGACGACGAGCCCGAGAACGACAACCGTGGCCATTCGCGCGCGTGTCATCAGACCCCTAGTTCACCCCTCGTGCCCGACCTTCGTGTGCGGCACCTGGCGAGCCGCTGTCGGGGGCAAACCTACCAGCGGCGGCGTCGGCGCACCTCGCACCACGCACGTATGTGTGTGACCTGCTTCACCGACCACGACGGGAGGCCGGTAGCGTTGCGGGCATGACTGTGTGGGGTGTGGGGTTGGGACTCCTCGCGGCAGCGATCGCTGTGGTCGCCTTTGTCCGCTACCGAGAACGTGAGAATGCGTCGTTGACGCGCAGCGCCGGACTCGCGCGCGAGCTGCGCGCGCTGGCAGCCGACGACGAGGTGCGGCTCGCCGCGGTCGACGAGTTCGAGCAGACGATCTATCAGCGACTCTTCTACACCTCGGTGGTGGGGCCATGGGTGCGCAGCGCAGCGTGGGCGCTGCTGGGCACCGTCCTGGCCGGGGCCGCCGCACTCACCATCGGCCCGCTCGACGGCGCCGTCGCCACGGCGCTCTACATCGCGGCGATCGGCCTGGTGCTCGTCTTCGGCGTCGCAACTCTCGCGTTTGTCGGGATCGCACTGTTCCACACCGCGACGACTCCGCGCGTGTCGTTCCGGGACTCCTACGCCGACGACGAGCCGGTCGAGACTCCTCCCGTCGCAAAGCCGGCGGTCGAATCCGAGCCGGAACCGGAACCCGACGACACCGACTCCGACGACAACGACACCTCCGAGCCCGAGTCCGAGTCGAAGCCCGACACCACAGCTCCCTGAGGTGCGAGCGAAGCGAGCCTCGAAGGGCGCCGGTGAGACAACAACATCATCTCACCAGCGGCTTCGAGGCTCGCAGGCTCGCACCTCAGCCATCGGAAGGTCAGCCGCTCTGAGCGGACGAGAACCAGAACGCGACGAACCCCGCCGGATTCCGGCGGGGTTCGTCATCTGGTCAGGCGCTCCGGTGACCGGGGCTGTCGGTCAGACCGCCTGCGCCTGCCACATCCAGTGGAGCTGCTCGAGCCTCGATGCGAAGCCGATCAGCAGATCCTGGGTGACCGGGTCGGTGTCCTCGGTGGTGGCGATGCGCTCGCGGAGACCCGCGATGACCGCCTTGAGGTTGGACACGACTGCAGTCACCACGTCGGAGTCCTTTGTCCAGCCCTCGCCGAAGCCCGTGGTGTGAGCTGTCTTCGCGACGGTCTCGGCCCGGCCGTCGGGGCTCACACCGATGGCGGTGGCACGCTCGGCCGCGGCGTCGGTGAACTCGCGGGCGACGGTGACCAGTTCGTCCAATTCGAGGTGAACCGAACGGAACTGCGGGCCGACCACGTTCCAGTGGGCCTGCTTGGCGATGAGGCTCAGATCGATCAGGTCGACCAGCGTCTCTTGCAGAGCGTTACCGGTGACCGTCTTCTGTTCATCGGTCAGGGTGCTGGTGATGGGTGTTGCAGTGGTCATGTGTGATACCACTCCTTTCTCTTGAGTTCGTATGTGCGGCAACGACTCATACGCGGACGGTGACCGTCTGCTCGATGTTGCCGCGGGTGGCCTTCGAGTACGGGCAGAAGGCGTGCGCGCCGTCGGCGAGCTCCTGTGCCTTCGCTTCCTCGACGCCGGGGATGTAGACCTCGATGGCTGCGGTGAGCCCGAACCCGCCGTCGGCCGAGTCCTTGCCGAGGCCAATGGTGACCTTGACCGTGGACTCGTCGGGTACGGGCGAGCCGGCCTGCTTCGACGTCGCGCGCAGCGCACCCATGAAGCAGGCGGCGTATCCGGCCGAGAAGAGTTCCTCGGGGTTGCTGCCCTCACCACTGCCGCCGAGTTCCTTCGGCGGGCGCAAATCGAGGTCGATGCGCCCGGAGTCCGAGACGACTTCGCCGTCACGCCCCCCGCCTGCCGACGTGGACGAGACGTGGTAGATCGCTTCTACTGTCATGAAGTTCCTCCTCGATGAAGTGGCCCGGTCGGGCGCAAACACTGACGTGCCTCATTGAAGTCCAACGGCCGGACCGTCGGGTCGATTCCGTGATCGGACATCAAATGTCCTCGATCACCCGTTACGGACGCCTTCTTCCACCTTCTTGCCGAGATCCTCGTCGACGTTGCGCCAGTACTCGAATACTCGCGACAACACGGGCTCTTCGACGCCGTCGAGGACGTGTCCGACGATGTTGGACACCAACCGTTCCCGAGCGGCATCGTCGAGCACCTCGCGAACCATGGTGCCCGCCTGCGCCCAGTCGCTGTCCTCCGGATGTTCGACGTAGCCGGCGCGGATGGCCTCGCCGTCGAAGTTCCACAGTCCCTCGTCACCGGCAGCCTCGGCGTCGGCGTGCGGCCCGCCGTAGGAGTTGGGCGCGTACACCGGCACCTGTGGTCCGGAGAAGTCGTAGGCCATCGCACCCTCCTTGGAGTACGTGTTGACCTCTGCATTCTTCGCCGAATTCACCGGCAGCTGAGCGTAATTGGTGCCTACCCGGTAGCGGTGCGCGTCGGCGTAGGAGAACACCCGGCCGAGCAGCATCTTGTCGGGGGAGAACCCGATGCCGGGCACCAGGTTCGACGGTTCGAACGTCGCTAATTCGATCTCGGAGAAGAAGTTCTGCGGATTGCGATTGAGCGTCCACTTACCGACCTCGATCAGCGGATAGTCTTGCTGCGACCAGACTTTGGTGAGATCGAACGGGTTGAAGCGGTAGCTCTCGGCCTCGCCGACGGGCATGATCTGGACCTTCATCGTCCAACTCGGGAACTCGCCGCCCTCGATGGCGTCGTAGAGATCCTTGCGGTGCAGGTCGGGGTCGCTGCCGGCGAGTTTATCGGCTTCCTCCTGGGTGAGGTACTCGATGCCCTGGTCGGTCTTGAAGTGATACTTGACCCAGAATCGCTCGCCCTCGGCGTTGACCCACTGGTAAGTGTGCGAACCGAATCCGTCCATGTTCCGCCAGGACTTCGGGATACCGCGGTCTCCCATCAGCCAGGTGACCTGGTGTGCCGACTCGGGGCGCAGCGTCCAGAAATCCCACTGCATGTTGTGGTCGCGCAGTCCGGAACCGGGCAGTCGCTTCTGTGAGCGGATGAAGTCGGGGAACTTGATCGGATCCTTGATGAAGAAGATCGGCGTGTTGTTGCCGACGAGGTCGTAGTTGCCATCCTCGGTGTAGAACTTCATCGCGAAACCCCTTGGGTCACGCCAGGTATCCGGGCTGCCCTGCTCGCCCGCAACGGTGGAGAACCGGACCAGCGACTCGGTGCGCTTGCCCGGTTGCAAGAACGACGCCTTGGTGTAGCGCGACACGTCACCGGTGATGACGAGTTCGCCGAATGCGCCGCCGCCCTTCGCGTGCACGACGCGCTCCGGGACGCGTTCACGGTTGAACTGCGCGAGCTTCTCGATCAGGTAGTGGTCGTGCAGCAGGATCGGTCCCTGGGTGCCGGCGGTGAGCGATTCGTTGTCGCTCGCCACGGGAATCCCGGCATTGGTGGTGGTGCGAGGAGTCATCGCCATCTCCCTCTCATTGGTGTCTTACGTTTCTTCTGCCGCGGCGCCACTGGGCTGGACGACGCTGACAAGTCTCTTGTTGTGCCTCACGAACGGCAGGATTTGCACAGTCCCCAGAACGTGACCTCGGCTTCGTCGACGAGGAAGCCATGATCGTCGTCGGGTGACAGACATGGCGCAGTTCCGATCACGCAGTCCACGTCGACGATCGTTCCGCACGACCGGCACACCAGGTGGTGGTGGTTGTCGCCGGTCCGCGTTTCGTAGCGCACCGGCGACTGCGCCGGCTCGATCTTGCGAAGCAGACCCCGCTCGGCACAGACCCGCAAGACGTCGTAGACGGTTTGCGTCGAAACGCCGCCGAGCTTCTCGCGGACGGCCGAGGCAACGAAGTCTGCCGTCGAATGTGGATGCTCCGCAATGATTTCCAGTGCGGAGAGCCGGGGCGCAGTGACGCGCAGACCGGCAGCTCGAAGCTGCCGCGCCGGTGTCATCTGCTCACTCATGGTTGCCACCGTACAGCAATAAATGGAATGAATCCAGAAAGTGGATTACATCCAGAAAATGAGTGTTGGCTAACCTTGCCCCCGTTCGACTCGCGCCCTTCTCGACCGGCGGTGTAATCTCGTCGGCACGAGGCCTCGTGTAGCAGCGGAGAAGAGTTCCGCTGTTCGCGTCCGCGACACTCTTCTCTCACGTGTCGCGTCGAAAAGCGCATGCGGACTCATTCCAGCGAGAGATAACCCATGTCAGACATCACGACCACCCCGAACGACCGCTTTGAGATGACCGAGCTCAATCGCGAGGCATCGATGGGCGGCCTCGGCACCGAGACCACCGACCGCGAGATCCGGCGCATCAGCCTCGCCGACTTCGAGACACGACGCGACCAGATCGCCGACGAACTCTGGGCCGCGGCAACCGATATCGGCTTCTTCCAGGTCATTGACCACGGGATCGACATGGACGCGGTCAACCATGCGTTCGCCATGTCGGCGAAGTTCTTCGAACTGCCGCGCGAGGTCAAGGAACAGCTCCCCCTCAAGAAGGGGCAGAATGCCGGGTGGGAGTACTCCAGCCAGGTCCGACCGTCGGTCGGCACACCGGATCAGAAGGGGTCCTACCAACTCACCCTTCCCCGCATGGACGGACTGTGGCCGACCGACGACGAACTCGCCGGTTTCCGGGCCACGCTGCTCGACTTCGAGCGCCGGTGCTGGCGCCTGGCCATGGACATCCTCGGCTGCTTCGCCGAGAAGCTCGGATTCGACCGCGACTTCTTCACTCGCGCACACGATCCCAGTGTCGACACCTACCAGAGCACGCTGCGCCTGCTGCACTACTACGCCTTCCCTGACGCCCTCATCGACGAGCCGAATGTCTGGCGAGCCGGCGCCCACACCGACTTCGACGCGTTGACCCTGCTGTTCCAGCGCACCGGCCAGGGCGGCCTTCAGGTGCTGCCGGGCGCCGAGGCCGCATCGGAGGCGTGGACCCCCGTCGAGCCGTCCGACGAGGCGATCACCTGCAACATCGGCGACATGCTGATGCGCTGGTCCGACGATCGGCTGCCGTCGAACTTCCATCGCGTGCGCGCGCCCCGTCGCGGCGAGTACACCGGCCCCCGCTACACGATCGCCTATTTCGCACAGGCCAACACCGACGCAGTGATCGAGTCGGCTGCCGGCAAGTACCCGCAGATCACCGGCGGCGACTACATCGCGCAGCGCATCGCCGCGAACTTCGGGAAGTGAGATGGCCGACCTCATCGATGTCGCCGTCTACACCGGTGGACGGTGGTTGCCCCATCAGGACATTCGAATCCAGGATGGCTCGGTGGTCGGCATCGTTGGCACCGCAGAGCCGAGCGAGCGCGGAAATGGCCATGTCATACCGGGTTTCGTGAACACACACACCCATCTGCAGCAGTCGCTGATGCGCGGTATCGCCGAATGCACGCCGTTGCTGGAGTGGCTTCTCGCGGTGGGCGAGGAATCGGTGGCGATCACGCCCGAGCGCGCCTACCTCGCCGCGACGGCGGCATGCCTGGAGGCGCTTCGGTCGGGCACGACGACCGTCGTCGAGCACATGTGGCCGCACCCGTCCGACGACGTGCATGCCGCCGTCATTCAAGCGTTTCACGACACCGGAATTCGTGCGGTGCTCGGTCGGGGTGTCGCCGACCGGCCGGACGCCTCCCGCAAATGGGGCTTCGAGCCGCGGCTCATGCAGCCGCTCGATGAGGTGCTCGACCACGTCGATCTGCTGCGCGATCGGGTCGACGGGACTCGCATCAGAGTTGCTCTCGCAGTGCCGAATCCGCGGTCGCTGACCGAGAGGGGCATGGTCACGCTCCGCGAGTTCGCCGATGCGCGAGAGCTACCGGTCTCGATCCATCTGCTCGAGACCCCGACCGACGACCGGATGTGTCTGGAGCACGCCGGAACCGGCGCCGTCGAGTATCTCGACCGCAGCGGCTTTCTGTGGGACCGCGTCCTCGCGGTGCACTGCGTCGAACTCGACGACGTGGGTCAACGCATCCTCGCCGATCGGGGCGTCGCGATCTCACACAACCCACTGTCCAACATGCGTTTGGGCAGCGGGGTCGCGCCGATCCCGGACATGATCCAGAACGGACTACGGGTCGGGCTGGGCGTTGACGGCGCGGCGTCGAACGACACCCAGGACATGCTCGAAACCTTCCGGGTCGCCGCCTACCTGCAGCGGGCCGTCCACAAACGGGCGGATCTACTCGGGTTCGACGAGATGCTCGACATCGCGTGCGGCGGGGCCAACGCGGTGCTCGGTTTGCCCGCTGTGTCCGGCGGCGTGCAGGTCGGTGCTCCGGCGGACCTCACCGTGATCCGCTTCGACCGCGACTATGCAACGCTGCCCGTCCGCGACCCTGGTGCGTCCCTACTGACCACCGGCTCACGATCCATCGTCGACACCGTCATGGTCGGCGGCGAGATCGTGGTCGCCGACGGTCGCAGCACCCGCGTCGACGAAGCGGAGGTCACCAAGGAACTGCTGGCGTTGTCCTCCCGCTGATCGAGCCGGTACCGAGTGCAGCGAGGCACCGTGTCGAGCCCCCTGGCGAGACAACAAGGTCATCTCGCCAGGGGGCTTCGAGGCTCGCAGGCTCGCACCTCAGCCATCGGGTGGGAGCGCTTCCCGACGGATGCTCGGTGCCCTACTGCCCCCGCAGCATCTTCGACGGTCGCATCCGGCTCGACTCGGGCAGCCATCGATCCACAACGCGCCGCAGCGAGATCACCCCGGCCAGCCCCAACAGTGCGAACTGCAGCCACGACACGACAACCATCGTCGAGGAGATCTCGTCGTACCGGAACAGCAGGTCGGAACCGATGGGAATGCACAGCATGTTGACGATCACCGCGGCGAGGAAGAAGTTGCGGCAGTTGCGGCTGTGATGGTTCGCGGCGGCAACCAGGAGCGGGTATTCGATGGCGAGCAGCACCAGGATCATCAGCAGCATGAACGGTGGGAAGAATCCCGCCAGGGAATCCACCCGCTCCTCGGGTGCCGCATTGTTCGGGTCGGACGCAACGCCGTCGAGGAGTCGCTGCCGGAGCAGGTCGGTGATCAAGCCGAGGTTGAGGAACCCGTACACCACGGCGACCACCCCGCAGGCCGCCGCACCCCACCAGGCGACGCGCGCATGCACGAGGAGTGCCCGCGGGGCCACGCCGGGATCCGACTGCCGGGTCGGGTACAGATTCGCCTGGTCACGGTCCTTCGACGACCGCGCGAGCGCGGCGAGATCCTCCGCGTCGAGTTCGGCCTGTGTGGGCGTGCGGTCGACGTCGTCGTCGGGGTCGCGTGCTTCTGCCATGCAGTTGATCCTGCCACTGCGTCCGACGAGGGTCACGCCTACCGCTGGCTGAGCGCGAGGAACCCCTCTGCAGGCAGAGCTCAGGGAGCGATGGGATTCACCGCGCGATCTTGAGCATCCGTCCGATCGTGGCCTGCCACAGCGCGCCGTCGCGGCTGATGGTGCCGGTCAGTTCCAGCGGCTCGTCGATCGGCCCGTCGCCGACCTTGCGCGTCACCACTCGCCGACCCGTCGCGAAGTCGGTCGCGACGAGGTAGATCGGTCCCACTTGCTGGATACCCGGCCGATAGGGCCCGTAGCCGAGCGCGTAGATCAGCCCGTCGGCGCGGGAGAGCCGCGGCAATGTCGCAATGCGGTCGCGGTTCTCCCACACCCGATGACACCCGCCTGCAGTGACGTCGACCCTGGTGGCGCCCCCGACAAAGTCGGCCGATCCGGGCCTGCTGGGACCGTCGACCGCCATCGGCGGGTATTGGTAGCCGTAGGTACTCGGGATCACCAGCGAGTCACCCCAGGCGATGATCGAGTTCTCGGTGCCCTGCCCCGACGACCCGAACGCCGGCATCCGGCACACCAGATTCCCGGTATCGCTCTGATACACAAGGAGATTCGGTCTTCCGTCGGCGTTGTCGACGATCGCCACCCAGCGGTCACCGTCGGGACCGAAATAGGTGGGGGTGGTTCCCGAACCCCAGGTCAGCTGGCCGGGCTTGCGCGCGGTTCCGCGGTCGTAGGCGCGACGCCACACCACACGTGGTCGCCCGTCGGCGCCGGCGGTCATCTCGTAGAGGGCATGGGTGGTGAGGATCGAGGCACCACCGGCCCGGATCGAAAGCCCGTTGCCCAGTTGCTCACCGCGCGGCAGGGCGGTGGCCGCGACGCGTCCCGACCGACCGACCGTGCCGACCACGCCACGCGTCGTCGCAAACCAGATGCGCCCCTGCAGGTCTGGCGCCAGTCCGGTGATCGCGTCACCCGCGGGGATAGTCGACGACACGTCGATCCGATCATCGACATAGACCTGCCACCCCTGCGCGGTCCGTCGATGGGCCACGCGCAGAATCGAATTGGAGCCGTCGGCGACGACCACGCGATTCCGGTCGTCGAGATATCCGTACACACCCCCGAGAAGTCCACCCTTGGCGAGTTCGAGGTGCGCGAGCGGTGCGGCGGTGTGCGGATCGAACAGCGTGACCGACGGGACGGCGAATCCGACCGGCTTCGTCCCGACGAACCGGGTGCACAGCGACACCGGCAGGCCGTCAGAGCCGATGAACGTCGCCGCACAGGCACCGGCCGGCACCGACGACCCCACCACATGCCCGGTCCGACCCGGACCGCGCCACGGCGTCGAATCCGTGGACCACAGATCGCCGTGCATCAACGAGGTACCAGTGGGACCGAGACCGGTCAGCGGTACTGGCGCGACCGGAACCGCGTGTGCGGGCGATCCTCCGGAAAGCCAGAGCGCCAGAATTCCGATGACCACGACGACTGTCCGACCCGCGCCCCTCACCATGCGCATCTTTCTACACCGTGCGGCGTCGACTCAGTCGGTGAGGTAGGCGACCATCGCGTCGATGAGGCCCCGCTTCGCGTCGTCGAGGTCGCCATATGTACCCAGAAATCGCTCCGACGAGATTCCGCGCATGGCGGCCGGAATGAGCGCAGCCATCCGGCGGATCCGGACCCTTTCGATGTTGAGGTCGGCGAACGCGCGGTGGCACGCCTGTTCCCAATCCGGCTTCCACGAGGCCAGTTCCGTAGCGGTCAAGGGGAATTCGCGTTCCAGCTCGGCGTGGTCACGAGGTAGCGCCGCACGCAGGGTCTCGATTGCCAGGGCCTCTGGAGTCGTCAGACCCACGTACATGCCGTCGATCAGGGCTTCCACCCGCTCGGCGAGCGTGCCGCCGGGCGCAAGATTGGCGGGCAGGTCACCACGCTGCTCGGCCGTGTGTCGCAACACCGCGGCCCACAGACCATCGATGTCGCCGAACTGATACTTGACGACGCCCCAGGTGGCGCCGATGTCGCGAGCAATGCGATTCCCCGACACCGCCGCCGGGTCACCCGTCGCCAACGAGGCGATCGCCGCCTTGATCATGCTCTCGCGCGTCGCGAGCCCACGTTTGTTGGCCCGACGCGTGTTGGTGGTGGCCTGGCTCATGGCCTCGATGCTAGCCCGACAACCAGGCGGGACGCCAGTTTTCACAGAGGGATCTTGCACTATTTCACAGAGGGTTCTATGGTTCGTGTAGAACAGCCCTCAACTGCCCCTTCACTGACAGAGGACCGATGGCACAGACCCCACTGTCGATGCACCCGACCGGATGGTTCCAGGTCGCCTGGTCATCCGAGATCACCTCGCGCGATGTCCACAAGATGAAGTACTTCGGACGGGAAATGGTTGCCTGGCGGTCGGCGTCGGGGAACCTGTCGGTGTTCGACGCCTACTGCGAACACCTCGGCGCACACCTCGGCTACGGCGGCCATGTCGAGGGCGAGAACCTGGTCTGCCCGTTTCATGGCTGGGAGTGGAATGCCCAGGGACGCAATGTGTGTGTCCCGTACGAGAACCATCCGAACAAAGTGCGACGCATCCGCAGTTATCCGGTCGTCGAACGCAATGAGGCCGTGTGGATCTGGTACGACGTCAACCAGCGCGAACCGTACTTCGAGGTGCCGGACATGTTCACCGGTTTCGGCGACGACCCAGCCGACGCCGACAACTACTACCCTCCTGTACCGGCGGCCACCTTGTTCCGGCAGGGACTCGAGTTGCATCCCCAGTACGTCATGGAGAACGGCGTCGACTTCGCGCACTTCAAGTTCGTGCACGAGACACCGTTCATGCCCGAGTTCACCCGCCATGACTTCGAGGGCCCCGTCTCCTACGTGGACTTCACGATCGCATTCGAGGAGGGTGTCACGCTCGAAACCGCAACCAGCGGAGTCTATTCGATCAATGCAGGTCTGGGCTGCTCGATCACCAAGTCCTGGGGGATGATCGAGAATCGCACCATGCCCGCGGTCACCCCGGTCGACGACGCCACCTGCGACGTCCGATTCACGGTGTGGATCGGACGCAAGCCGGGCGACGACAGTCCCGAGATGAGCCGCTACGGAAAGACCATGGCCGACCTCGTCATCGAGCAGTTCGACCGGGACGTCGAGATCTGGTCGCATCAGCGCTACTCCGACCCGCCCGCACTGTCTCGCCGAGAGCTCAAAGGGTTCAAGGCATTACGAGAATGGGCGGTTCAGTTCTATCCCGACGGCGGACCCGCCGGCGTCGACCCGACTCGGCCGGAGAGTGGCGCCATCATCCCCCGGCACCCGTCCGCTGTCGCCAGAACCGCCTGACACCAGACATTTTCACAACTCAGAAGGGCAGCACACACATGAGTTCCGACAAGATCCGCGTCTTTCAGGTCGCCACCGGCAATCTCGGCACCGAGATGATCGGGCGCATCCAGAATCACCCCGACCTCGAACTGGTCGGCCTGCACTGCTACACCGCGGACAAGATCGGGCGCGATGCAGGCGAGATCGTCGGCATCGATCCGGTCGGAGTCAAGGCCACCGGGACCGTCGAGGATATCCTCGCCGCGCAGCCCGATGTCCTGACCTTCCACGGCGTCTTCCCCGACGAGAGCCTGTACGAGAAGGTCCTGGAGGCCGGCATCAACGTCGTCACCACCGCCGACTGGATCACCGGATTCCATCGGGACAACAACTGGCAGCACCCGTCCGGCCGCAAGGTCAGCGAGATTCTCGAATCCGCTTGTCAGCGAGGAAACTCCACGTTCTACGGAACCGGCATGAATCCCGGTCTCAATCAGATCCTGGGCATCGTGCACACCGCCGACGTGGCCGACATCCAGAACGTCACAGTGACCGAATCGGTCGACGTCTCCTGCCACCACTCGGTGGACACCTGGAAGGCCGTCGGTTACGGACGTCCCGTCGACGACCCGACCATTCCCGACTCGCTCTACAAGTACACCGCCGTGTTCGCCGATTCGGTCTACCTGATGGCGGACGCGTTTGGCCTTGAACTCGACGAGGTGACCTTCAGCTACGAACTCGGTGCCTGCACAAAGGATGTCGACCTCGGCTGGTACTTCATGCCCAAGGGCTCCCTCGGCGCCAACTACATCAAGTACCAGGGCATGGTCGACGGTGTGCCGCGCATCGAGAACCATCTCGAATGGCAGATGACACCGCACACCGATCCGTCCTGGGATATCAAGGCGTGCTACATCACCCAGGTCACCGGCGACCCGAGCATCTACAGCAAGCACATGATCTTCCCCAAGCCCGGGTTCGATCTGTCCAAGCCGGAGAACTTCGCGTCGATCGGCATGACGGTGACGGGATTGCCTGCGCTGAACTCGATTCGTTCGGTGGTCGACGCACGACCGGGCATCATCACCAGTGCCGATCTTCCCTTGCGCGCCTTTGCCGGACGATTCTCGATCTGAGGACCACTCAAGCGTCGAAGATCAGTCGCGCCGCGGTCCGGATCGTCTCGCTGATGTCGGCCACGTCTCCCGACCCGGCCGTGAGATCGATCAGGCACGTTGTGAGCACGTAGCCGAGGACGGTTGCCCGATGGTCGGTGTCCTGCCAGTCCTGGTTGGACAACGCTGCGCGGACCAAACTGATGAACAGCGGTTTCCACAATCCGATACCACCACCGCCCGTGGCGTTGGTGTGGATCGAGTTCAAGCCTGCCCCAAGTAGATTCAAGTCCTCGGCGGCCCAGCCGATGATCTCTCCGAACGCCGACGCGATCCTGCCACCTTCTGGAATGTCGTCGGCAAACTGCAGCTCCTCCAAGCGGGTCAGCGTCTGTAACGCCCACTCGGCCATGAGTTGTTGCGCCAGGCCGTCTTTGGAGCCGAAGTACCGGTAGATCGTGACCGGTGTGGTGTTCGCTGCCGCTGCGACCGCCCGGATCGTGAGCCCTTGATAGCCCTGGGCAGACGCCAACCGACGCGCTTCGTCGATGATCTCGTCGCGCCGTGCGCGCTCGTCGGCAGTGAAGGACCGGACGACGGTGATCGAGTCGCGTGAGGACTCGAGGCGGGAGCGTATGTCGTCAGCAGCCATGCGCACCATCGTAGTCCGTCGTCGCACATGTGGTATAACATGTTACATCACACGTTACCACAGTTCGAGGAGTGCCGATGATCCAGGCAAGCGAACTCTTCTCCGACGAGGTTCTGCAAGACCCGTACCCGACCTTCGACCGGCTGCTCGCCGACGGAAACGTCCACTACCTCGCCGATCAGCAGCTCTACGTCGTCCTCGGCTTCGACGCCATTCGCGAGGTCCTTGCCGACCCCGCCACATACTCCAGCAATCTCGTGGCCCTGCTGACCACGGGCGCCGAGTCCGCCGAACTGCAGGTCGCCGATACCGGCGGGGTGGATGTCTTGGCCACCTCCGACCCACCCACGCACACGACGCACCGGGCGCTGGTGCAGCCTCGCTTCTCTCAACGCGCGGTGCGCGACTTGCAGAGCGACATCGACGCCCTGCTCGAGCCACGCATCAAGCAGCTGGTCGCCGACGGTGGTGGCGACTGGATGCGTTCGATCGCCACGACGGTGCCCGTGCGCGTCATCGGCTACATCCTGGGCCTGCCGGAGGACGACTTCGACCAGCTCGCCGCATGGTCCGACGACGCCATCGCCCTGGTCTCGGGAGTCGCCACGCCGGAGCGGATCGGCGAGGCCATGATGAGGGTGATCGAGTTCAGTGCGTACCTCGGCAAACACCTGGATGCAGCCGTCGAGATCAGGACCGGTGCGATGCTCGACATCATCGCCGACGCCGTCGCCGACGGAACCCTCACGCGCGATCAAGGCACGATGTTCCTGGTCCAGTTGGTCACGGCGGGAGCCGAATCCACCACCAGCCTGCTCGGCACGTGCGCGCGGCTGGTCGCGTCGGACGCCTCGGTCCAAGCAGAGCTGCGCGCCGACCCCGGGCGCATCCCGGCGCTCGTCGAAGAGGCGGTTCGTCTAGAGAGCCCCTTCCGCGGACACTTCCGAACCACCACGTGCGCAACCACACTCGACGGAGTCGACATCGAGGAGGGCGCGCGGCTGATGCTCCTGTGGGGCGCCTCCAACCGCGACTCCTCCACCTTCGATCATCCCGCAGAGATCAACTTCGACCGCCCGCAACCACGTTTGCATCACAGCTTCGGTCGCGGCATCCACTTCTGCATAGGCGCGCATCTGGCGCGGCTCGAGGCCTGTCGCGCAATCGAATTGCTCCTGGCGGCCACCAGCGACGTGCGCATGTCGACCGGTGTGGTCCGCTACGTACCCAGTCTGGTGGTCCGGCGGCTGGCCGAGCTCGAACTCTCCGTGTCGTGATCCGAGGAGCGCGATAGCACCCCGCTGGTCGAGCCGACACCGAGCCCCAGGCGAGGCGTCGTGTCGAGACGGTGAGACAACGATGTTCTCTCACCGGGGCTTCGCGGCTCGCAAGCTCGCACCTCAGCCAGCGGTAGGCCTCAACCGGCGCGTGATGCTCGGCCAGTTCTTTCGCGACTAACCGGCGCGCCCAGCGCCGGACCCAACCAGCGTTTGACATAGGCGCGCAACTCATCCGAGGTCCGTGGCGGATCCGAAGGGTACTGCACGAAGGACATGAACGAGCGCAACATGAACTCCGCCAGTCCTTCCAGTTCGTCGTCGAGCCCGATCTCGACCCAGTCGATCGGAAAGCGTTGCAACACAGACTTTCCGAAGGACATGGCCCGCGACGACGTCGCACCGCGACTGAAGACCTCGGTCTCTCCGGCCTGCAGCAGCAGACCGATATAGCGCTCGGTGGGCAGCGCTTCCAGGGTGTAGACAACCGCCTCGGCCACCGCGTCGCTCGGATCGGTGATTCCGGAGACATGGTCGGCCAGCCGATCGAGGAACTGGTCGGTTCCCGCCTCGCCGACCGCCGACAGCAGGTCCGCAGTGGTCGGGAACAGCCGATACACCGTCTGCCTGGTGACCCCGAGTTCGTTCGCGACGTCGGCGAGTGTCGTCTTGGTGGGGCCGTAACGATCGACGCATCGCATGGCGGCTTCGACGGTCCGTGTCCTCGCCTCGTCCTCGTCACGGGGCAGCTTGCCGCCCCACCCGCGCGTTCTCACCCCTTCATCCTGTCAGAAGACCGCGCTGGGAAGCCGCGGCGTCGGTCCGCCGGCTGGCGACCACGGCCGGGAACACCAAGGTCACCCCGATCATCACCAGGCCGATCACCTGGACGACCGCATAGAAGGGCACGCGACCCTCGTGCACGTCATTGCCGATCACCATCGCCACGAAGGCCACAACGTAGATCCCGGCGCAGACGGCCGTCACCGTCTCAACTCTCAGCGGCCTCGCCGAGCGCAAGGCTCGCACCGCCACCGCGAGATAGACCACGTACAGCACCACGACGACGGGCCACTGTCGTCCGCCGACGTAGGTGGCGACGACGATCGGCAGATGCAGGAATGGCCCGATCAGGTTGACGACGACGGCAATGCCCACCGGTGCGACGATCAGCACCGAGGCATGGGCCTGCGCGCCGCCCACCGATGCACGACGGGTCAACCGTGGCAGGAGACGCAGAAGAAGGTAGAAGATCAGCGCATCCCACGTCATCTGCCACCACATGTCGACCAGCGGCCAGCCAAGCCACAGTTGGTAGAGGTCCCACTGGTGCCACGTCCACCACACCACGTGACGAAGGTTGCCCTCGATGATGTAGGGCGCATCGAGGAAACTCATGATCAGTCCGCCGACAATGGCTCTCTGCCAGAGTGATTCGATGCCGAGCGCCTCCACGAGCTTGTACCCGAGAAACAGCATGACCGGGTAGAAGAATGGCACATACAGCGGCATCAGCGTGCTATCGGAGAAGCCGGGCACCCAGCGCCAGTCGAGCATCACCGCGAACGTGCCCTGGGTGTAGCTGTGGTGAACCACCATGCCCCACAGTTCCAGCAGAAGGCCATACACGAAGGCAGCCACCATCAACACCGCATATTCCGGCCGTCCATCGCGATATCGGCGCCGGCTGTAGACCGCCGCGATCACCGCGATCGTCAGGTAGACGACGTCGAGCAGATTCTGATACCAGAGGATGTCGGAAGGATTGTGGATCACGAACATCGCCGATCACTTCCCGACCAGTTGTGACAGGTCCGCGCCCGGCGGGTCCTGCAGTGGGTCAAGAGGTTCGGGTAGTCGAGTCCGACGCAGCGCAAGCCGAACTCCGAAGATCGCCAGTCGCGCCAGTACTTTCGGATTGCGCATCATGTCCGCCAAGGACTCTTCGATGTTGAACACACGAGCGAAGTGTTCTTCGACGACGGAGTCCTCCGCAGCCGCACGCATGATGAAACTGAATGCCGGCCAACTCATTCGGCCGGTCAGTGCGCGACGACGCGATGACTCGATCGCGAGGGTACCCTCTGCGTGATCGTAACCGCGGTCACGCGCGGTCGCCAGACTCCACGGGATCTTGAGGTAGTCTCGCTGCCTGGTCAGGAACTCCGCACTCACCTCATCGAGTTCCGTTGTGCTGCGAATGCACTCGTCCAGAATGGTGGCCGTTACCGCGGCCGCGCTCATCCCCTGGCCGTAGAGGGGGTTGAACGCGCAGATCGAGTCACCGACCGGGACAAGGCTGCGGGGCGGATCGGCCATGAGATCGTAACGCCGCCATTTGTTCCCGGTCGACTTCGTCACGTAGACCTCGGACGTAGGCTCGGCCTGCTTGATCGCATTCGGAAAAGCCGGCGCGCGAACGCGTTCCGCACGGGATTCGAAATCCTCGACGGTTCGGGGCATGTCGAGTCCCCACGATCCCATGAACACGATCCAGCGATCGTCCTCGATCGGGAAGATCGTCGACAGGTAATCGTGCTCGAGCGGGTGCGATCCGCGGTCCGCGGTTGGCATCACGGCAAGGTGATCCCACCACCACTCACTCGGTCGGTCGTCACCGG
The DNA here is from genome assembly GCF_053588675.1 of Gordonia sp. NPDC003422. Lineage (NCBI taxonomy): Bacteria > Bacillati > Actinomycetota > Actinomycetes > Mycobacteriales > Gordoniaceae > Gordonia > Gordonia sp. NPDC003422. Next base: position 62,075 of record NZ_JBSFQL010000008.1, read on the forward strand.
TCGGCGCCTGGTACCAGCGCGAGGAGTAGGTCGCCTTGGCATCAAGGGTGTCCACCGGTGGTTGCTCCCAACCTGCGCCGCCAAGCCAGTCGGACACCTTGGACCCCCGACCCAGGGCATCGATGACGAGGTCGGCATCAATGGTGGTGTCGCCGCCGGTGTCGGGTCCGACCCAGCGCACGCCACACACCCGATTCGCAGCACGATCGGTGATCAACCCCTTGGCGATCGCCTGCTCGACAACGATCACATTGGGCAACTCACGCGCCTTGTCGCGCAGAGCGCGCTCCAGCGTGATCCGCGAGGTGTAGAGCATCGTCATCTCGCCGCGCGCCCGGGCCGACCACCCATACGGACCACACGATGCGGTACACAGTGCGGGGTTACGAACCTGTGCGCCAAGGGAACACGCATACTCTTCGACGCCGGGGAAGATCTGCTCGATGGCGCGACGTCCGGCATCGAGCAGGAAATGTGGATGCCGACTCTGCGGAGCACCCCTGCGATGTTCGGCGCCCTCGGGGAGTTCGTCGCGTTCGAGGACGACCACCTCGTCGAAGTGCCTGGCAAGAACACCCGCCGCGCACAATCCGGCCACACTGCCGCCGAGCACCACAGCCCTCGTCGTTTCGCTCATCGCGCCTCCGCAACCGACGGTCATACATTGTATGCTTGACCGTATGATCGATGCGTGTCAGTGTCAAGACACCACAACGAGAGCGCCGTACCCGTGACCACGCACAGCGGGCGTTGGATCCACAAAGGCGCCGGTGCCGCTCATTGTGAGCGGCACCGACGCCTTGCTAGGTCGTCAGCGATTCAGTTGGGCCATCAGAAATTCCAGGCCCGGGAGCAGCGTCTCCAGCATGGGAACGACGTGGTTGACGATCGTCTTGGTCAGGATCGGCGGTGTCGGGTTTGCCACGAAGTGCACATTGGCGCCCTGGGCACGCCAGTCGCGGGCGAGTTGCGCGACCTGTCCGTACGGGATCACGTCGTCGGCAACCCCGCCTTCGAGGAAGACCGGCGCGTTCGGCTTGTAGCGCCCGATGCGCTGTTCGCCGACCACCTTCTGCACGTCCGGATAGCGGTTGATGAGCGCCGACAAGGTCTCGCCCGAGCGCGTCCAATTCTGGGTGCGCTGGAAGGCGAAGCTCAGGATGATGTCGCCGATGCACTGCTGCGAGATCTTGTGCAGCGCACCCTTACCCGCGGCATTGGTCTCGCGCTGCACCACACGATCCACGTTCGGATAGCGCGCCATCAACCCGTTGATGGCAAAGCCGATCGCGCCGGCGATCGTGGAGCCGTCGATAGCCGGGATCACCTTGGCCAGGTCGGCCGGCGGAGCACCGGCATAGGTGCCACGAACATTGAGCTCCGGGGCGTAGGTCGACGCCAGTTCAGCGGCAGACGCGGCTGCGCCGCCACCCTGCGAGTAGCCGGCGAATCCGACCGGCGCATTCGTCGGCGCTCCCGCCAGACGCAGTGCGGCGCGTGCGGCGTCGAGCATCGCGTGGCCGGTCTCGGCCCGGTTGACATATGTGTGGATACCCGGAGTACCCAATCCGATGTAGTCGGTGACGACCACCCGAACACCCTGCAGCAGAAGGTAGTACATCTCCGGAGCGGTGTAGTTGACGCCGATGCTGGGCTTGGTGATGTCCACCGACATCGGGAAGGCCATCATCTTCGACGGTGCGCAATTGTCGGCCTGGCCGACGGTGCCCGGTCCCACCACGACGGTCGGACGGTGCCCCTTACCTCGCCACGGGGCGGTCGGCTCGACCACGGTGCCGGTGACCGCCGCGGGCTTACCGTCCTGGTAGCGCGAGGTGTACATGATCCGCTTGGCGGTACCTGGCCACTGATTGGCCATCCCCGGAATCTGCAGCAGCAACGGACTCGCCTCGCTGCGGATCACCGAACCCGGCGCGTTCGCGAACCGTGCGGGCGGCGTGTAGAAGTCGGTGGCAGCGTCGGCCTGCGGCGTCGCCACCACGAGTCCCGCCCCCACCACGGCACCGACGAGCACAGCGGACGACAGTTTCCGCCGACCATTTCTTGAGAAGATCCCCCTGATTTGTCTCATGAGGAAGTAAGCTACCACACAGTAACTTGGACGCGTGATCGGGGTCATGTCCAGTCTTCGACGCGGGCTCTCCCACGCCCAACTGAAGTCTCTGCCCGGGGACGGGTCCTGAAAAATCTAGCGGAAGAACTTCCTCCCCTAAGTTCAAAGTCCTCCCCTAGAAGTTTCTAGGGGAGGACTCCAAGGGTCGGGGAAGAAACTCCTCCCCTACTTTCTGCGACTGCGTCAGACGAGCAGTTCGGCGATCTGGATCGTGTTGAGCGCGGCACCCTTTCGGAGGTTGTCGCCGGAGATGAACAACGCCAGTCCTCGACCGTCGGGCACACCCGGGTCCTGCCGGATACGACCCACCAGTGAGTTGTCCTTGCCGGCCGCGGCGAGCGGCGTCGGCACGTCGGCCAACTCCACGCCGGCCGCGGCACCGAGGATCTCCTGGGCGCGCGCCACCGAGAGCGGGTTCGCGAACTCGGCGTTGATCGACAGCGAGTGCCCGGTGAACACCGGCACGCGGACACACGTTCCGCTGACCAGAAGCTCGGGCAGACCCAGGATCTTGCGAGATTCGTTGCGCAGCTTCTGATCTTCGTCGGTCTCGCCCGAACCGTCGTCGACGATGGAGCCGGCGAGCGCGATGACGTTGAACGCGATGGGGGCGACGTACTTGTTCGGTGCCGGGAATTCGACCGAACTGCCGTCGTAGACAAGCTTTTCCGCGTCTCCGTCGACAGCGCGCACCTGAGTCGCAAGTTCTTCGACACCCGCAAGTCCACTACCGGATACCGCCTGATAGCTCGACACGATCAGACGCTGCAGGCCCGCCGCGTCGTGCAGGGGCTTGAGCACCGGCATCGCCGCCATCGTGGTGCAGTTCGGGTTGGCGACGATCCCCTTCGGCGGGTTCTTCGCAAGCTCGCCGTTGACCTCCGAAACCACCAGGGGCACATTCGGATCCTTGCGCCAGGCCGAGGAGTTGTCGATGACCGTCACTCCGGCCGCGGCGAACCTCGGTGCCTGCTCACGCGACATCGTCGCACCGGCGGAGAACAAGGCGATGTCGAGACCGCTGGGGTCGGCGGTCGAAGCATCCTCGACCACGATCTCGCCGTCACCCCACGGCAACTTCTTGCCGGCCGACCTCGCCGATGCGAAGAACCGCACCTCGTCAGCGGGAAAGTTGCGCTGCGCCAACAGGGTTCGCATGACGCCGCCTACCTGACCGGTCGCGCCCACCACTCCGATACGTACACCCATCACATCTCCCGTCGCTTCGCTCGCCCCATGACTTACCTCCCTGTTCCCGCGTAGACGACGGCTTCTTCTTCGCCACCGAGATCGAAGGCGGCATGCAGGGCGCGCACCGCGTCGTCGAGTTCGGTGTCGCGACACAGCACCGAGATGCGGATCTCCGAGGTCGAGATGAGTTCGATGTTGATACCGGCCTCGCTCAGCGCCTCACAGAAGGTGGCGGTGACGCCCGGATGCGACTTCATGCCCGCGCCCACCAACGACACCTTGCCGATGTGATCGTCGTAGAGCAGATCGGTGAAGCCGATCTCCTGCTGAAGCTTGGCCAGCTTCTCCATTCCCGTCGGGCCCAGTTCCCGCGGCAACGTGAAGGTGATGTCGGTCTTTCCGGTCTCCACCTTCGAGATGTTCTGCAGCACCATGTCGATGTTGATCTCGGCGTCGGCGACCGCGCGGAACACCTTGGCGGCATAGCCGGGTTTGTCGTCGAGGCCGACGACGGTGATCTTGGCCTCGCTGCGGTCGTGGGCGACTCCGGTCAGAATGGCTTCTTCCACTGGGATGTCCTCCATCGATCCGGTCACCAGGGTGCCGGGTTTGGTCGAGTACGACGAGCGCACGTGAACAGGAACGTTGTAGCGGCGCGCATATTCGACGCACCGGAGCATCAGGACCTTGGCGCCGCACGCTGCGAGTTCGAGCATCTCCTCGAAGGAGACGGTCTCGAGGCGGCGGGCATCCGGAACGATGCGCGGGTCGGCCGAGTACACACCGTCGACGTCGGTGTAGATCTCGCAGACGTCGGCCTCCAGCGCGGCGGCCAGCGCCACAGCGGTCGTATCCGACCCGCCGCGCCCGAGGGTGGTGATGTCCTTGGTGTCCTGAGAGACGCCCTGGAACCCGGCGACCAGCACGATCTTGCCCTCATCGAGTGCGCTGCGGACGCGGCCCGGCGTGACGTCGATGATCTTGGCCTTGCCGTGGCTGCTGGTGGTGATGACGCCGGCCTGCGAACCGGTGAAGGATTGCGCCTGCGCACCCAGCGAACTGATCGCCATCGCGACTAGAGCGTTGGAGATCCGCTCACCCGAGGTGAGCAGCATGTCCATCTCCCGAGGAGGCGGCGTCGGGTTGACCTGCTGGGCCAGGTCGAGCAGTTCGTCGGTGGTGTCGCCCATCGCCGACACGACCACCACGACGTCGTTGCCCTGCTTCTTGGTCTCGACGATGCGCTCGGCGACCCGCCGGATGCGTTCGGCCGTTGCGACCGACGATCCGCCGTACTTTTGCACCACCAGTGCCACGTCGAGTTACCTCCTTGCCGACGGTTGTCGGTCGATCTGCGGCGTTCGCTGACGCAACAACCTTACCGGCGAGCGCGACCACGTCCGATTCGTGGTGACCTGATCCACGTGAGCCGCGCCGAGCGCAGGCCCTACGATCGCTCACGTGGTCACCTCAACCGATGCCGGCAGTGCCGACGACGCGCGTGCGCAGGATGACCGGCCCGACGACCAGGTGAGTTCCTCGCCACACCGGCCATGGCCACTCGGTTCGCCGCACCTGTGGTGGATCGAGGCGGTCGTCGTGTTCCTCGCGGTCCGCGCGATCGGCGTGATCGTGCTGGCCCGGTTCGCCGACCTGAACGGGGGCACCGTCGGCGGGCGTCTGACCGTGTGGGACGGACAGTGGATGCTGGCCATCGCCGAATACGGCTACGGCGGTGTTCCGCTGTCGCTCACCGATGCGCAGGGGGTGCACACCGCCGAAACCGCCTACGCGTTCTTCCCCGGCTATCCGTATCTGGTCGGTGCCATCGCAAAGCTGCCGCTCATCACACCCTTCGGTGCCGCGATCGGCCTCAACCTGATCCTTGGATGCGTGGCAGCCGCCGGAGCAGCACGCCTCGGTGCCGTGTGTGCACGTCAGATGTCGGAGCGCTCACCGATCGGACCGGCCTCGCCGCATGCCACCGGCCTGATCCTCGTCGTGCTGTTCGCCGCTACGCCGATGTCGATCGTGCTGAACATGGCCTACACCGAGACGCTGTTCTGTGCGCTGGCCGTGTGGGCATTGGTCGGGGTGCTCGAGCATCGCTGGCTGCTGGCGGGAGCCATGACTCTCCTCGCCGGAGCGACGCGCCCTACCTCGGTGGTCCTCATCGGCGTAGTCATGCTGGCCGCGATCATCGCCCATCGCGACGGATGGCGGGCGTGGGCGGCGATCGTCCTCAGCCCCCTCGGATACCTCGGTTACCTCGCGATCGTCTGGGGTCAGACCGGCTCCCCCACCGGGTGGTTCCGGGTGCAGAGCGAGGGGTGGGACACCCGGATCGACTGGGGCAGAGCGGCATTCAACTTCGTCAACGCAACCATCGTCGGATCGGGTGAGGTGGCGGCCACCGCGACGGCGTGGGTGATGGTGGCCTCGGTGGTCCTGATGGCCATCGCCTGCTGGTCGCGACTGCCCTGGCCGGTTCTCGTCTACGGCACCCTCGTGGTGGTCTCGATCCTGCTGTCGACGGGGCTCATCATCAGCCGCACCCGCCTGCTGTTGCCGGCATTCGTGCTGCTGATCCCGCTGGCGATGGCGCTCGCGCGAGTGCGGCCGGCCGCGGCCGTCGCGATGCTGGTCCCGGTGGTCGTCGGCAGCTCGTGGTTCGGTGCGCACATGCTGACCGTGTTTCCGTACGCGATCTGAGTCGCAGGCCGGCGACCACCCCGCAGGAAAGCTGTACCTGGCGGCCCAGCCAAGTGCACAGTCCACTTCGTCGGGCTGACGCGTACAGATATCCGACGGGGTGAAGTGGATCAGTCGGTGCGGCGAGACCCTTGCGCCGCGGCCTCGAACCCCGCGCACAGGAATTCGATGCCCGCGTCGAGCCGGTTGCGCGGGTCGAGCAGCCGTGCGGCGTCGGGGCTGGTGGCGAGTCCGGAGAGATGAGGTAGCGCGGGATCGGTGTTGCCGCGGGCCAGCTCGGCCAGACCGTCGGGCGGCGCGCTCGGATTGTCCGGCCGCAACAGCGCGTCGCTGACCATGACCAGCGCCACGCCGTGGACAAAGCTCCAGACGGTCAGCGCCATCTCGATGGACCGCTCGACGTCGACGCCGAGATCGGTGAATCCGGCCGCAAGCCAGTCCAGACAGACCAGCGATTCTTCACCGAAACTGTGCCGGGGCGACGAATACGCCAGCACCACCCACGGGTGGCGCCGATAGAGCTGCCAGTCGACGTCGACGGCGATCTGCACCCGCTCTCGCCACGTCCACGGACCCGCTTGGTCGACCGGATACGGGAAGCGTCGGCCGATCTCCTCCGACATCTCCTGCAGCAGCGCGTCCTTGTCGGCGACGTGGCGGTACAGCGACATCGCGCCGACTCCGAGCACATCGGCGATACGCCGCATCGACAAGCCACCGAGCCCGTCGGAATCGGCGACGTCGATGGCGGCGTCGACGATCGTCGGCAGCGTCAGTTTCGCATTGTCGGCCTCGGGCACACGGCACCTTTCTGTGGGACCACAGGGCGGTGACCTGGGTCATCACCGGAATAAATTGGTTGCGTACAGCGTACTCACCTGGGTACCGTACGAGCGTACGGCGTACGCAGATGCGTCCGCCGAGACGCATCACGACCCAGGAGATCACACCATGTCCACCCAGCTCGATCCGACGACCCAGCGACCTGCCGAACCCGCGGCCGCTGACCGTCGTACCTGGTGGGGACTGGCCGTGCTGACCCTGCCGGTGTTGCTGGTGTCGATGGACTTCTCCGTCCTCTATCTGGCGATGCCGGCGATCACCGACGCACTCGAACCCGGCGCCACACAGCAATTGTGGATTCTCGACATCTACGGATTCCTCATCGCCGGCCTCCTCATCACCATGGGCAACGTCGGCGACCGCATCGGACGTCGTCGCGTACTCCTCGCCGGCGCCGCGCTGTTCGGCGTCGCATCGGTGATCGCCGCCTTCGCACCCAGCGCCGCGGTCCTCATCGCCGCTCGCGCGCTGATGGGCGTCGGCGGTGCGACGCTGATGCCGTCGAGCTTGTCGCTGATCGCCAACATGTTCCCCGACGCCCGACAGCGCGGACGGGCCATCGGCGTCTGGACGGCCGCCTTCGCGGGCGGTAGCGCCCTCGGACCCGTGCTGGGAGGCGTTCTGCTGCACCACTTCTGGTGGGGCGTGGTCTTCCTGATCAACGTGCCGGTGCTGGCCGTCCTCTTCATCCTCGGGCCGCGCCTGATTCCCGAGTATCGCGCTCGCACCTCCGACCCCTTCGACTTCGTCGGCGTCGGACTGTCGATGCTGGGCATCCTGCCGCTGGTGTACGCCGTCAAGACGATGGCCGCCGAGGGTGTCGCCACCGGCCCGGTCGTCATCGGTGTGATCGGCCTGGCGATGCTCGTGGTGTTCATCGTGCACCAGCGCAACACCCGCGCCCCGCTGCTCGACGTCCGACTGTTCGGCAACGCCCAGTTCAGCGCCGCCGTCGTCGTAGCCCTCGTGGGCATGATGGCGCTCGGCGGGATGGCGTATCTCACCAGCGTGTACCTGCAGTCGGTGATGGGGCACGACGTCTTGTCCGCAGCGCTCGCCGGACTTCCAATGGCTGTCGCGGTGGCGGTGTTCTCCCTCGGTGCGACGCGCGCCGCCGACGCCATCGGCACGCGTGCGGCCTTCGTCGGCTCCGTCGCGCTGGCCGCGGCCGGCAACCTGGGGCTGCTCCTGCTCACCACGTCGAGCCCGATCTGGATCTACCTGGTCTTCACCTCCATCGCCGGAATCGGCTACGGCATCCAGTTCAGCCTGGTGTCCGACGTGGTGGTCGGGTCGGTTCCGGTCGAGCGGTCGGGCGCGGCGTCGGGCATCTCCGAGACCAGTTTCGAACTCGGCACGGCGCTCGGGCTGGCACTGCTCGGGTCGCTGGCGACGCTGGTGTTCCGGGAGAGCTCCGGGGGCTGGGACTTCGGTGACACGCTCGGCGAGACCCTGCATCGCGCTCTCGACATGGGCGACGGCGGAACGGCTTTGGCCGACGCGGCACGTCAGGCATACGTCGACGGGATGCACGCCGCGTCACTCGCCGCAGTGATCGCGCTGACCGTCCTCGGTGTGGTGCTGACCTTCGTCATGCGCACGCCGCGGAAGAACACCCACTAGTCTCGGCCGCGTGCACGAACTCATCGAGAGTCGCTGGAGTCCGCGCGGCTACGACGACACCGCCACCGTCTCGGCGTCTGAGATCACCGAGATCCTCGACGCCGGACGGTGGGCGCCGACGTGGGGCCGAATCCAGCCGCTCAGGTTCGTCGTCGGGCTACGGGGCGACGACACGTTCACGCGGCTGACCGGCACCCTGAATCGCGGCAACATCGGGTGGGCGCCTCGCGCGTCCGCGTTCATCCTGCTGTGCACCACCAACGATCCCGACGACGCGAAGGCGCACACCTACGGCGCGGTCGACCTGGGCCTCGCGTTGTCGCAGATGCTGGTCCAGGCACGGGCGCTGGGGTTGCACGGGCATCCGATGGCCGGATTCGACGCCGCCGCCGCATCCGAACGGTTCGACATCCCGCATGACAAGCGCCCGCTCGTGGTGCTGGCCGTCGGTCGGCTGGCCGACGACCCCGACACTCTTCCACCCGAGATCCGCGAACGTGACGCGTGGCCGCGCGAACGACTGCCGTTGTCCGAGGTGGCGTTCGGCACCACATGGGGTGAACCCTTCGACTCCTGAGACCGTTGCGCACGGATGGGCGCCGGAACCGCATTTGATCGTCGCGGGTGGCAAAGAGTATGGTGACGCACATGCAGCGTGCACTCCTTCTCGGTTGCCGCGGCGGGGTCTGAATCGACCGGCCCTCCGTCGCGGGGCCTTTTCACGCGCCGGTCACTTTCCACTTTCATCCGGAGACTGACCATCATGGCTGCAGCAGATACCTTCACTTCCGGCGCAAGCCGCATCATCGAACCCGCGGGACCCATCCCCGAGGGGCAACCCGCCTGGAACACCCAGCGCGGTTCCGCGATGCCCGTGCATCGCTACCGGCAGTTCGCCGACGAGGTCGAGACGATCGCCATCCCCGACCGCACCTGGCCCGACAACGTCATCACCAAGGCCCCGATGTGGGGTGCGGTCGACCTGCGTGACGGCAACCAGGCGCTGATCGACCCGATGAGCCCGGCGCGCAAGCGCCGCATGTTCGACCTGCTGGTGCGGATGGGCTACAAGGAGATCGAGGTCGGCTTCCCCTCGGCAAGCCAGACCGACTACGACTTCGTCCGCGAGATCATCGAGGACGGCGCCATCCCCGACGACGTCACCATCCAGGTCCTGACCCAGTGCCGCGACGAACTGATCGAGCGCACCTTCGACGCGTGCCGCGGGGCCAACAAGGTGATCGTGCACTTCTACAACTCCACGTCGGTGCTCCAGCGTCGCGTGGTGTTCCGCGCCGACAAGGACGCCATCACCAAGATCGCCACCGACGCGGCACACAAGGTGCTGGCCGAACAGGCGAAGTACCCCGACACCAACTGGCGGTACGAGTATTCACCGGAGTCCTACACGGGCACCGAGTTGAGTTACGCCAAGCATGTGTGCGATGCGGTCACCGCGATCATCGCTCCCACCCCGGAGAACCCGATGATCATCAACCTGCCCGCCACTGTCGAGATGGCCACCCCCAACATCTATGCCGACTCGATCGAGTGGATGCACCGCAACCTGGAGCGTCGCGACTCGATCATCCTGAGTCTGCACCCGCACAACGATCGCGGAACCGCGGTCGCCGCAGCCGAACTCGGCTTCCAGGCGGGCGCCGACCGCATCGAGGGCTGCCTGTTCGGCAATGGAGAGCGCACCGGAAACGTCTGCCTGGTGACCCTGGGCATGAACCTGTTCAGCCGGGGTGTCGACCCGCAGATCTCTTTCTCCGACATCGACGAGATCCGTCGCACGGTGGAGTACTGCAACCAGCTGAACGTCCCCGAACGCCACCCCTACGGCGGTGACCTGGTCTACACGGCCTTCTCCGGCAGCCACCAGGACGCGATCAACAAGGGTCTCGACCAGATGAAGATCGACGCCGACGACGCCGACTCGGACGTCGACGACATCCTGTGGCAGGTGCCTTACCTGCCCATCGACCCCAAGGACGTCGGCCGTAGCTACGAAGCCGTGATCCGCGTGAACAGCCAGTCCGGCAAGGGCGGCGTCGCCTACATCATGAAGGCCGACCACGGCATGAACCTGCCACGCCGTCTGCAGATCGAGTTCAGCCGGGAGATCCAGAAGATCACCGACGGCGAGGGTGGCGAGGTCAATCCCAAGGAGATGTGGGATGTCTTCGCGGAGAACTACCTTCAGCCGATCTGGCCGCTCGAGCGGATGCGCCAGCGGGTCGACGCGGCCGAGGTCGACGGCGGCGACGACAACATCACCGCGATCGTGAAGGTCGAAGGCAACGAACGCGAGATCGCCGGCACCGGCAACGGCCCGCTCGCCGCGTTCGTCGACGCGCTCTCGACCGTCGGCTACGAGGTCCGCGTGCTCGACTACAGCGAGCACGCGCTGACCGCCGGCGGAGACGCGAGCGCAGCAGCGTACGTCGAGGCCGAGGTCAACGGTGAGACGGTGTGGGGTGTCGGCGTCGCGTCGTCGATCACCACCGCCAGCCTGCGCGCCGTGGTCTCCGCGGTGAACCGCGCCTACCGGGTGAGCGCACCGGTGGAGGCCGACAGCGGCGCCGCGCCGCGCACCTGGGCACCGTAAGGCCCTGTAAGACAACACCTTCGATGCCACCTTCGCGGTGGCTCCCAAGACCCACGGTGCGCGGGTGACCCCTGCCTGCACCGTGTCGGGTTGGGCCGGACATGGCACCGAGACGAGCGATCCCCGTCCGCCGTGTCCGGCCCATCACCCTCGAGTCGCGCCTGCAAGGATGAGCCGAGCGACGCACCTTGGTCGCCGAATTGTCTTGTCTCACCAGGCCCTTCGAGGCTCTCGGCTAGCGCCTCGAGCACCTCAGGGAGCGGAGGTTGGCTCCGTTTCCGCGGATCCATGGGCAGAGCGCGGATCTCTTGACTACGACCGATTCCCGAGTCGCCCTCGGAAGCTGTCGCGCTCGTCGTACGGATCGCCGACGACGCGCAGGCGCGGCGATGTCGATCCGATCGACCCGCCGACAACGTTCTTGATCTTCTCCCCGATCGTCGAAAAGTCATATGCCGCAGTCGACATCGGGTACATGTCGGCGATCAGCGCCAGCCAGTGATAGATCTGCTTCAGATCGCTCTCGCTCAGCGGTCCGTGCATCCAATCATCACTGTTCCAGGTTTCGCGGTCGTCCCAGTTCTGCCACGGATAGTCCCAGTCGGTCGGCGGTGACACCGAGAACAGGCCGCGCACGATGACGTCGTTCCGATCGGTACCGGCCTCGACCCGCCAGCGGTCGACCAGCCGCGTGTAGGCCGCATATTCTGTTGCCGCCCAGCTGTTGTCACGCACTGTCCGCCAGCCGGCCCACCTCAGGGTGCGGGCAATCTTGGCGTCGATCGGCTGACACGGATGGTGCGGGGCGCCGGCACCCGCGAAGTAGAGGTACCAGGTGAATCCGGTGGGGCCGAGCCGCGCGATGACATTGCCGATGCGCTCAGGTTTGAGCAATGCGTACGCCTCGGCAGGATCGGTCCGACTCGTCGTCGCGGTGCGCATGAGGAGGGCACCGAGGTGGTCGCGATCTGCAGCGACCGCGGCGATGCGGCGCTTGGCGTCGGTCATCTTCTGGCCCTGGCAGAACGCCACGGTGTGCCAGAGCAGCGAGATGGCCGCGTCCGGGCTGCTGACGGCGTCCTCGCCCATGCGGAACAGGTCACGGCGAGAGATCCGATCGGCAGTCAGTTCAGGCAAACCGTGAGCAGACAGTTCTGCGTTCCACTGTGTCCGATTGACGTGCACGGTATCGGTGAAGATCTCGGTGGTCCGGTCTCCGGCAGCGAGCCACTCGGACACCAGGGCGGGGAGCTTGAGATTGTTGTCGGTCATGTTCACTTGGACGCACCTCGGCCCGATCCGGTTCCGTCCGCCTGCCGGGACATCTCGCGAATTCCGCCTAGGGGACCCCGCGGATCGCCTAGCGTGATCGACGTCTGGACCCTCGTCCGGGCGTTGATCCACGTCAGGAGCGAACTCACCCATGTCCGAAGTCATCGTCGTCGCGACCATCTCTCCCAAGCCCGGTGAAGAGGACAAGGTTCGGGCAGCCATCCTCGCGGCGATCCCGAAGGTCCACGACGAACCGGGTTGCGAGAAGTACGCGCTGCACGAGGCGACGGGCGATTCGACCGATCTGGTGATGATCGAGCGCTGGCAATCGATCGAGGCGCTCGGCACGCACGGTGGTGCGCCGGCGCTCACCGAACTCGGCGCGGCGATCGGCGACCTCCTCGCCGGCCCGCTCGACGTCAAGACCTTCACCGCCGTCCCGGCCGGGGATGCCGGCAAGGGCGCGATCTGACCACACGGGTTGTCGATTTTCGACCCAGGTGTTGTCTCCGCGCTTGAGTACGTGCTAGACCAGTAGAACGAGCGTTAGATCGGTACCGGGATTCCGGCCGATTCCGCTGTAGTCAGGCGATTCATCGTTCTTCTGAGAGGACCTGCTCATGCCCGAAGCCGTCATCGTCGACGTCGCCCGCCTCGCCTCCGGAAAGGGCAAGCCCGGCGGCGCCCTGTCGGAGACCAAGCCCGTCGAACTGCTCGCCCACGTCCTCAAGAACATCGTCGAACGCAACGACCTCGACCCCGCCCTCGTCGACGACGTGATCGGCGGATGCGTCGGGCAGGCCGGTGAGCAGGCCCTGAACATCTCCCGCACCGCCCTGCTCTCGGCCGGATTCCCGGAGTCGGTGCCGGCCACCACGGTCGACCGGCAGTGCGGCTCCAGCCAGCAGGCCGCCCATTTCGCCGCTCAGGGCGTGATCGCCGGCGCGTACGACGTGGTGATCGCAGCCGGTGTCGAATCGATGAGCCGGGTGCCGATGGGCTTCTCCGTCGCAGGCCAGAAACCGCACGGCCCGAGTATCGCCGCACGCTACCCCGACGGCCTGGTTGGCCAGGGCATCTCCGCAGAGCTGGTGGCGGCGAAGTGGAAGCTCGACCGCGAGGCACTCGACACCTTCGCCGCCGAGTCACACAAGCGTGCCGCACAGGCCACAGCCGACGGATTCTTCGACCGTGAGATCCTGCCGATCGACGTCGTCGATGCCGACGGGAACACCGCCACCCACCGCGTCGACGAGACGATCCGCGCTTCCACGACCGCCGAAGGACTCGGCGGCCTGAAGTCGTCGTTCTACTCGGAGGCCTACGCCCAGCGCTTCCCCGAGATCAACTGGCACATCACGCCGGGCAACTCATCGCCGCTGACCGACGGCGCGTCGGCCGCGCTGATCATGAGCGACACCATGGCGTCCAAGCTGGGCCTCACGCCCCGCGCTCGGTTCCACACGTTCGCCCTCGCCGGCGACGACCCGGTCTTCATGCTCACCGCGCCGATCCCGGCCACCCACAAGCTTCTCGACCGGGCCGGACTCACGATCGACGACATCGACGCCTACGAGGTCAACGAGGCCTTCGCGCCGGTGCCGATGGCCTGGGCGCACGAGTTCGGCGCCGACCCGGCCAAGCTCAACCCGCGCGGCGGCGCCATCGCGCTCGGACATGCTCTCGGCTCGTCGGGCACCCGGCTCCTCGCAACGCTCGTCAATCACCTCGAGGACACCGGCGGACGGTACGGCCTGCAGACCATGTGCGAGGGCGCGGGCATGGCCAACGCCACCATCATCGAACGTGTCTGACACCATCACCGCACAGACGTCACCGGCCGCCGGGCTCCCGCCCGGTGGCTGGCGCAGCACCGAACCCACTGCCCTGTCGCCGATCCTGGCCGCCGCCAAGAGCGCGTTCCACGAGCGCGGCTTCCACGGCACCTCGACCCGCGACATCGCTGCCCGCGCAGGCGTTTCCCTGCCGACGCTGTACTACCACCACGAGAGCAAGCAGGGCATGCTGGTCGCAGTGCTGCAGGCCGCGATGGACGCGGTGTTGAGCCGGGTCCGTGCAGCCATCGCCGAGGCAGACACACCCGCCGGGCAACTCTCGAATGCGATCGAGGCCATCGTGCTGCATATGACAGCCGATCTCGAACTGGCCAGCACCGCAGGCGAATTCCGATACGTCGAACACGATCACCCGCAGCGCGCGGAGTATGTGGCGCTTCGGACCGAGATGGAGGACCTCGTGGAAGGCATCCTCCAACGCGGTTTGGACGCAGGCGACTTCCACATCGACGGCGACATCAAGGAAACCCTGCGCTATCTGCTCGGCGCCTGCCAGGCCGTCTCGATCTGGTATCGGCCAGGGGGCGCCCGTACCCCGACTCAGGTGGCCCAGTCCTACGCGGCCACCTCCATGCGCGCCGTCGGCGCCCAACCGAACACATCCGTTGTCCTAGCACCTATCTGAGGAGTTGAATCACATTGAAGCGCACCATCTTCAACGAAGACCACGAGGCACTGCGGGCAACCGCACGGGAGTTCCTCGCTCGTGAATGCGCACCCCACAGCGACGAGTGGGAGGCCAACGGCCAGGTCGATCGCGAGATCTACAAGAAGGCCGGCGACGCCGGACTGCTCGGCTTCAACATCCCCGAGGAGTTCGGTGGCGGCGGCAGCGAGGACTTCCGATTCAACGCGGTCGTCGTCGAAGAATTCGCCAAGTTCGACGGAGCCGCGCCGGGCCTGAGCCTGCAGAACGACGTTCTCGCCCCCTACTTCCTGCACCTTGCGAACGAGGAGCAGCGCAAGCGTTGGATGCCCGGAATTGCCACCGGTGAAACCATTCTCGCGGTCGCCATGACCGAGCCGGGAGCCGGATCGGACCTCGCCGGCATCAAGACGTCGGCCAAGAAGGACGGCGACGACTACATCGTCAACGGCGCCAAGACCTTCATCTCGGCGGGCATCAACTCCGACCTCGTGGTGGTCGTCTGCCGCACCAACCCCGATCCGGGCGCCGGACACAAGGCGTTCTCGCTGCTCGTCGTCGAACGTGGCATGGAGGGCTTCGAGCGCGGCCGCAAGCTCGACAAGATGGGCCTGAAGTCGGCCGACACCGCCGAGCTGAACTTCAACAACGTGCGTGTACCCAAGGAGAACCTCCTCGGTGAGGAGAACAAGGGCTTCTACCACCTGATGCAGAACCTGCCGTCGGAGCGCCTTTCCATCGCCATCGGCGCCATCGCCGGCGCCCGCGCGATCTTCGACGAGACGCTGCAATACGTCAAGGACCGCAAGGCATTCGGCAAGCCCATCGGAACCTTCCAGCACAACCGGTTCGTGATGGCCGAGCTCGCCACCGAGCTCGACCTCGCCGAGGTCTACATCGACCGCTGCCTGCAGGCCGTCCTCGACGGCGATCTGTCGGCCGTCGATGCGTCCAAGGCCAAGTGGTGGTGCACCGAACTCGGCAAGCGCGTCATCGACGCCTGTGTGCAGTTGCACGGCGGCTACGGCTACATGAACGAGTACCGAGTGGCCCGCGCCTACAAGGACTCTCGCATCCAGACGATCTTCGGCGGCACCACCGAGATCATGAAGGACATCATCGGTCGGGATCTGGGCCTGTAACGCCCGGTCGACGGGTCGGGGGCGCTACTTCGCGAGGTCACTGGCTTCGCGGAGTAGGCCCACGACGCTTCCGACAGCACTGCGGCCACCCGGACGGGTCAGCGCCTCGTACACCCTCGCGGCCCGAACACCCTTCAGCTCAAGCCTTCTCACCCCGGGATGACGCACGGCATAGCGTGGCATGAGGGCGATCCCATGACCGCCCGCAACCAATGCCTCGATGGTGGTGAAATCCAGCATTCGCTGCGTCACCCGTGGAGCCACTCCGGTGATCGCGGAGATCGACAAAAGCACATCGTCGACCGGGAAGCCACCCTCGACGGAGATCCAGTCGAAATCGGCCAGCTCCGACACCGATACCGAATCACGCAGAGCCAGTTCCGATGCCCCGGAGGCAATCACGTCAACAGGCTCGCGCATCAGTTCTGTCACCACCACCCGCGGCAACCTGACCGACGCGGTTCGCTCGTCGCGGTGGGTGACGACCACGTCATGGTCGGCGAGCGCCGGTGGCGCCTCGGGATAGCCCACGTCGAGGTGCGACGCGTCGATGTCGATGCCGGCCGCGGCCGCACCGTCGAGCACTGTGGGCAGCAGCAGCGTCGATCCGGACGGGAACATCGCGAGCCGGACGAGCGCATTGCCACCGCGATAGGACGCCATCTCCTCTTGTGCGCGCTCGATCACGGCGATCACCTCATCGGCACGCAGAACCAGCGCCCGTCCGGCCGGGGTCAGACGAATACGCCGACCGTCCTGCTCGACGAGTTCGACGCCCGCCTCGCGTGCCAGGACCTTCAGTTGCTGCGACACCGCCGACGGCGTGAGATGCATGGCGTCGGCCACCGCGCCCACCGAACCGCGGTCGGCGAACTCGCGCAGGATGCGCAACCTCTTGATGTCCATGAAGAAAGGCTACGTCAACCACCGAAGACCGTTCGATGATGCTTAACCGCGGATCCGAGTCGTTCGGTTGCGCGCAGCACCCCGTTCACCCGATCGGGATGAGGACATCGGACCCGGCTACCTCGACACTTGGGTACACACAACCGCCGAGGAGGTTCGATGCCCGATTCGACCGAACTCGGACCTGTGGATTACGTTGTCTATGAATTCCCGGACAGTACAACATCTTTCGGCAACGCCATGACAATCGAGCTCGCCGCGCTCGTACGGGACGGCACCATTAGGATTCTCGACCTCCTGGTGTTCTCGCGCCGCGACACCGGCGAGATCGACGTCGTCGAGGTCGAAGAACTCGTCGACAGCGGACTCACGGTCCTCGATGGCACAACTGCCGAACTCCTCGCCTGGGAGGATGTGGAGAACCTGGCGTCGTCCATCTCGCCCGGACGTTCGGCCGCCGTCATCGTGTGGGAATACCTGTCGACCGCATCCTTCACCAGGGCGGCACGTGCAAGCGGCGCGCAGCTGGTGGCGCGCGGCCGTATTCCCGGTCGGGCGATTGTGTCGGCCCTCGCCTCAGAGTAGATTTCGCTCGCGGGCACGCTCGACGG
Organism: Gordonia sp. NPDC003422; assembly: GCF_053588675.1. NCBI lineage: Bacteria > Bacillati > Actinomycetota > Actinomycetes > Mycobacteriales > Gordoniaceae > Gordonia > Gordonia sp. NPDC003422. Next base: position 79,625 of record NZ_JBSFQL010000008.1, read on the forward strand.
CGGCGCGGCGGGTGGAGACCCCGAGCTTGCGGTAGATCGATTGCTGGTGCGTCTTCACGGTGTTCACCGAAACAAACAGATCTGCCGCGATCTCGGCGGCCTTGTACATCGTCGGAAGATAGCGGAGAACGGCCAGTTCTCGTTCGGTGAGGTGATTGTCGGCCGACTCGTCGTCCTCGATCGGACGGCGGGGACCGTCGGCCAATTGCTCCAAGACATGCTCGACAAAGCGTTGATTTCGTTCTCCGACAACGTGATATCGCTCAAGCAGCTTCGGAACCGAGGGGCCGCCGACGATGAATGGTCGCACCGCACCCACCGGTTCCGCCAGCGCGATGGCCTCGCCGATCCGTACGAGCGCATCGGAGTCGCGACGCAGCATATGAGCCGCAACGGCTCCGAGCACCGCGGCCTTGGCAGCGATCACCCGGTACGGAGCAAACCGTGCGGCGTTGCCGAGCACACGAAAGACTTCCTCCGGGTGGCCCGTCCGTAAGTAGAACTGCGCCAGCAGCGTACGTTCCAGGGCGGCGGCGTAGTCATCACCCTCGGGCGGTTCGACGAGCACCGAATCGGTCGCCGCGCCTTCCATCAGGTCGACGTCGGTCATGGCAACATGCGACCACCGTCGCAACAGGTCAGGCAGGGCGCCCGCCGCGGCACACACTGCGGTCAGCCGCACTCGCGCCTCTCGCGCCGCGAACACATCGCCGCGGACGACGGCGATCCGGACCGCGGCGATCTCGAGCAAGACTCGCGCCCCCGCATCGGATTGCGTCCTGCTGCCCCGACATCCGCGCTCCACGGCGGCCTCGGCGAGTTTCAGTTCGTTGCGCTCGAGGTGCATCAGCGCCGCCGCGGCGTACAGCGCGGTGACCTGCGGCTCCCGACTCCAGCCTCGACGGTCCACCGTGGCGAGGACCTCACCCACCTGCCGGCCAACCGCCGGAAGCGCACCGTGGATGACGTCGATGATGGTGAGGTAGGCCGAAGCGGCGATCGCCATCAGGGAAATGCCTGCGCCCGCAGCGCGATCCCGACACACGGCCAGAATCTGGCTCGCGGCTTCCAGGTCACCGCGATGCATCAGCCCGATGCCGCGGGCGTTCTCGGCGATGAGCAGGAGCCCGGCCGCACTCGGCAGCTCCGAACTCGGGACGCTCCGCACGATCGTCGCGACCGCCGCACCGCGGTCGACAAGTTCGGCGAGACGGCTGATTCGCGCGTGGACCATCTCACACAGCGCGATGATGAGTCGCGCGGGAAGGCCTTCGTCGGCGAATTCCTTTGCAGCCATTGCATTCTGATGCATCGCTGCGAAGTCGCCACGTTGAAACTCGGCGACAGCGGCGATCAGGAGAGTGGCCACGGTGGGGCCGCGCGAATTCTGCACCGTGGCCGGACTCATCGCGGCGACGAGAGCGGGTGCGTGCGGTGAGAGGATCAACGGAACCGCCACGGTCGCCAGGACCGTCAGCATCTGATCCCAGTCGGCCGCCAGCCCGAGATGCCGCAGACCTTCGATCGGGTCCCCCGCACCGACAAACCAGGCTGCCGCCTTTCGGTGCAAAGGAGCCGCGATGTCAGGGTTTTCGGCGTCGAGCCGGGAACGCAGCAGCTCACGCAGCAACGGATGGTAGCTATACCAGCCCTCCCGATCGGTCAGCTGCACCGTCAACGCGTTGATCGCCACCAGCCCATCGAGCACGGTTCCACTGTCGGCTCGGCCGGTCAGCGCCCGCGCCAGGTTTGCGTTGATAGGGTCGGCAATACTGGTGGCCAGCAAGAACTTACGATCGCTCGGCGCGATGTGATCGAGCACCTCTTCGAGCAGGTAGGCGGCGACGAGCCGCTGTTTGCCGCCGAACCTGCGCAGACCTTCGTGCAGGTCGCCGCGGTCGGCAGAGAGCAGCAGAAGCCGGAGGCCTGCGGGCCAGCCGGCCGTCTTCTCGACGATGACGTCGATGTCGGCGGACGACACGTCGGCACCCGCTCGACGGCAGAACTCCTCGACCTCGGGCCTGGTGAAGGCGAGTTCGTCGGCGCCGATCTCGACCAGGTCACCGGCGATCTGGCGGCGCCGCAGACGCAGTGGCGGCTCGGTCCTGGTGATCAGCACCAGGCGCAGCGTCGACGGCCGGCGATCGAGGAGTTCGCTGATGGAGGCGATCACCTCCGGATCGGAGATCGTGTGAAAGTCATCGACCACGAGGACCGTGTCCGCCCTCAACTCGCACAGTGCGTCGAGGATCCGTTCGAGCTCGGCCGAACCGAACTCGACGCCCGGTGTGAGGTCGGCAAGTGCCGCGTTGCCGGAGTCACCGTCGGCGTCGGTGATCGCCGCGACCACGCCAAGCCAGAACGATCGCAGGCCACTTGCGCCACCTGCCACCAGCCAGGCGATGTGCTGGTCGGTCTTCGACGCCCATGCGGCCACTGCAAGGGTCTTGCCGTAGCCGGCTCCCGCGCAGACCACGGTCAGAGGATGGCGCACGCCTCGGTTCAGCGCGTCGGCAACGCGCGGACGGCGCACGAAACCGGGCGGCACGGCCGGGCGTCCACCGCCCGGCACCACCTGCAGAGCCGGCTGGCCCATCGCGCACCTCAGTTCCCCGGATCTTCACGACACGCTGCAGTAACGCGTCCGTACTCGAAGGAATCGTAGACGGTCGGTCATACGAACCGGGTGACGCATGGACAGAACATTGTCGGTGACGATGTGGTCGGTCGGCGTCGACCGTGGTGCTCGGAGAGTGTGGAGGTGGAGATGATCCGACCTGGCCGCCTGCAACGAGGTGCCGTCATCGGGCATCCCGTGGTGCGAGCAACGCCCGATGACAACGCTGCCGACGTGGTCAGGGCGGCCATTCGGCGGCGCCGTGAGAGCAGCGCCGACCATGCTCCGTCGACCCAAACTCCACCGACCGCGAGGGCGGACATGACAAGCTCCCCGAACGACAACCTGGCCACATTGGCCGCCGAGGCGTACACCTACCTGTACCCACTCGTGACGATGGACGTCACCCGGCGACAGCAGACATCGCCGCGGTCGCCGTCGGGCTTCGGTGGCGCGAATCGCTTCAACCACTTGCGGGCGTTCCCCACCGCCGAGTTCCGCTCGGTGGTCCGCCCCAACTTCGACACCCTGTACTCGATGGTCTGGCTCGATCTCACCGGCGGACCGGTGTTGATCGAGGTTCCCGAGGCCGATCGCTACTACATGCTGCCGTTCCTGGACATGTGGACGGACGTTTTCGCGGCGCCGGGCACCCGGACCACCGGCAACGGTCCCGCGCGCTACGTTCTCGTCGGTCCGGGGAACGTCGGCCTCGACAACGGCGTGATCCCCGACGTCGCGACCCTCATCATCACTCCGACTCCCCACGTGTGGGCGATCGGCCGAGTCCAGACAAACGGCCCATCCGACTACGCCACTGTCGGCAAGTTTCAGGACGGACTGTCGATCACCGAACTCACACCCGGCAACCTCGCGACGACCGGCGGCGACATCGACGTGCAGACCGAACCCGTGCGACTCGTCAACGGGTTGTCTGTGGTGGAGTTCTTCGCCTGGGCGGCCGAGATCCTGGCTGTCAATCCTCCGCATCCGACCGACTTCTCCGTGCTGGCGCGGATCGCGCGCATCGGACTGGTGCCGGGCATGCCGTTCGATGCTGCGCAGTTCGACGACGCAGCGTTGGCCGAACTCGAGAAGGGCCGGGCTGCCGCGCTGGCGAAGATCACCGACCTTTCACACCTTGCGCAGCCGGTGAACGGATGGATGACCCTGACGAACTCGATCGGGGTCTACGGCAACGACTACCTGCAGCGTGCACGCATCACGCTGCTCGGCCTCGGGGCGAACCCGGCCGACGACGCCGCGTACCCGGTGCTGGTGGCCGACGCGGACGGCACACCACTCGACGGGGACAACGACTATGTCATCCACTTCCCGGCCGACGGGCTGCCACCGGTGGACGCGTTCTGGTCGGTGACCATGTACGACGCGGAGGGCTATCAGGTGGCCAACGAGCTCGACCGATTCGCCATCGGCGATCGAGATCGCTTGCGGTACAACGACGACGGTTCGCTGGATCTGTATCTCCAGCACGCCGATCCGGGCGCGGACAAACGGGACAACTGGCTGCCCGCACCGCGTGGCACCCTTGGCGTGACGATGCGCCTCTACCAACCCCATCCCGAGGTTCTCGATGGCCGCTGGACTCCACCTGCGGTCGTGCGACGCTGAGAGCGTAAGACGAAAGGGCTACTGTCTTATCGTTTTTCGCGGACTACGATCTGGACATGACCGATGACCTCGTGATCAGACCGGCGATCGAGGACGACGCCGCGGGTCTGTTCGATCTCCGTGAACGCGTGGCCGCCGAGGGGGTGTGGATCGGCTCCGAGGCCCCACTCGACCCGGCGCGCGAGCGCGGACTCTTCCGGTCGCTGGTCGATTCGGAGGACAAGGCACTGTTCATCGCGCTCATCGGCGACGACATCGTCGGCGGTCTCGGTATCGCCTTCGGGTTGCCCGGTGTCACCGAGTTCGGCATGCAGATCGACCGCGCCTGGCGACACCGCGGAATCGGCAGTGCACTGATGACCGAGGCCATCGCGTGGAGCACCGAGCGCGGAGCCCACAAACTCGAACTCCAGGTCTGGCCGCACAACGGTCCGGCGATCGGACTCTACGAGAAGTTCGGATTTGTGCGAGAGGGTTGTCTGCGGCGGCACTACCGGCGCCGCTCCGGCGAACTCTGGGACGCCGTGGTCATGGGACTGGTGCTGGACACCGCATCGCCGGGGTCGGAATTAAACGGACCGCGGTACGTTTAGACGGTTATGAAGAACATCGGTTTCCTCTCCTTTGGCCACTGGTCCGATTCCCCCGGTTCGCAGGTGCGGTCCGGGTCCGACGCCTTGCTGCAGTCCGTCGAACTGGCGGTCGCAGCCGAGGAACTGGGCGCAGACGGCGCCTACTTCCGTGTGCACCACTTCGCCCGCCAGCTCGCATCACCGTTCCCGCTGCTGGCAGCCATCGGCGCGCGCACCAACCGCATCGAGATCGGCACCGGCGTGATCGACATGCGCTACGAGAACCCTATGTACATGGCCGAAGACGCGGGCGCCGCGGACCTGATCTCGCGCGGCCGCCTGCAGCTGGGCGTCAGCCGTGGCTCACCCGAGCAGGTCATCGACGGCTACAAGTACTTCGGCTACGTCCCACCTGAGGAATCGACGGCAACACGCGACCCGCTCGCTCCGTTCCCGGCGCCGGACGCCGATATGGCGCGTCAGCACACCGACGTCTTCCTGAAGGTCATCGAGGGCAAGGGATTCGCGCAGCCGAACCCTCGGCCGATGTTCCCCAATCCGCCCGGCCTGCTGCCCATCGAGCCGCAATCACCCGGGCTCCGGGATCGGATCTGGTGGGGCGCAGGCACGCGTGCGACGGCCGAATGGACGGCCCGCCAAGGCATGAACCTCATGAGTTCAACCCTGCTGACCGAGGACACCGGAGTGCCGTTCCATCAGCTGCAGGCAGAACAGATCGAACGCTTCCGCAAGGTCTGGGCCGACGAGGGGCACGAGCGCATACCACGAGTCTCGGTGAGCCGCAGCATCTTTGCGCTCATCGACGATCGCGATCGGATGTACTTCGGACGTGGTGGTGCCGAGGACGACCAGGTCGGCGTGATCGACAACAGCGTCGCGCGATTCGGTCGGAGCTACGCTGACGAACCCGACAAGCTCATCGAGCAACTACGCGAGGACGAGGCGATCGCGGCCGCCGACACGCTGCTGCTGACGGTACCCAACCAACTAGGCGTCGAATACAACGCACACGTGATCGAGTCGATCCTGACGCATGTGGCGCCGGAACTCGGTTGGCGCTGAATTCAGATCCCGAGGATGCCCGCGGTGGTGTTGCTCGCCCAGGTCGCGATGTCGTTGATCTGGCCGCGCGGCGCATAGAGCCACAGTGTGGGGCTGCTCTGCCGGCCGCACCTCAACACCACCGGGTGCCGGCCGGCCTTCACCGCCGCACCCGACACGGTCGCCGTGCCACCGGTCGAGATCGGCACAACCTTGTTCCCGACAAAGAGCTTGCACCTCTCCGACCGTGCGTCGCCCTTGTCGAAAGTGACCTGCCAATCGGTGTTGCCCGAAATCGACACAGCGATGCGCGGGCCGACGACGGCCCGCGCGTCGGCCGCACCGATCGTCGTGCCCACCCCCACCGCCGTCACGGCGAGAACTGTCGCTGCACCCGAAAGCATGACCCCGAATCTGCTCATGCCGGAATGATGCCACACCGGGTCGGCATTGTGGCAAGCCTCACCACCGGGCAATTAATGTAGCAAGTATGAACTATCTATGCGGATAAATTCGATTGTCCTTCACCGATTCAGGCCGCACGATGGCAATCATGTCCCCACGTGATCGCGCCCTCGGCCTGGCAGTCGTCCTCCTGTGGGGTTTCAACTTCATCGCCATCCGCCTGGGCCTCGACCACTTCCCACCGTTCTTCTTCGCGGCGCTGCGGTTCGCGGTCATGGCGATCCCGGTGATGCTGTTCGTGCGGTTCCCCAAGGTGCAACTGCGCTGGTTCTTCCTGTACGCAGTCGGTTTCGGCACACTGCAGTTCGCGTGCTTGTTCCTCGCGATGGAGTTGGGCATGCCGACAGGTCTCGCCTCACTCGTCCTGCAGACCTCCGCGCCGTTCACCGTCATCCTCGGCGTCGTGTTCCTGCGGGAGCGCATGGCGCCGCTGCAGGTGATCGGAATCGTCGCGGCGGTCGGCGGAATGGCACTCATCGCGGTGGATCGGACCGCGCACAGCAGTCTGGGTGTCGGCGCGTTGTTGCCGATCGCGCTCACCGTCCTCGGCGGATTGTCCTGGGCCTTCGGCAACATCGGCGGGCGGCTCGCACAGCCCGACGACGCCCTGCGCATGACGCTGTGGATGTCGGTGATCCCGCCGATCCCGCTCTATGCCCTCAGCCTTGCGGTCGAGGGACCGTCGGCCGGATTCGACGCGGTCGCCACCCTCGGCACCCACACCGGCATCCTCGCGTTGTGCGGTCTCGCCTACGTGGTGCTACTCGGCACTATCGCCGGTTCGGGAATCTGGACCTCGCTCATGTCCCGGCACGCGGCCAGTCGCGTCGCACCGTTGTCGCTGCTCGTGCCCATCGTCGGCATCAGCGCGTCGTGGGCGTTTCTCGGTGAGACGCCGACGATCGTCGAGCTGGCCGGGGCCGCTGTCGTGATCGTGGGGTGCGCGGCAGGCGTGCTCGCCGCGCCGGTGTCCCGACCGCATTTGCCGGAAACTCCGTCGGCCGACGACAGCGCCGAGCCCCAACTCGTCGGTGCCGCGGCTCCCGGTCGCCGGCTGAGATGAGGTGACGGCGACGATCGTGGCGGCGGGAAGAACGCCTCCCCGCCGGCTAGGTGCGAGCCTGCGAGCTTCGGCCCAGTGAGATGACATTGTTGTCTCACCAGGCCCTTCGAGGCTCGTCGCTGGCGCTCCTCGCACCTCAGGGAGCGGTGGGGGCGTAGCGGACCGTCGCTGGCGCTCCTCGCACCTCAGGGAGCGGTGGGGTCGAAGCGTTTCCGCAGTTCAGGAGGCCTGAAAGCAGTACTCTTCGATTCAGTCCTCGGGCTGCACCTTCTCGATCGCTTCACGAACGGCCTCGTTGACCCGGTCCACGGCCGCGCGTGCACCGGCGCTGATCAGCGTCATGTTGGCGAAGGCGTGGATCATGGCGCCCTCTCGTTGCACCGTGACCGGAACTCCGGCGTCGACCAGCCGCTGCGCATACTCGAGGCCCTCGTCGCGGAGTGGGTCGAAGCCCGCCACCACGACGTGCGCGGGAGCGAGGCCGCTCAGATCCTCGGCCAGCAGCGGCGAGCAGCGTGGATCGGTGAGCATCGCAGGTTCCGGCACGTAATGGTTGTTGAACCATTCGAGCCGCTCCTCGGTGAGGAACAGGCCAGACTCGAACTCGCGGCGCGACGGCCGCACATTCCCCAGATCGGTGATCGGATAGAGCAGCAGTTGCAGGCACGGGGTCACGCCGTCGCCGCGGACCTGCTGAGCCACCACCGCGCTCAGGTTTCCACCGGCACTGTCGCCGCCGACGACGATCCGGTTCGGCGAGCGCCCCCAGCGAGGCGCCGCCTCGACCGCAAACCGCCATGCCGCGACCGCGTCCTCGACGGCAGCCGGAAAAGGGTGCTCGGGGGCGAGCCGGTAGTCGACCGACAGCACGTCGACGTCTGCACCCAGGGCCAGTCGCCGGACGAGACCGTCGTGGCTGATCCGACTGCCGAGGACGAAACCGCCACCGTGAAAGAACACCAGCAGACCGGACGATTCCTCGCGGGCACGGTATCGCGTCGCCGGGATCGGCCCGCTCGGCGAGTCGATGACCAGATCTTCTTCGACCGCGAACGGCGGGAACTTCTCGGCCAGTCCCGCAGCACCCTCGTCGACACCACGACGCGAGGGCTCCACTTCTGGACCGCCGAGACCCATCCCGGGGATGTGCGCCGCCGACCAGCCCACGGCAGCCATCTCCGGCGCCAGCCGTTCACCGTCGGCGTTCACTCGCGTGCGTCTACCGAACAGCGGAGAGACCAGGGGTTGCAGCTTTCCCATCCCCGACATGAGGGCGCGCTGGGGTCGGGCGAGGGGCGACAGCTTCATCGTTGTGGCACGGCTCACAGCAGGGACCTTACGCGGCGTGCGCATCTGCGCACACACCCGTGCCGAAGTCCTATGACAGACTCGTCCCCATGCCCGACCGTGTACCTGTCCGCACCTCGATCGCGTTGACGGCTGCCGCCGCGGCCCGCTGGGCGTCGCGCACGGCAGGACGAGGCAAGGGTTCGATGATCGGCGGCCTGGTGGCCGCAAAGATTGATCCCGACATCATGCGACGACTCGCCGCAGGAAAACGGACCGCGATCATCACCGGAACCAACGGGAAGTCCACCACCACTCGGATGACCGCTGCGGCACTCGCCGAGATCGGTGAGGTGGCCACCCAGGCCGACGGCGCCAACATGGACGCCGGGATCATCGCCACCCTGACCCTGCAGCGCAGCGCACCGGTGTGCGCGCTCGAAGTCGACGAGTTGCACGTACCGCATGTCAGCGACGCCGTCGACCCCGAAGTCCTTGTGCTGCTCAATCTCTCCCGCGACCAGCTCGACCGCGTCGGCGAGATCAACATGATCGAGCGGCGGCTGCGCGAAGGAATCTCGCGCCATCCGAAGACGACCGTCGTCGCCAACTGCGACGATGTGCTGGTCACCTCTGCCGCCTTCGACGCGGAGCATGTTGTGTGGGTGGCGGCCGGCGCGAGTTGGGTCGGCGACTCGGTGAGCTGTCCACGCACCGGCGAACCCATCGTCCGATCCGACGACGGTTGGTATTCGACCGGCGACCAATCGTTCCGTCGACCCACCCCGGATTGGTGGGTCGACGACGAGAACATCTATGGCCCGGACGGCTTCCGGTCGCGCCTCGATCTCGCGGTACCGGGGCGGGCCAACCGAGGCAACGCCGCGCAGGCGGTCGCGGCAGCGGTCGCGATGGGCGCCGATCCGGACAAGGCCGTCGCAGCCGTCGGCACCGTCGGCGAGGTCGCCGGACGGTATGGCATCCACCAGGTCGGCAATCACTCCGTGCGCACTCTGCTCGCCAAGAACCCGGCCGGCTGGCAAGAGGCCCTCTCCATGATCGACCAGGACGCCGACGGTTTGGTGATCGCCGTCAACGGCCAGGTCCCCGACGGCGAGGATCTCTCGTGGCTGTGGGATGTGCGGTTCGAGGCATTCGAGACCATGGCCGTGGTCGCCGCCGGCGAACGTGCCGCCGACTTGTCGGTCCGGCTGCTCTACGCGGGCGCCGAACACACCACCATCCCGGATCCCGTGCGCGCCATCGCATCCTGTCCGCCGGGCCGCGTTGAGGTACTCGCGAACTACACCGCGTTCCGCGATCTGGGTATCGCCCTGGATCGTGCCGCTCGGTCCCGGAGGGGTGAGCAATGAGCGAGTCCACTGTGCGGATCGGGCTGGTCCTGCCTGACGTGATGGGCACCTACGGCGACGGCGGCAACGCGCTCATCCTGCGGCAGCGCGCCCGGATGCGCGGCATCGACGCCGAGGTCGTGCAGATCACGCTCGACGACGAGGTACCCGAGTCCCTGGACGTCTACACCCTCGGTGGCGCAGAGGATTACGCCCAGCGGCTCGCCACACGCCACCTGACCAAGTTCCCCGGGTTACAGCGCGCTGCCGCGGCCGGGCGTCCGGTCCTGGCCATCTGCGCGGCCATCCAGGTGCTCGGACACTGGTATGAGACGTCGGCCGGCGAGCGCGTCGACGGCATCTCGCTGTTCGACCTCACGACGTCGCCGCAAGCGGCTCGCAGCATCGGCGAACTCGTCACCGACCCCGTCATCGACGAACTCACCTCGCCGCTCACCGGATTCGAAAACCACCGTGGCGGAAGCACACTCGGCTCCGACGCCCGGCCACTCGGCCGGGTGCGACACGGCGTCGGGAACGGCGTCGGCGACGGCACCGAAGGTGTGGTGCAGGGTTCGGTGATCGGAACCTACATGCACGGACCGGCACTGGCCCGCAATCCGGAGTTGGCCGATTTCCTGTTGGCCCGGGCGATGGGCGTCGAACGGCTCGACCCGCTGGAACTACCCGAAGTCGACCGCCTACGACGCGAACGGCTCGTCGCCGGACGACGCGGCTGAGTTCCCCGGATCGACTCCCGCGAATTCTGCTGCGGCAGTAAGCACATCGACGACCATCGGTAAGGTCAGCCGGCCGGTGAAGGTGTTGTGCTGGCTGACGTGGTAGCAACCGAAGACGACGATCTCCTGCTGCCCCCGAGCCAGCGATGCCGTGGCACCGTGGGCGAACACCGGCCGCGGGCGCGGCACGGTCCAGCCCAGTTCCGCGAGAGTGTGCAGTGTCTGACGCCATCCGAACGCACCGAGCGCGACCACCGACCGCATGCTGGGTGCCAGCAACTCGAGCTCCGCATGCATCCAGTGCGCGCAACGGTCCCGTTCTTCGGGGGTCGGCTTGTTCTGCGGCGGTGCGCAATGCACCGGTGCCGTCATTCTCGTTCGGTACAGCTTCATCCCGTCGTGGGCCGACACCGCGGTCGCTTGATTGGCCAGCCCCGCTTCGAAGAGCGCGGCGAACAGCATGTCGCCACTACGGTCACCAGTGAACATCCGGCCGGTCCGGTTGGCACCGTGGGCGGCAGGGGCAAGGCCGATGATCACGATTGCGGCGTCGGTCGGCCCGAAGCCGGGTACCGGTCGGCCCCAATAGGTCTCGTCGGCGAACGCTGCCCGCTTCTCCTGCGCGACGCGTTCGCGCCATTCGACGAGCCGCGGGCAGGCGCGGCATTGCACCAGTTCCCGGTCGAGGTCGGCGATGGTCATGCTCCGAGCCTATGCCGATCAGTCCAGAACCCGACAACGCTCTCGGGTGCGGTCGACGGCAAACCACCCGCGCTCGAACTGTTGCCACTGTGCGAGGTGGGGTCGCGCTTGCTCGCCGTCGCGTGCGACGGCACGTTCGAGCCGTTCTTCCGCGGGTGGACCGTCGAGCCACAGGGTGTGCGTCAGCCGGTTCGCGATCCGACGCCGAGCCGACGACACGCCTTCGATGACCAGCAACGGCTGCCAGCGATACCAGACGCGGGTTCCGGGCTCGGGCACCCCGTCGTGCCAGACACGTGGCCGGTACTGATAGTCGTGGCGGCGGATAAAGGCGTGCAGCACATCGGTTTCCAGCTCCGGCCACCACGCCACCGGGTTGTCCCAGGTGGCGAAGTCGTCGGTGCGGACGAGCACCGCACCGGTGCGGTTGGCGGCAAGTTTGGCCATCAGCGCGTCGGCAACACGGGATTTGCCCGCGCCCGACGGTCCGTCGATCGCAACGATCCCCGACACCATCTCGGCGGCGAGAGCGTCGAGCCGAGCGTCGACTGCAGGATCGAGCCCTGCCGCCGCGACGGGTGTCACCAGCCGTAGCCGACCCGCTCGCTGCGCGACTCGGAGGTAGGACCGGGCAGACGGGTGAGCGGCGTGGTGATCGGCGCCTGCGGTGCCGACGTCACCGACGTGTGGCCGGTGATCAGATACTGGGCGATGGCAGCGTCGAGCGGACGGTTCCCGCGGGCGAGTTGTCCGTGATCGCCGCCGCCGACCGTGATGAGGTGTGCACCCATCTGCGCGCGCAGCCTCATCGCGCCACGATAGGGCGTCTGCGGGTCGCCGAGGCTGTTGATCAGCAGCGGTTGCACCGCAAGCCCACGGTTTCGCGTGGCCACCGGCCGAACGATAGGAGTGGTTCCGGCGCAGGCGATTCCGGCGCCCCAGAACAGTCCGGGAGCGTCGAAGACGTCACTGACGACGAGGTTGCTGAAGAGCGCCGCAGGGATCTGCGACGGCTGCGCCGGGTACTGATTCTCGTTGCACATGATGATGTTGTGCATATTGCTCGACGCCTCGGCGGCGGCGATCTCCTCCTGCGTCGGCTTGACGGCCTTCCGACGCGGGAGCTTGTTGGCCAGGCGCAATGCGACGATCGGCCAGTAGTTGCGGTCGGGCGCGAGCTGACGCGTCCCGACGAGCAACGACGAATCCGACTGCTCCTTGCCGGTCAGCATCGTCGCGACGAAGTTCTCCCACCGCGCCCGGACATCGGCGGTCAGGTTGACACCCGCAATGTACTGCTGCGACACGGCTTTCAGGCCTGGCGGAACATCGCCCACCTGTGCAGGCGGCGCGGCCAGTGAGGGCGGTACACCCGCCTGCTTCTCCACCAGCGCACTCCACTTGCGGTACACCGCGAGTGGTGTCTTCCCTAGGTGATAGATGTTGTCGTGCTGGGCAATCCACGTCATCATCGCGTTGACCCGCGCCTTGTACCCGGGCGTCTGGTCGTTGCCGACACGATTCCACACACCGGTCGGGTCGACGGCCGAGTCGAGCACGAGACGATCGGTGTGCTGCGGGTACAACGTCGCATACGTGGCCATCAGCGTGGTGCCGTACGAGAGTCCGTACAGACTGAGCTTGTTGACTCCGAGAGCGCGTCGCACCATCTCGATGTCTCGTGCGGTGTTCTCGGTGGTGATGGTCGACGGATAGCCCGGGCTCTGCCGCTCGCAGCGTTGCCGATTGATCGCGCCGTAGTTCATCAATGCTTCGATGTCGTTGTCGGCGTTGAACTTCGCACACCGAATCGGCGTGGCGCTCCACAGCCCACGTGGCTGGACGGCCACCAGGTCGAAGCGGTCGCGCACAGGTGCGGGAGGTGGCGCCCACGAGAAGAGGCCGAGCGCGTCGCCGCCGGGACCGCCCGGATTGCCGACCAGCACCCCGATCTTGTGCGCCGGGTCGCGGGCGGGGATGCGGCTGACGGTCACGTTGATCGTCGGACCATTCGGCTTGGCGTAGTCACGCGGCACAACGACCGTTGCGCACTGGACGGCACTGCTGGTGCTGTGCACCTTGGGGCAGGGACCCCACTGCAACGACTGCGGGGCCGCGACAGCTTGCGGCGGGGTAGTCAGTACACCCGCGGCGGCGCCGATCGCCACGACGGCACCCAGCAATCGCACACCCATTCGGTGTTTCAACACACACTCCCCCGTCTCGGCATCCCTATATCTCTAGCAGACGCCGTCCCGGCACGCGCCGCCGGAAAGGCCGCAGCGGCTCAGGCGAGGATACGACGACCCGACAAGGCCCGCCCGAGTGTGAGTTCGTCGGCGAATTCAAGATCTCCGCCCATCGGAAGCCCCGACGCCAGTCGCGTCACGGACAGTCCGGGGAAGTCCTTGAGCATGCGCAGCAGGTAGGTTGCGGTCGCCTCGCCCTCGGTGTTGGGATCGGTGGCCACGATGATCTCCGTGACGTCGTTGCCGTCCTCGGTGTTCGCCAGACGCCGGAGCAACTCGCGAATGCGCAGTTGATCGGGCCCGATCCCCGACAACGGGTCGAGTGCACCTCCGAGCACGTGATAGCGGCCGTGGAATTCCTTCGTCCGCTCGATGGCGTGCACGTCCTTGGGCTCTTCGACGACGCAGATCTTGGTGGCGTCGCGCCGGGCGTCCGAACAGATGCGGCACAGCCGGTTGGCCGACACGTTCCCGCATTCGGCGCAGAAGGTCACGTCGTCGCGCACCCGACCGAGGGCGGCGATCAGCCGGTCGATGTCGACCTTCTCGCCCGCGAGCAGCGCAAACGCGATCCGTTGGGCGCCCTTGGGCCCGAGTCCCGGCTGTTTGGCCAGCTCATCGATCAGGTCCTGGATCGGTCCCTCGTACATCGGTGGTCCCGGCTTCTTCGGTGGGGCCTCAGCCGAGTCCCGGCAGGCCGCCGAGTCCTCCGGCGAGCGGGCCCATCTTCTCGGTCGCGAGCGTTTCGCGCTTCGTCGACAGATCGGCGAGTGCCCCGAGCACCAGGTCTTGCAGGGTCTCGACGTCGTCCGGGTCGACGACCTTGGGGTCGATGGTCACTGCGGTGATCTCCCCGGTGCCGTTGCCGGTGACGGTGACCAGGCCGTTTCCCGCGGTCCCGACGACCTCCGTCGCGGCGATCTCGTTCTGTGCGTTCAGCAGCTGCTCCTGCATCTGCTGGGCCTGGGCCAACAGCCCGGCCATCGGGTTGTCGCCACCCCCGCCGCCGCCGAACAGTGCGCTGGGATCGAAAGGTTGAGTCACCCGTCCAGGGTAACCGTCAGCTCAACGCAGCAATCGATCGACATGCGCCGCGATGTCGTCGACGGTGGACTCGTCGGCGGGGCTGATCTCGAAGGACAGCAGTTCGTCCCCGAAGAGGCGACTCGCGCGACGCGTCAATGCGAATTCGAACCGGTCCTCGACGCGGCGCCAGTCGGCGATCCCGCCGTAGATCGGCGCGCTGGCCCCGGTGGTCACGCAGTATTCGTGGG
Organism: Gordonia sp. NPDC003422; assembly: GCF_053588675.1. Classification (NCBI taxonomy): domain Bacteria; kingdom Bacillati; phylum Actinomycetota; class Actinomycetes; order Mycobacteriales; family Gordoniaceae; genus Gordonia; species Gordonia sp. NPDC003422. The sequence continues at coordinate 94,640 of NZ_JBSFQL010000008.1, forward strand.
CGCGGGGACCGCCGACGAGGTCGCGTTGGATCTGGAAACAGGCCAGTGACTCGTCGTCGATGAACACGACGGCCTCACATCCCAGGTCGGGATGTCGTTCATACGACGCGCGGATCGTCACCTCGCCAGGCTAGCGGACGCGTCCAGACGTCAGCGTCGCCAGAACAGGTGGTGCGTGACGCCACTCGGGCTGGGCACGACCTCCAGATAAAAGCGGTCGAGCAGCTCGTCGGGTGTCTCCCACAGCCGCGATCCGCCACCGAGTTCGACGTCGCACACGGCCACATGCATGGTGTCGACGAGGTCGGCGTCGAGGAATGAGCGGATGATCGCCGCCCCGCCACCGAGTCGCACGTCCTTGCCGTCGGCCGCTGCGCGCGCCATCTCGAGTACGGCTGCGGGTTCGTCGTCGACGAAGTGGAAGGTGGTGTCGGACAGACTGAACGACGGCCGAGCATCGTGGGTCATCACGAAGACCGGGGTGTGGAATGGTGGTTCGTCGCCCCACCAGCCGAGCCACTCGTCGTGATCCTCCCAGGGACCGCGCAGCGGACTGAATTTGTTGCGCCCCATGATCTCGGCGCCGATGTTGTGGTGGAAGTCGCGGGTGAAGTAGTCGTCGAGACCGCGAGTGCCGCCGGGTTCGGTCCGATTGGGCCAGCTCGCGGTTGCCCCCGCCCAGGCGAAGATGCTCGCCGGATCGGCATGACCGAACGAACGCTCGACGCTCTGTCCCTCGCCCGCGCCGTATCCGTCGCGCGACACCCCGAAATTCTGGACTCGCAGCAACTGCGTCATGTCGTCTCCTCGGTGACGGGAGTGGCCACCAGTGCCACCTCGAACAGTTCGGTGCGTGCAATCGCACTGTCACGCTCGGCGGCCAGTGCAGTCCGACGCGGATCGGCCATGAAGCGGTCCAGCGCCGCTCGGTCCCCGATCGAGATGATCTGAAGCTCGTCGGGCCCGTCCGGATCGTCACAGAGGGCGCGCTGTCGCACCGAACGGATAGCGCGCTGTCGCACCGAACGGATAGCGCGCTGTCGCACGACGCCCCCATGGTCGGCGACCAGGGCAAGCACCTTGTCCTCGTAGGAGTGCATCTCCGCCCGACGACCGGGGTGAGCCCACAGGAGACAACACAGATCAAGCGCCATGTATCCATCATGACCGTCTGTGCTCATCCGGTCACCGACCGCCGACTCTCGAAGCGACGACGCTCGCCGGTGATCGGGTCGGTGAACTCCAGCGCATGCGCGATCAGTCGCAGTGGTGCGGAGAAGTCTCCCTTGTCGGGCCGCGCCGCCAGTTCGGGGCGCACGTCAGGATAGAGCGGGTCGTCGACGATCGGCACGCCCAGCTGCGACATGTGCAGCCGCAGCTGGTGCGTGCGACCGGTGTGCGGGACCAACCGGTAGACGCCGCCATCCATAGTGGTGTCGATGAGGGTGACGTCGCTGATCGCGTTGACCGGGCCGTCGACGACGAGTGCGCGCAGGTCCCCGGCGGTTTTCTCGATGCGGTTGCGCACGGTGACGGTATCGGTCAGCGATGCGTCGACCGGGGCAAGCGCCCGATACTCCTTGGCGGCGGTCCGCGACGCGAACAACTCTTGGTAGGCCGAGCGCACCTGCGGCCGCAGGGTGAAGAGCAGCACTCCGGCGGTCAGCCGATCGAGCCGATGCGCCGGTGCGACGTCGTCGGAGCCGAGTTGGCGCCGCAGACGCACCAACGCTGTCTGCGTCACATGTCGGCCGCGCGGCATCGTCGCCAGAAAATGCGGCTTGTCGACGACGACGATGTTGTCGTCGCGATACAGGATCGGCAGGTCAAACGGGATCGGCACCTCGTCGGCGACGTCTCGGTAGAGGTAGATCGACGTGTTCAGGCGGGCCGGGTCGTCCAGCGAGATCGGTTGGCCGGCTGCATCGACGATCTCTCCGGCGTCGGCGCGATCGCTCAGGTCATCGTCGGTGAGGCCGTCGAGCGAGGGTGTGGTCAGCAGGCACTCGCGCACGGTCCGATCCGGGCCGGAGCGCAAGACCACACGCGTCGCATCGACCCCGTCACGAATCGGCAGCGGCGATGGTCGCCGGCGGCCCCGACGCACCGACGGTCAGCTCTCCAGGCGCGTCTTGAGGTTCGCGAGCAGCGCAGCCTGGATGCGTGCAAGTCCCTTCGGCGCGAAGGTCTTCTCGAAGAAGCCGCCGATGCCGCTGGCGTTGCTGTTCCAGGTGGTCGTGGTGGTCACCTTGGAGCCGTTGCCCGCGGCGACGACCTGGTACGTCGTGACCATCGTCGAGTTCTCGTCGCGTTCGGTGACGGTAGCTGCAGCATTCGCCCCGCTCGCTCCGCTCCCGGCGGCGGGAACCACCGACACGGTGGCCTTCACGTCACGCTGACGCTTGGAGGTGGCCTGCAGAATCCAGTGCACCACGGTGCCGTCGCCGTTGCCGCCGCTGATCACGGCGTAGTCGCGGTACTGCTCGGGCAGGATCGCCGGACGCACCTCGTTGTAGTCGGCCAGCGCGCCGATCACGGCGTCGGGAGCGGCGGCGATGTCGACCGACTGAGTTGCGGAAATCTGACCCACGATTGGGCTCTCCTTAGAACTGATTGGCGGGTGCACTGATCACGTCCTAGGCTAGCCAAGTGAACTCTGACCGGTTGGAGATGGGGGCAGAGGCTTTCGACCAGGGGGTGTCGACCCTCCTGGCGAGTTATCGCGCCATTCCGCCCGAGGCCACCGTGCGGCTGGCCAAGAAGACGTCGAACCTGTTTCGCAAGCGTGCGGCCAATCCATATCCCGGTCTGGACGTCTCGGGTCTGGACCGGGTGATCTCGGTGGACCCCGACGCGAAGACCGCGGACGTCGCGGGCATGTGCACCTACGAGAACCTGGTCGCGGTCACTCTCCCGTACGGCCTGGCGCCGACGGTGGTGCCGCAGTTGAAGACCATCACGCTCGGCGGCGCGGTCACCGGACTCGGCATCGAGTCGACGTCGTTCCGCGACGGATTGCCGCACGAGGCCGTGCTCGAGATCGACATCCTGACCGGCAGCGGCGACATCATCACCGCCACACCCACGAACGAGCATTCCGATCTGTTCTTCGGGTTCCCCAACTCCTACGGCACACTCGGCTACTCGGTGCGACTCAAGATCGAGCTCGTGCCGGTGTCTCCGTATGTCGAACTGCGCCATGTCCGTTTCGACCGGCTCGCCGACCTGCAGTCGACGATGAGCACGATCGTCGACACCGGCACCTACGACGGGCAGCAGGTCGATTACCTTGACGGCGTGGTGTTCTCGGCCACCGAGTCTTACCTGACGCTGGGTCGGTCGACGACCGAGCCGGGACCGGTCTCCGACTACACCGGCATGGACATCTATTACCGGTCCATCCAGAGCAAGAAGACCGACCGGCTGACCATCCACGATTACCTATGGCGCTGGGACACCGACTGGTTCTGGTGTTCCCGCGCGTTCGGCGCTCAGAACCCGCGTATCCGACGCCTGTGGCCCAAACGCTATCTGCGCAGCAGCTTCTACTGGAAGCTGATCGGCCTCGATCAGCGGTACGACATCGGCGACCGGCTCAACGCACGCAAGGGTGAACCGCCCGGCGAACGCGTCGTCCAGGACATCGAGGTCCCGATCGAGAACACCACGGCCTACCTCGAATGGTTTCTCGCCAACATCCCGATCGAGCCGATCTGGCTGTGCCCGCTGCGGTTACGTGAGCCGGCACTCTCCGGCTCCGACCCCGCACGCCCGTGGCCGCTGTATCCGTTGCAACCGCACAAGACCTACGTCAACGTCGGCTTCTGGTCGGCGGTCCCGGTGACGCCGGGAGACCCCGGCCACGCCAACAAGATGATCGAACACAAGGTGGCCGAGCTCGACGGTCACAAGTCGCTGTACTCGGAATCCTTCTACAGCCCCGAGGATTTCGACGAGCTCTACGGCGGCGAACACTATCGGCTGCTCAAGAAGCGGTACGACCCGCGGGGACGTCTGCTGGATCTCTATGCGAAAGCGGTGAAGCGCCAATGACCACATTCCGTGAAACGTCGTCGGGACTCGATACCGGTTCGACCAAGATGAGTCTTGCCGAGATCTTCGAGTCGCTCCTCGGCGGGAACCTCCAGATCCGGATCACCGCCTACGACGGCAGTTCCGCCGGCCCGATCGACGCGCCGTACGGCCTGAATCTCAAAACTCCGCGTGGCACAACCTATCTGGTCACCGCGCCCGGTGATCTCGGGCTGGCACGCGCCTACATCGCCGGCGACCTCGAACTCATCGGGGCACACCCGGGCGACCCGTACGAGGCGTTGCGCGCGCTGGCCGGCGACCTCGAGTTCACCCGTCCGTCCGCCCTGGCGCTCGCGCAGATCGCCCGCTCCATCGGACTCGAACACTTCAAGCCGATCGCACCGCCGCCCCAGGAGGCCGTGCCCCGCTGGCGCCGATTCGCCGAGGGCTTCCGGCACAGCAAGTCCCGCGACGCCGAAGTGATCCACTATCACTACGACGTCTCGAACACCTTCTACGAGTGGGTACTCGGGCCGTCGATGACCTACACCTGCGCGGTCTATCCCGATCGCGACGCGTCGCTGGAGTCCGCACAGGACAACAAGTACCGGCTCGTCTACGACAAGCTGCGGCTCAAGCCCGGCGACCGGCTGCTCGACATCGGTTGCGGCTGGGGCGGAATGGTCCGCTACGCCGCCCGACGCGGCGTCAAGGTCATCGGCGCGACGTTGTCCGCCGAACAGGCCGAATGGGCGCAGAAGGCCATCGCCGACGAGGGACTCGGCGAACTCGCCGAGGTCCGACACAGCGACTACCGCGACGTCCCCGAGGGCGATTTCGACGCGGTGTCGTCGATCGGTCTCACCGAGCACATCGGCGTGAGCAACTACCCCGCCTACTTCGGGTTCATGCGCGACAAGCTCCGCGACGGCGGAATGCTGTTGAACCACTGCATCACCCGCCCGGACAACTCCGGACGCAACCGGGCCGGATCGTTCATCGACCGCTATGTGTTCCCCGACGGGGAGCTGACGGGCTCCGGCAAGATCATCTCCAAGCTTCAGGACATCGGCGGCATGGAAGTGGTGCACGAGGAGAACTTCCGCGAGCACTACGCGATGACGCTGCGCGACTGGAACGTCAACCTCGTCGAGCATTGGGACGAGGCCGTCGAAGAGGTCGGCGAAGGCACCGCGCGCCTGTGGGGCCTGTACATGGCGGGGTGTCGAATCGGGTTCGACCGCAACATCATCCAGCTACATCATGTCTTGGCCACCAAACTCGACAAGTTCGGCAACAGCGACCTCCCGCTGCGCCCGTGGTGGGACGCCTGACACCGTGATTCTGTAGAGACGAGCGCCCACTCCTCCACCGGCCGACGTACGAGCCTGCCCCCGCCGGCTGAGGTGCGAGCCTGCGAGCCTCGAAGCCCCTGGTGAGATGACATCGTTGGCTTACCAGGCCTTCGAGGCTCCTCGCTAGCGCTCGTCGCGCCTCAGGCAGCGGAATCCGGGACCAGGGAGCGGGGGTTCTCTCACTCGAGCGGGCGTGCGCCCAACTCTGATTGGAGCAGCTCGAGGGCGGCCTTCCCCGGGTCGTGCCGGCCTTCGGGTGTGGCCGCCTGGGCGTCGGCGACCATTTCCTCGCGTTCGTCCTGGGGGATGTCCTCATCGGCGCGCGGCGGCTCGGGCTCCTCGGGTTCGGCCACCGGCTCCGGTGCCGATTCCACCGATGACGTTGCAGCAGAAGGAGTTTGCGTGGCCGCTTGGCTGCGCCGTGCGTAGGTTTGCCGCGACTTGGCAGCCGACTGCGCAGGTTTCGCCGACGTACGCGCCTGGCCGGATGGCGCAGCGCCGCCACCGGGCGGCTGATGGATGGTCTGGACGTCGAACTCCGTCCCGAGGACATCCTTGAAGGCTTCCCTGATGATCGCGATGGCGTGCGGCGCCGACAACCGGCCGACGAGGATCTCCACCGGGTGCGACAAGATCACGGTCTGATCCTGCAGATCGTGGACGGTTGCCGACGACAGCATCGGCTCGACGGTCTTGCCCTGCGAACTGTGGCCACGCACGGCCGTGCGCACCTCCTGGAAGCGCTTGCGGAGCGTGTCCAGATCAAGCCCCGGAGCCGGCGGCTCTGCAGGCTCCGGTTCTGCCTTCGACGTGAGGCGCGGCCGGGGATCGTCGGGTGGTGCGTCGTAGTCGTCGGATGGTTCATCAGGAAGTGGAATATCGTCGGCTGCAGCAACTTCCGGCTCGGGCGTCAGTTCAGGTGTCGGTTGCTTCGGAACCGGCGTCGGCTCTGGCGTCTTCTCTGGCTCGGGCTCGGGTGCCGCCTCGGTGCGTGCCGCCGGTGTGCGCGCCGGAGGCTGCGGTGCCGTCGGCGTCCCGCCACCCCGAACCGCTTCTGCAGCAGTCGTATCCGCGACGACTGGAGCCGGCTCAGGCGTGACCACATCAGCCGGTTCAGCCACCACCACATCGGCCGGCGCAGCAGACTCTGCCGGCGCGAGCACGCGGTCGTCGGCCTCGGCCTCTTCGGCGGCGGTGCGTTCGGCAGCGGCCTGCTCCTTGGCCTCCTCGATCGCCTTGCGCTGGGACGCACGCACGAATTTCGGTTCCGGTTCCGGTTCGGCCGGGGTCGCCGGGATCGGAATCGATGTCCGTGCACCCGATTCCAGCCGCTCGAGACGCTGGAGCAACGCTGCGTCGTCCGCGGAGACCGCCGGCAGCAGCATGCGCGCACACATCACCTCGAGCAGCAGTCGCGGCGAGGTGGTGCCGCGCATCTCACCGAGCGCGGCGTGCGCGATCTCGGCGAACCGCGTCAGCGACGCAGACCCGAGCGACGCGATCTGGGCGTTCATCCGCGCGAGCTGGTCGCCGGGCGCCTCCACGAGCCCGCGATCGGCAGCGTCCGGAACAGCTTGCAGCAGAATGAGATCCCGCAGCCGCTCGAGGAGGTCGATGGCGAATCGGCGGGGATCGTGTCCGGCGTCGACGACCTTCTCGACCGTCCCGAACAGCTTCGCTCCGTCGGCTGTGGCAAGAGCGTCGATCGTGTCGTCGATCAGCGCGATGTCGGTGACACCCAGCAACGACAGCGCCCGATCGTAGGTGACTCCCTTCTCGTCGGCACCGGCGATGAGCTGATCGAGGACCGAGAGCGAATCTCGTGGCGACCCACCACCGGCACGGATCACCAGTGGAAAGACATCAGCCGCGACGGTCACATGCTCGCGTTCGCAGATGTTCTCCAGCAGCCCGCGCATCACCGGCGGCGCGAGCAACCGGAACGGGTAATGGTGCGTACGCGAACGGATGGTGGGCAGCACCTTCTCCGGCTCGGTCGTCGCGAACACGAAGATCAAGTGCTCCGGCGGTTCTTCGACGATCTTGAGCAGCGCGTTGAAGCCGGCCGTGGTGACCATGTGCGCCTCGTCGACGATGAACACCCGATAGCGCGACTCGGCCGGTGCATAGAATGCGCGGTCGCGAAGCTCGCGAGTGTCGTCGACGCCGCCGTGGCTGGCCGCGTCCAACTCGATGACGTCGAGATTGCCCGGCCCACCCGGCGCGAGCGCCTCGCACGACGAGCACACACCACACGGCGTCGACGTCGGTCCCTGCTCGCAATTGAGTGACCGCGCGAGGATGCGCGCCGACGACGTCTTGCCACAACCACGTGGCCCCGAGAAGAGGTATGCGTGATTGATTCGACCGGCGTCGAGTGCCCGGCTCAGCGGATCGGTGACATGCTCCTGACCGACGACGTCGGCGAACGTAGCCGGGCGATAGGTGCGATACAGGGCCACGCGTCGAGACTACCGGCGAACCCCGACAGTCCCCTGCCCGGTCCCACAGTCCGGTCCGCAACTCACCGACCGGTGTGATCAGTCCTTCTCGAGCAACGTCTCGGTGGCCGCCAACAGCACGCAGGTGGAGACCCCATCCATGGCGACGCGCAGGTCGTCGGTGCTCGGAAAGGTCGGCGCGAGACGGATGTTGCGGTCGTAGGGATCGTTCTTGTACGGGTAGGTCGACCCCGCCGCGGTCAGCGCGATGCCCGCTTCCTTGGCCAGCTGGATGGTCCGCTTGGCGGCACCGTCGAGCACGTCGAGGTTGATGAAGTAGCCACCCTCGGGTTCCGACCACGCCGCGACCTTGGACTCGGCGAGGCGGTCGGCGAGGATTTCGAGCACCAGCTTGAACTTGGGCGCGAGGATCTCGCGATGGCGGGCCATGTGGGCGCGCACCCCGGCGGCGTCGCCGAAGAAGCGCGCATGCCGGAGCTGGTTGACCTTGTCGGGGCCGATCGTCGTGAACGACAGATGCTTGGCGAACCAGTCGACGTTCGCGGGCGACGAGCCGAAGAACGCAACGCCTGCACCGGCGAAGGTGATCTTGGACGTCGAGCCCAGCACATACACGCGATTCGGATTCCCGGCCTGCGCGGCCATGTCGATCACGGGCAGCGGCGTGGGCGGTGCGTCGACGAGGGTGTGCACGGCGTAGGCGTTGTCCCAGTAGATGCGGAAGTCCGGTGCGGCCGGCATCTCCAGGAGCCCACGGGTGACCTCCTCGGTGAAGGTGACACCGGTGGGGTTGGAGTACGTGGGTACCGCCCACATGCCCTTGATGCTCGGGTCGTTGCGCGTCAACTCGGCACACGCGTCCACGTCGGGGCCGTTCGGCAGCATCGGCACCTCGATCATCTCGATGCCGTAGGTCTCGGTGATGGCGAAGTGCCGGTCGTATCCGGGGGCCGGGCACAGGAACTTCACCTTCTGTCCGTGCCATGGGGCATCGGAGTCCTGGGTTCCGGTCAGCAACGCGAACGCGGTGAGGTCGTGCATCAGCTCGAGGCTGGAGTTGCCGAAGGCGATCAGGTTCTTGGGGTCGACGGCGAGTAGTTCGCCGAAGATCTCGCGCAGCTCCGGCAGGCCGTTGATGCCGCCGTAGTTGCGAGTGTCGGTGCCCGCGGAGTCCTTGTACTCGTCACCCGGCAGCGACAGCAGATCGTTCGAGAGGTCCAGTTGCTCGGGCGCCGGCTTGCCGCGGGTGAGGTCGAGTTTGAGGCCGGCTGCGCACAGCTCGTCATAGAGCTTTCGCAGATCCTGCGCGGTGGCGTGAAGTTGATCCGAACTCATCGAATGGAAGTTCAACGTTGGCCCTCTCGCCGCAACGTCGGTGCGGGTGGCCGACGCCGCAAACCTGGATGATCGTGTCGGGGATAGGGGACCCCGCGCACCCGAGAGAGCCCGTTGACCCTTGCTGCCTTCCGGCCCTGGGGGAGTTCACAGGATGCACGCCGCGCGGGATCCGGAGACAAGTGTACCCACCCGATTTCGGCCGACGTCACTGACCCGAGATCACGGTGCGCAGATGCAGAAACCCCCGGTCACGCTCGCGCGTGCCCGGGGGTCTGATGTTGCATCATCTGGCGGAGGATAGGGGATTTGAACCCCTGAGGGCGTTAACCCAACCCGCGTTCCAGGCGAGCGCCATAGGCCACTAGGCGAATCCTCCAACTCCGCGATGATAGCGGTCCGGGCACCGCGGCCCAAAACCGACTGTCCCGCGTAGGTCTAGCGGAGGTAGCCCGGCAGGTACGAGACCGGCGCGACGGCGGTGGCGCGATCCGACGCCCCGGACGACACGATGCCGACGATGCGGCCGCTCGCGTCGCGCACTCCCGACCCGCTGTCCCCGGCCTTCGACAGCAGGCTGGTCCGGATGCTGATCGTCGAGTGCTGCAGCAGGAACGGCGGCGCGTAGACGAATCCGCGGGCCGTCCGCTTGGTCGGCTTGGGGTCGGTCACCACACCGCGACCGAAACCTGTGGTCACGCCGTTCTTGCTGACCGGCTGGCCGCGGAAGAACTGGCCGGACCAGTTGATGCGGTCGATCTGGACGCGCGCCCGCGGCACCAGGGTGATCACGGCGATGTCGAGGCCCTTGGCGATGCGATTGGCGGTGATGGTTCCGATCCGGTTTCCGCGGGCGTCGTAGACCCCGCGGCCGACCTCGCCGCAGTGGCCCGCGGTGAGTGCCTTGCGGGGCGAGAGGACTGCGCCGAGCGTGCATTCGCTGGCCGTCACGATCGTCTCCTCGACGTCGATCTCCATGCCTGACCGCACGGTCAGGGCGGGTGCCGCTTCGGCTGTGACCGCGGGTGCGGCCACCAATGCTCCGACAGACAGCAGCGCTCCGGCCAGAAACTTCATACGCATGTGTGATCCCCTCATCGTCATTGGTCCGTTCTCATCGGATCGTCATCGAGCGCGGGGCTCTCGAGGAGATCACCTTGCCGACGACGGTACCAGCGTCACACTGACACCAGTAGCCCCAACTATTCGCGGTATTAAACCACGGCTTTGCTGAACGAGGCGCGGGCTAGGGTGGAGTCATGACCGACCACAACGCGCCATACGTGATCCTGGGAGCCACCGGTGGACAGGGAGGAGCGGTGGTCGATGCGCTGCTCGACGCCGGCCGACCCGTGCGGGCCGTTGTGCGCGACGCAGAATCGGCGCGAGCAGTACGACTGGCCGAGCGTGGCGTCGAACTCGCGGTCGGCGACATGGTGACCGGAAACGGACTGACCGAGGCCTTCGACGGGGCCGCCGGCGTCTTCGGACTCACCACGCCGTTCGAGACCGGCGTCGACGCGGAGATCACCCAGGGCACCGCGCTCATCGCCGCGTCGAAACAGGCCGCGGTGCCCTACTTGGTGTTCTCATCGGTGGCGAGCGCGAACCTCGGTACGGGAGTACCGCATTTCGAGAGTAAGTTCGAGGTCGAGAAGTTGTTGGCGCAGAGCGACCTCCCGCACACCATCGTCGGCCCGACCTACTTCTACGACAACCTCCTCGGCGGAGCCGACGCCCTCGCCGCGGGCGTGATGCCCATCGCCATGCCCGCCGACAAAGAGCTGCAACAACTTTCGCGACGCGACCTGGGCCGGTTTGTCGCGACGCTGTTCGCGGATCCGCAAGCCCATGCCGGCGAGCGCTTCGACATCGCCTCCGACGCACCCACCCCCGCCGGGATGGCCACCACCCTCAGCGAGGTTCTCGGACGGCCGGTGCACGCCGAATCCTATGACCCCGAACGCATCTCATCACCCGACATGCGGGCGATGTTCACCTTCCTCAGCGGCGACGGCTACAGCGCGGACATCCCCGCCCTGCATGCACGCTTCCCCGACGTCGGATGGCAGTCCTTTGCCGAGTGGGCGGTCGGGGCGCTCTCGAAGAGTTAGGTGACCAATCCCGCTGACCTGGGCAAATGCGCTTGCGTCGTGCCCGCAAAATTAAGGGGAAGAACTTCCTCCCCTAACTTCCAAGTCGTCCCCGCGGATCCGTGCGGGTCGCCACCGACCTCGGCATCAGCGAGGCGCTCATCGGTCTGACGGTTATCGCGATCGGAACGTCGGCGCCCGAGTTCGTGACGACGGTCGTCTCGACCATTCGAGGAGATCGAGATCTGGCAATCGGCAACCTGATCGGGTCGAGCGTCTACAACATCACCTTCATTCTCGGAACAGCTGCTCTCGTGCGACCACTGGCGATCACCGACGATCTCATCCACGTCGACATACCGCTGATGACCGGGGTCGCGCTGCTCTGCATTCCCGTCTTCATCACGGGTCGACGCGTGTCCCGCCTGGAGGGCATCGCGTTTGTGGCGACCTACCTCGTGTACCTGACACTGGTCATCGCACTTCGCACCTGAATACCCGTCCACGGTCAAGGATCACAGGTCAGCGGGGCTGGTCACCAACCCTTCGAGTCAGCGACCCACCCGCCGCCTGCGGCGGCGATCGTGGAGGCGGGAAGAGGGCCGTGGAGCGCGACGCGGCGACGATGATCCACGAAAAATAGGGGAAGAAACTCGTCCCCTACCCCTGGAGTCCTCCCCGCGAATTTTCTCGCGGACGACTCAACAAGCAGGGGCAGAAAGTAGGGGAAGAACCTTCCCCTACTTTCAGTGGTCCGGCGCCTCGCTGACGTGGCCCGTTCGCCTGCCCTTCGAGGCATCCCTCGCCTGGCGCCTCGGGCACCTCAGAGCGGTGGGGTGGTGGACGCTTGTGTGCAGGTCAGAGCGCTAGTCACCGAACTCTTCGGGTCAAGACGCACGGTAAGCGGTTTTCGAAGCCCAGTCAGCGGTTTTCGACGCCCAGTCAGCGGTTTTCGACGCACGGTCAACGGATTGGGACGCACGGTCAGGTGCCCTCGATGCGGTTGCCCTTCTCGTCCCAGTGGTCGGCGACCTTCTTGCTCGGCTGTACCCGTGGCGGTTCGCCGGGCATCTTCGGGTAGCTCGGCGGATAGGGCATGTCGCCCAAGCCGTTCGCGTCGTCGGCTGCCACCATCTCGAGTAGTGGTTCCAGGCCTCGGCGGTGGCCGGCGATGTCGGCCCACGGGTCGCCGCGGTCGGCAACGAGCTTGGGGACGGTGGCCATCGTGCAGTCTTCCGGATCGACGTCGGCAAGCTCTGCCCACGTCACCGGCGTCGACACCCGGCCGGTCGGACTGCGCCGCACCGAGTAAGGCGAGGCCATCGTCCGGTCGCGGGCGTTCTGGTTGAAGTCGATGAAGATACGCTCGCCGCGCTCTTCCTTCCACCACGACGTAGTCACCGAATCCGGTTGTCGACGTTCGAGTTCGCGGGCCAATGCGATCACCGCACGGCGGGTCGCGATGAAATCCCACTTGGGTTCGATCGGCACGTACACGTGTACGCCACGGCCGCCGGAGGTCTTTGGATAGCCCGTGTAGCCCAACTCCTCCAGGAGCGGCCGCAGTCCGTCGATCGCGACGCGGCGCACATCGTCGAAGGTGGTGCCGGGTTGCGGGTCGAGGTCGATGCGCAGCTGGTCGGGATGATCGTTGTCGCCGTCCAGCGTGGGCCACGAATGAAACGTCACGGTTCCGAGATTGGCGGCCCAGACGATGTCGGCGGGGATGGTCGGACGGATCGCATCCCCGGTACGCCTGGAGGGAAAGACAATTCGAGTGGACTGCACATGCTCGGGCCGCTTCTTGGCGATGTGCTTCTGATAGATCTCCTCCCCGTCGACGCCGTCGGGGAAACGCTGCAGGAATGTCGGGCGATCCCGGAGTGCCCGCATGATCGGGCCGTACTCCGGCGCCCCATCGCCGAGCGCCATGCTTCGGTAATATCCGACGAGATCCCGTTTGCGGCCACCGTTCTCACCGAGTTCGGGGAAGTAGATCTTGTCGGGGTTGCTGAGTCGCACCGCGACACCGTCGACGTCGAGTTCCTCTGCGGGAGAACGGGATGCCATCTCAAGACCCTTCCAGGACGTCGTGTAGGTCGTAGGTGAGCGGCACCTCGAGCTGGTCGTAGCCACAGCTCTCCGGTTCCCGGTCGGGTCGCCACCGCAGGAACTTCACCGTGTGCCGGAACCGGTGGTTCTCCATCTGGTCGTAGGCGAACTCCGCCACCAGTTCTGGCCGGATCGGTATCCACTCCCCCGACTTCTCCGAGCGCCATCGCGTGGGTTCACCCAGCGACGGCTTGTCCGGGTCCTTGCGCATCGGCTCGAACATCTCCTGCAGCTCAATGCGTTTGGCGTCGGAGAAGGCACCCGCGCCGCCGACCATGTGCAGGTCGCCGTCGTCGGTGTAGAGACCGAGCAGCATTGATCCGAGACCAGTTCCGCTCTTGTGTACGCGGTAGCCGATGATCACACAGTCCGCGGTCCGCTTGTGCTTGACCTTGACCATTTCCCGCTTGTTCTGCAGATATCGACCGTCGAGCCGTTTGCCGACCACGCCGTCGAGCCCGGCACCCTCGAACGCCGAGAACCAGTCCTGCGCGACGGTAGGGTCGGTCGTCACCCGACTGACGTGGAACCGCCGATCACGGCCGGGTTCGACGACCGCGCGCAGCAGCGCCTCGCGTCGGACCTCGAAGGGTTCGTCCATCAGACTCGCCGATTCCAGCGCGAGAGCATCAAAGCCGATGAAGATGGCCGGCGTGGTTTCGGCCAGCATGTTCACCCGCGAGGCAGCCGGATGAATGCGTTGAGCCAGCGTGTCCCAATCCAGACGGTGGGTGTCGCCGGTGAGCGCGGGAACGCCGATCTCCCCGTCGAGCACCACCTTGTCGGGCAGTTCTTCGCGGGCCGCCGCGACGATCTCCGGGAAGTAGCGGGCCAGATCCTTACCGCCCCGCGATCCGATGCTCACCTCGTCGCCATCGCGAAAGATCAAAGCCCGAAAGCCATCCCATTTGGGTTCGTACGACCAGACGGGCGCGCCATCGGGTTGATCGGGAACCGCTGTGACCGCCTTCGCCAGCATCGGCGCGACCGGCGGCATGACCGGGAGATCCATGGGTGCCATCGTTCCTCACTCGTCGAACAAACCGCAACGGCGCGGCGGGTCGCCAAGACAGACCGGGCTGCGCGGCGGATCTCATCGCTGCGGTGACTTCTCCCGTCGCTTCGCTCGCCCCGACTTCCCCCGTCGCTTCGCTCGCCCCGACTTCCCCCGTCGCTTCGCTCGCCCCGACTTCCCCCGTCGCTTCGCTCGCCCCGACGGTAATCTCGTCGTCGATGCCTGACCCCAACGCCGGACGCTTTGCGCCGTCTCCTTCGGGAGATCTCCACGTCGGCAATCTCCGCACGGCGTTGCTCGCGTGGCTGTTCGCGCGCACCAGCGGACGGCGTTTCCTCCTGCGAATGGAAAACCTGGATCGTAGCGCTGCCGGTTCGGATCAACGCCAGATCGCCGACCTGACCTCGATGGGGATCGACTGGGAGCCGCCGGTCATCTATCAAACCGACCGCCTGGCGACGTATCGAGCGGTGATCGACCGCCTGCAGGCACAAAGCCGCACCTTCGAGTGCTACTGCACGCGACGCGAGATCCTCGAGGCGCCCTCCGCGCCGCACGCACCGCAGGGTGCCTACCCGGGTACCTGTCGCGACCTCACCGAGGCACAGAGGGCTGATCGTCGCTCCTCCGGACGTCCGCCCGCAATCCGAATACGTTCCGAGGTAACGCATTTCACGGTCGACGATATGCTGCACGGAACGTATGAGGGAGTGGTCGACGACTTCGTGGTGCAACGCAACGACGGGACCCCCGCCTACAACCTCGCAGTCGTCGTCGACGACGCCGCACAGGGAGTCGACCAAGTGGTCCGCGGCGACGACCTGCTCTCGTCGGCGCCGCGTCAGGCGTATCTGGCGACGCTGCTCGGCGCGACCCCGCCGACCTACGCACACGTCCCGATGGTGCTCAACGCCGAGCATGTTCGGCTGAGCAAACGCGACGGCGCCATCACGCTCCCCGACCTTGCCGACGCAGGCGTTCCGGTGGCGACCGTGCTCAGTCGGATCGCGTGCTCACTCGGTCTCGGTGGACGCGACGAGGCGGTCGGGGTGAACGTCCTGGCGCAGCGATTCGACCCTGAACGGCTACCCCGGGAGCCCTGGATTTTCACCGCCGACGAATGGGGCTGACGGCACCCACGCCCCCCGAGAACCGCCCCGCACTACCCCCCGCGACACGCCGCCAATACCGGCGTTTCGCCCGCAGCCGCACCTCGGAGGGTGGAAATCAGCGGCAGGTTTCCGGGGCGGATTCCAGGCCGATACAGCAACCTGCCTTCGGGTGCTCGTTGGTCAATACGACGCGTCAGTGCGCGGTCGAGAGCAGCCGCTGCAGCACGTCGTTGAGCGTGATCAGCCCGACCGCCCGGCCGTCATCGGTGACCAACGCGAGGTGAGTGCGGGTGCGACGCATGGTGGCGAGCGCGGCGTATACCGGTTCGTCGGACGGTACCGACAGGACCGGACGCATCAGTTCGGCGGCGCAGGCGTTGGACCGCAAGCTGTCACGCACGTGCACAACACCCTCGACCGACGCCCCAGCCTCCTTTGGCAGCACCAACAACCGCTGATGGCCCGACGTTCGTGCGGCGGTCTGGATCGCATCGGCGGTGGCGTCCGGGGTCACCGTGCCGACCAGCGCCGTGTTCTCCGACGCGACCACGTCGCCGACCGTCAGTGACTCGAGTTCCAGCGCACTCGTGAGGTGCGCGTGATACCGCTCGTCGAGCGTGCCGACCGTCGCGGAGTGTTCCACGAGATGCTTCAGAGCGTCGCTGTCCTGGCCGGTTGCGACCTGGTCGACCGGGTCCACGCCCACCTTGCGCAGGCACCAGTTGGCCAGGCGGTTGAGCTGCACGATCACCGGCCGCGTCACCCACATGAAGGCACGCATCGGCACGGCCAGCAAGATCGCCGAACGTTCCGGATGGGCGATCGCCCACGACTTGGGCGCCATCTCGCCGACCACGAGGTGTAAGAACGTGACGACGATCAGCGCCAGCACAAAGCCCGCGACATCGGCCAACCACAAGGGCGCGCCCCACCCGGAGATGGCGGGCGTGAGCCAGTGGTGCACAGCGGGTTTGGTGATCGCACCGAGCGCCAGCGTGCACAACGTGATGCCCAGCTGAGATCCGGCGAGCAGCACCGACAACTCGGAGGCACTCCGCAACGCCGCGCGAGCGCTCCGACTCGTCGACGCCGCATCCTCCAACCGGTGACGGCGGGCAGCGATCAGTGCGAACTCGACCGCCACGAAAAAGGCGCTTGCCGCGATCAACGCGACGGTGGCGACCAACACGACCCAGGGATTACTCATCGTCGGCCTCCGGTTGTGCCAGCAGCACCAGCGATGGCACGTGTCTGCGCACCTCGAGAACGGTCGCCACGATGTGTTCGTTCGGCGTGTTCTCGTCGTCGGCGAGGGCGGCGGCATCGGGAGCGAGTTCGATCGTCACCTGATCGCCGACTTTCGGCAGTCCCACAAAGGTCGCGATGACCAGACCGGAGACGGTTTCGTAGTCACCTTCTGGCAGGTCACGACCGATCGTCCGCGACACCTCGTCAAGGTGCGCGTCGCCACGGACGCGCCACCCGTCGTCGGCGCGTGCGATGGCATCTGACGACACGTCGTCGTGTTCGTCGTCGATCTCGCCGACAACTTCTTCGGCGATGTCCTCGGCGGTCACGATGCCGGCGAATCCGCCGTATTCGTCGATGACGACCGCCATTTCGTCGTCGGCAGCCGCGAGTTGTTCGAGAACCTCGGGCAGCGGCAGGGTCGACGGCACGACGACCGCGGCTCGGGACAGGTCGTCGGCGGTCGCATCTGGGTCCGATTGTGCGGGACGGTTTTTCACGGCATCCGACCACTCGAGCACGTCGTGCAGGTGCACGATGCCTCCGACCTCGTCACCGGTCTGGTCGATCACCGGGTAGCGCGTGTGCCCGGTGCTCATCGCCGCGATGACCTCCGACGCCGGCGTCGCGCCGTCGAGATGGTCGACGGCCGGGCGCGGGATCATGGCGTGTTCCGCGGTTCGGGTCGGGAAGTCGAGCACCCGATCCAGGAGGACCGACAGGTCGGCGGGCAGCTCACCCGCGTCGCGAGACTCGGCGACGATGTGCTCGAGGTCGCGCACCGACGCCGAATGCTCGACGTCGTGTACGGGTTCGATGCGCAGCGCGCGCAGGAGCAGATTCGACGACTTGTCGAAGAGCGCGATCAGCCAGCCGAACACGGCGAGATACGCGGTTGTCGAGCGTGCGAGCCAGCGGGCGACCGGTTCGGGCCGGGCGATCGCGAGGTTCTTCGGGAACAGCTCACCGGCGACCATCTGGACGACGGTGGAGAACAGGAGGGCGATCACGGTGCCGATCGCGACACCGATACCGACTGGAATTCCCACGTCGCCGAGCAGGTCACCGACCCCGCTGCCGATGAGCGGCTCGGCCACGTAACCCACGAGAAGACCGGTGACGGTGATCCCCAATTGCGCGCCCGAGAGCATGAACGACGTTCGACGCGTGACCGACAGGGCACGGCGTGCGGCGGCGTCACCGGAGGCGGCACGCGCCTTGAGTCGCGACCGGTCGACCGCCATGTAGGCGAATTCCTGGGCCACAAAATAGCCGGTCAGCGCGGTGATCGCGGCGACCACGAGGATGCCGATGAAGATTCCGAGCAGGGTCAGCAGCATGATGCCGCCCAGTCACCAGAAGAGGTAGATCGTCGTCGTCGGCGTTTTCGGCGCTTGGCGCGTCGTCTCATCGCTGCTTTCGTAAAGAGATGGTCAAGAGAATTCCAGGGTGCCTGAAGAACGAGCACCTTCGCAAACTCAACGACTTTTGGGCGACGAGAGTTCCTGGCCACAATGACCAGTCCCGCGGCCAACGGACAAACTGCCCCGTCGCTTCGCTCGCCCCGATGCCGATAGAGTTCGCGTTCACAACCGCACGTACACACCTGACAGGGAGAACCCGATGAGACGACCACGGATTCGGGTGCGAGCGGCGACCATCCTCGTCACCGCTCTGCTGGCCGGAGTCGGCACGATGTCGGTACCAACGCCGGCCCAGGCAGCGCCCGCCGCGTCGGCGGCCCAGGCAGCGACCAACGGCTACATCTACGGCGTGGCTCCCGTCGCCGTCGTGCGAACCCGATCCACCCTGCTGTGCAACCGCGCCCCGAACACGCTGATCAACCTCCCGATCACCGCCAACCCGTTGATCCGGCAGATCGTCGCACCGAACTCGGACACGCTGTACAGCAACGCTTTTCTCGATCTCCGCCGCGGCCCGGTGACCCTGAGCCATCCCGCGTCCCACGGGCGCTACGTCGTTCTGCAGTTCTTGGACATGTACACCAACGTCATCGGCAACGTCGGCAGCCGGACCGCCGGTTTCGGTCCGACGTCGGTGACCGTCGTTCCACCGGGCTATCGCGGGCCGATACCTGCGGGCTCACGACGTCTGTCGTCGACGACGTGGGATGTGTGGATGCTCGGCCGGATACTCGCGACCGGCAACCAGCGTCCGCTCGCCCAGGTGTTGCAGGCCCAGACCCGGCTGAGCGTCGGGAAGCGAATCGGCTATCCGGCAGCGGTGCCACCGCGTCTGAAGACCCCGACCTGCACCGGACGTTCTCCCCAGAAGCTCAACGCGAACGGCACGGTGTTCTTCGACGAACTCGCCGATGTGCTTGCCTCGAACCCGCCGCCGGCGGCCGATCGAGCGGCGGTGGCGTCGTTGGCCAGCGTCGGCGTGCGGCCGGGCGCCCGGCCGAGTGCCGGACCACACGCCGACGCTCTCGCGGCAGGCATGGCAGCGGGCACCCGAGCCGTCGACGACGCGGTGGGCAACGACCTCATTCACCGCGGCGCGTGGACGACGCTGGCGACAGCCGGCCATTTCGGGACCGACTTCTCGACGCGCGCTGCCGTCGCCCGGTGGGCGCTGGCCGCCAACGAGGAGATCGAGTCGAGGTACTTCCTGAGCGCGACCGACAGCACGGGCGCCGCGCTCACCGGGTCGAAGCGGTATGTCATCCACCTACCCGCCCGCAGTCCGCTGGTCCCCGTCGATCCAGGCCGTGGCGGATGGTGGTCGGTCACGATGTACGACACGTCAAACTTCTTGGTACCCAACCTGATCGGGCGCTACTCATTGGGCAGCAACCCGGCCGCGCTGACCCGCAACCGCGACGGATCTGTCGACATCGTGTTGTCGTCGACGGCGCCGCGCGACGTGCGGATGTTCCCGAACTGGCTGCCCGCACCGAGGGGCGGATTCCGGCTCATCGTCCGGCAGTACGTGCCGACCGATCTGCAGTGGTTCCCGCCATCACCGAAACCGGTGGGGTAAACGGGAACTCAGCGCGACCCGGCGTAGTACCGCCCAAGGAACTCGTCGCGATACTCGAAGAACCGGCCGTCGACGATGGCTTGCCGTGCTCCGTCGACGAGTTGGACGACGAACGACACGTTGTGCAGTGTCGCCAGCGTCGCGGCGAGTCCTTCTTTCGCCTTGAACAGGTGATGCAGGTACGCGCGGCTGTATTGCGATGTGTAGTTGTCGATCTCGGGGTCGAGTGGCCGAAAGTCGCTGCGGTAGCGAGCATTGGTGATGTTGTACCGACCGTCGAGCGAGTAGATGGCTCCATTGCGGGCGACGCGCGTCGGCGAGACGCAGTCGAAGGTGTCGGCGCCGTTCTCGATGGCGGTGAAGATGTCGTCGGGTTCGCTGATGCCGAGCAGATGCTTCGGCGACTCCTCGGGCAGTTCCTCGTTGACCCAGCCGACGATGGTTCCGAGGTCGTCCTTGGTGAGCGCGCCCCCGATGCCGTAGCCACCGAATCCGCGTCCGCCTTCAGCCTGATCGCGTCGGCTCATCTCGACGAGGTCGCGGGCCGCCTTGCGGCGCAGGTCCTCGTACTGCGCACCCTGAACAACGGCCCACAGCGACTGCAGCGGGCGATGCGAACGCGCCGCGGTCAGCCGATTGTGTTCGGCGAGACAGCGAATCGCCCACAACCGGGTTCGCTCCAACGAATTCTCCTGGTACTCACGAGTGTTCATCAGTGTGGTCAGCTCGTCGAACGCGAAGATGATGTCGGCACCGAGCTGATGCTGTATCTGCATCGACACCTCGGGCGTCAACCGGTGCGCCGAACCGTCGAGATGCGACTTGAAGGTCACACCGTCGTCGTCGACCCGGGACAGACGCTCTTTTCCGTTGGCGGTCAGGTCGTCGTCGGGAGTGTGGTCGGCGTCCATCGAGATGACCTTTTTGAATCCCACTCCCAGGGACATCACCTGAAATCCACCACTGTCGGTGTAGGTGGGACCCGGCCAGTTCATGAACGCGCCGAGTCCGCCGGCCTCGTCGATGATCTCCGGTCCCGGTTGCAGATACAGGTGGTAGGCGTTGGCCAACACGGCTTGCGCACCGAGAGCGGCCACCGACTCCGGCAGCACGGTCTTGACCGTCGCCTTGGTCCCGACCGGCACGAATGCGGGAGTGTGGATCTCGCCGTGCGGGGTGCTGATCACCCCGGTGCGGCCCAAGGAATCGGGCAGCCGGGTACCGAGGGTGAATCCATGGTCTGCCGGGGTCGTGCTCATCGGTGCATCTTCGCAGGTCCACTCCATCAGGCCCAAAACGGCGACCCGGAGAAGGACACGTGCGATGCCGGGTTCGCTACGGTGAAACACATGTTGCTTTCCCGAAATCGGATCCTGCCCGTCGGCGTGCTCGGCGCCGGTGCCCTGAGCCTCGCCCTGCTCGGTTGCGGCTCCGAACAGGAGGTCGCAAGTTCGACGACCGCGTCCGAGCCACCCGCCCTGTCGTCGAGCGCACCCGTGGTCGGAGGTCCTCGTCCGGCCTCGTCGGCCGCAGAGTCGTCGGCATCGAAGCCGGGCGGTGCCGCCCAGGAGTGCGGCAAGATTCCGGGTCCCGACGGATCGCTGCGCATTCTTGTCCTCGCCGGCAACGTCAACTGTGACACCGCAAAGCAACTGGCCACCGACTACGGGCCGAAGATCGCCACCGGTGAGCAGCAGACCGTGAACGGCTGGACATGCGGGCCGTCGGAGATCGAGGGCATGCTGGCCGCCTGCGTGCGCGGAAACGACGCGGTCGGCTTCACGCCCTAGCTTGACCCTGACGCGACGTGAGGCCCGACAGTGTCTGATGTGAGCGATGGAAAGCAGATACGCGACCTCACCGTCGGTGGGGTCTCCGGTCTGGTCGGCGTGAGTGTGCGCACCCTGCACCACTACGACCGCATCGGATTGGTGACACCGTCGGGCCGGACGCCCGCGGGCTACCGCGTCTACGACGACGCCGACATCGAGCGTCTCCACCAGGTACTGACCTACCGGGAGCTGGGCTTTCCGCTCGAGCAGATCGCGACCCTGCTCGACGATCCGGACACCGACATGCTCACTCGCCTGGGAGACCAGCGTGATCAACTCCGTGCCCGGATCGATCGCCTGCACCGGATGGTCGCCGCTGTGGAGGAACTCATGAATGCGAAGAAGACCGGAATCCAGTTGACCGCTGCCGAGCAGGCCGAGATCTTCGGCGACGACTGGCTCGGCGACGAGTACGCCGCCGAGGCGGAGGAACGCTGGGGCGACACCGACGCCTGGAAGCAGAGCAGGCAGCGCACGTCGTCGTTCACCAAGGACGATTGGCAGCAGATCAAGGCCGACACCGACGCCTTCGAGGCGCGGGTCGCCGACGCCATGCGACGCGGCGTCGACCCGGGCACCGACGAGGCGAATGCGCTGGCCGAAGCGCATCGCGCGTCGATCGAGCGGTTCTACGACTGCAGCCGCGAGATGCAGGTGTGCCTGGCCGACATGTACGTCGCCGACCCGCGGTTCACCGAGCACTACGACGCGGTAGCCCCCGGCCTCGCGAACTACCTGCGCGAGGTGATCGTCGCCAACGCCGCGTTTGATGCTGGTTGATGCCCTAGATCCGAGTCACTCTGCGGCGTAGATCTACGGCACCGATTGGCCGTCAGTCCAGCAACGCCTGCGCGACGCGTTCGAGTGCCGCGACGCGACTGCCCTTGACGAGCACCGCGTCGCCGGCCTCGAGCCGGGAAAGCTCTGCGACCGCGGCCTCGACGTCGGGCACGTGCCGGACGTCGGGACCGTAGGACGGCTCGCCGACCGCGATCACCTCGACACCGAGTTCGCGTGCCTGCAGTGCGATCGCCTCGTGTTGGGATGCGGAGTCGTCGCCGAGTTCGGCCATCGTGCCGAGCACCGCCACCCGCCGGCGAACGTCGAGCGCGACGAGCGACCGCAACGCCGCCACCATCGACGTCGGGTTGGCGTTGTAGGCATCGTTGAGGATCGTCACGCCACCGTCGGTGGTCACCAGTTCCATCCGCAACCCAGACAACGCGGCGCCGAACAGGCCGTCGGCCATTGCGTCGACCGGCACGCCCAGCCATCCGGCTGCAGCGACGGCGGCGAGCGCGTTGGGAACCTGGTGTTCACCGCGCGCACCGAGTCGGATGTCGGACTCACCCCAGGGTGTGTGCAGGCGGAACGACGCCCGCAGCTCGTCGTCGAGCACGACGCCCGAGGCGTACACGTCGGCCGCGGCCGTCAGGCCGAAGGTCAGGACGGCGGCGTCGGTGCGGTCGGCCATTGCGGCGACATGCTTGTGGTCGGCGTTGAGCACCGCGAGGCCGGCGACCGGCAACGCCTCGACGAGTTCTCCCTTCGCCCGCGCAACGGACTCGATGTCGCCGAACAACTCCAGGTGCACACCTTCGACGCGGGTGATGATCCCGACGGTCGGACGGGCGATGCTGCACAGCAGGTCGATGTGCCCGATACCGCGGGCACCCATCTCGACGACCACCGCCTCGGTGTCGTCGGGCGCATTGGCCAGGGTCAGCGGGAGCCCCAGTTCGTTGTTGAACGACTTGGCGCTGGCTGTGGTCCGGAAGGTGGTCGACAGAACCCCGGCAAGCAGGTCTTTGGTGGAGGTCTTCCCCACCGAACCGGTCACCCCGACCACCCGCCCGGGGAGGCGGTCGCGCATTGCTCCACCGAGGTCGGCGAGCGCTGCAGCGGTGTCCTCCACGACGATGGCGGTCCGTGCTTCCGCTCCCGGCACCACACCGGCCGAACTCAGATATGCCACCGCGCCCGAGCCGATGGCCGACGGGACGAACTCGTGCCCGTCGCGCGCCGCGACAATCGGCACGAACAACTGCCCGCTGGTCACCGATCGTGAGTCGATGCTCACGCCGTCGATCTCGACGTCGTCGCCGACCATCCGTCCACCGACCGCTGCTGCGACCTCACTCGCCATGACATGCACGACGTTCACGCTATCGGAGGCGGCACGCCGAGAGCACGCCACGCCGGGGCCGTATCGTGACACCCATGTCCACTCCGTTGCTGCGCCTGGTCGTCCTCTTCGGTGGTGCGTCCGCCGAACACGACGTCTCGCGCGTCACCGCTGCGCACGTGCTCGGCGCCGCCGACCGCACCAAGTACGACCTGGTCCCGATCGGTATCGCCAAGGACGGGACTTGGCTGCGCAACGACAAGGCGGTGGCTGCACTCGCCGACGGAACGCCGCTGCCCGATGCCTTGGAGGTGGCCGGAACGGTCGTCGACCCGCTCACCGAACTACGTGGCCACGCCGATGCCTCGGTCACCGTCGTGCTCCCGCTGCTGCACGGACCGCACGGCGAGGACGGGACCATCCAGGGGATGCTCGAACTGTTCCGCCTGCCCTACGTTGGGGCCGGCGTGTTGTCGTCCGCGGTCTGCATGGACAAGGCGATGGCCAAGATCGTCGCCGAACAGGCCGGGATCCCGCAGTGCCGCTGGATCGAGTTCCGCGACGGCATCGACGACCCGAACACCATCACCACGCACGCAGTCGAGGAACTCGGCCTGCCGATCTTCGTGAAGCCCGCCAATCTGGGCTCGTCGGTCGGGATCAGCAAGGCTCACGACGAGAGCGAACTCGACGCTGCGATCAATCTCGCACTCCGCTACGACAACGTCGTCATCCTCGAAGAGTCGGTGACCGGCCGTGAGATCGAGGTGGCCGTCCTCGGTGACACCGCACCGGAGACATCGGTGCCGGGCGAAATCGAACCGGGCAGCGAATTCTATGACTACGAGGACAAATACATCACCGGCGCCGCAAAGCTGGTGATCCCGGCGCCGTTGTCTCCCGAAGCCGCACACGACGTGCAGCAGCTGGCGGCACGAATCTTCACCGCGATGCGCTGCACCGGGATGGCACGCGTCGACTTCTTCTACGAGGAGTCCGGACGCGGTTGGCTCCTCAACGAGGTGAACACCATCCCCGGCTTCACCCCCGGTTCGATGTACCCCAAACTGTGGGACGCGTCGGGCATCAACTATCCCGATCTGATCGACCAGCTGGTCACGCTCGCGCTCACCGTGCATCAACGCAAAGTCGGGTTCTCGACCGAGCACTGACGCCTTCGACTCGCCAAGGATCGCGATACTCGTTGGGAGCCATTCGCATCGACGTGTCGTAGCATCGACCGTGTGACCGACACCACGCCAACCCGGCCACTGCGTGTGCTGGTCTACTCCGACGACGCCGACACCCGCGCACAGGTCATCAACGCGCTCGGCACCCACCCCGACCCTGCGCTTCCCGAACTGAGCTTCATCGAGGTCGCGACGGCACCGATGGTGTTCTCCCAGCTCGACGCCGGCGTCATCGACGCCGTGATCGCCGACGGCGAGGCCACCCCCGCGGGCGGCATGGGCATCGCCAAGCAAATGAAAGACGAGCTCGACCCCTGTCCGCCGACGATGGTCCTGCTCGGCCGGGCCGACGACCGCTGGCTCGCCGACTGGTCACGCGCCGACGCATCGTCGACGCTGCCGGTCGACCCTATTGCGCTGCCAAATGCCTTTGTGCAAATGGTGAAGACCTCGAAGGTTGATCGCGGCTGAGAGGGCTCTCGACACGAGCCTCGCTTCGCTCGGTGTCGGCTCGACTTCGCGGGGCCGCGCGACATGTCGGTGAAAAGTCGCGTGCTAGGTCACACCGTCTGTAGGGTTGTGTTGTAGCTCACATCAGCCTTGGCTACGGGGAGGCTCCACCCTATGAACGCTTACGTCCCGATCATGGTGCTCGGGGCGATCGGTGCGGCCTTCGCGGTGTTCTCGGTGTTCATCGCGGTGGCGATCGGCCCAAAGCGGTACAACCGCGCCAAACTCGAACCGTACGAATGCGGTATCGAACCGGTGGAGCAGAGTCTCGTCTCCGGCGACGCGCGGCGACGCAACGCGGGAGCCGTAGTGGTCGGGCCGGTACATCGGGTGCCGGTCAAGTACTACCTGACCGCGATGTTGTTCATCATCTTCGACATCGAGATCGTCTTCCTCTACCCGTGGGCGGTCGCGTTCGACGCGTTGGGCTGGTTCGGGTTCCTGGCCATGACGCTGTTCATCGTCAATGTCTCCGTCGCCTACGCCTACGAGTGGCGACGCGGGGGACTGAGCTGGGACTAGGGGCACAACGCCGAGAACGATCACGCAGAGGAGGTTTGCGATGGGCCTGGAGGAACGACTCCCGAGCGGCTTTCTGCTGAGCACCGTGGAAGATCTCGCCGGTTTCATGCGGAAGGGGTCGCTGTGGCCGGCGACGTTCGGTCTCGCCTGCTGTGCCATCGAGATGATGGCCACGACGTCCGGCCGTTACGACCTCGCACGCTTTGGCATGGAGGCATTCCGTGCATCGCCCCGGCAGGCCGACCTGATGATCGTCGCCGGCCGCGTCAGCCAGAAGATGGCGCCGGTGCTGAGGCAGATCTACGACCAGATGGTCGAGCCCAAATGGGTTCTCGCCATGGGGGTTTGCGCATCGTCGGGTGGCATGTTCAACAACTATGCGATCGTGCAGGGCGTCGATCACGTGGTCCCCGTCGACATCTATCTGCCCGGCTGCCCGCCGCGGCCGGAGATGCTGCTCAACGCGATCCTCAAGCTGCACGAGAAGATTCAGGAGATGCCCCTCGGCGTCAATCGTGAGGAGGCCATCTGGGCGGCCGAGCGCGCCGCCCTGCAGGCCACCCCGACGATCGAGATGAAGGGGTTGCTGCGATGAGCCCCGATCGAGACGAGAACCCCGAGGTCATCGGCGTCCGACACGGGCTGTTCGGTGCGTTGGGCAGCGGCGACACGTCCGGCTACGGTGGCCTGGTCAGCCCGATCACACTTCCGGCCAACACTTCTCGGCCCTACGGCGACTACTTCGACGACATCGCCGACACCCTGGCGGCCGAACTGGGCGGGGGCTACGACGAAGCTGTCGAGAAGGTCGTGATCTTCCGCGACGAGATGACGATGTACGTCGTTCGGGACCACCTCCGGGAGGTCGCACTGACCCTGCGCAACCATGCCGATCTGCGGTTCGAGCTGTGCCTGGGCGTCAACGGCGTGCACTATCCCGACGACGCGGGACGTGAACTGCACGCCGTCTATCCGTTGGCGTCGATCACCCACAATCGGCGGCTCCGACTGGAAGTCGCTGCACCCGAAGCGGATCCGCACATCCCGAGCATCTGCGACATCTACCCCACCAACGACTGGCACGAACGCGAGACCTACGACTTCTTCGGCATCGTCTTCGACGGACACCGGGCGCTCACCCGAATCCAGATGCCCGACGACTGGCAAGGGCACCCGCAACGCAAGGACTATCCACTCGGCGGAGTTCCCGTGGAATACAAGGGAACCCGCGTGGCCCCGCCGGACCGACGGAGGGCCTACAACTGATGACCGACACCGACACAACCGAATCGGGCGCCGGGCCCACGGCAACCCGTACGTACACCGTCACCGGCCAGGACTGGGATGCCATCGTGTCCGACGTCGCGCACCGGGCCGAGCAGCAACCCGGCGACGAGCGCATCGTCGTGAACATGGGGCCGCAGCATCCGTCCACCCACGGCGTGCTGCGTCTCATCCTCGAGATCGAGGGCGAGACCGTCACCGAGGCTCGATGCGGAATCGGCTACCTGCACACCGGAATCGAGAAAAACCTCGAGTTCCGTAACTGGACGCAAGGCGTCACCTTCGTGACCCGCATGGATTATCTCTCGCCGTTCTTCAACGAGACCGCCTACTGCCTCGGAGTCGAACGACTCCTGGGCATCACCGACGACATCCCCGAACGCGCCACCGTGATTCGGGTGATGCTGATGGAACTCAACCGGATCACGTCGCACCTGGTTGCGCTGGCAACCGGTGGCATGGAACTCGGTGCGGTGACTGCAATGTTCCTCGGCTTCCGGGAACGCGAGATGATCCTCGACCTCTTCGAACTCATCACCGGGCTGCGCATGAACCATGCGTACATCCGGCCCGGCGGGGTTGCCCAGGACCTGCCGTCGAATGCCGTCGAGAAGGTCACCGAGGTGATCGGGCTGCTGCCCGGTCGGCTCGACGAACTCGGTGACCTGTTGAACGACAACTACATCTGGAAGGCCCGTACCCAGGGGGTCGGCTACCTCGACCTCACCGGATGCATGGCACTCGGCATCACCGGCCCGGTCCTGCGCTCGACCGGACTGCCCCACGACCTGCGGAAGTCGCAGCCGTACTGCGGCTATGAGAACTACGAGTTCGACGTCATCACCGAGGACACCTGCGACTCGTACGGCCGCTACCTGATTCGGGTGCGGGAGATGCGCGAATCGATCAAGATCGTCGAGCAGTGCCTGGAACGGCTGCAGCCGGGCCCCGTCATGGTCGCCGACCGAAAGATCGCGTGGCCCGCCGACCTGGCTCTCGGACCCGATGGGCTCGGGAACTCACCCGAGCACATCGCCAGGATCATGGGCACCTCGATGGAGGCGCTGATCCATCACTTCAAACTCGTCACCGAGGGTATGCGGGTACCTGCCGGCCAGTGCTATGTGGCGGTCGAGTCACCCCGCGGTGAACTGGGAGTGCACATGGTCTCCGACGGCGGCACACGACCCTACCGGGTGCACTATCGCGATCCGTCGTTCACGAATCTTCAAGCGGTGGCGGCGATGTGCGAGGGCGGCATGGTGGCTGACGTCATCACAGCGGTCGCCAGTATCGACCCGGTGATGGGAGGGGTGGATCGATGAGTGAGCCCGTATTCGTCGAACTGAGTGTGGATCCGCCCGTGGAAGGTCCCGGACCCACCCCCGTCGCCCCCGCGCCGACGATCACCTTCGACGGGCCGATCGAGTACCCGCCGGACGTCGTACGACGACTCGCCGCCGATGCCGCGCCGATCATCGCGCGGTATCCGAAGGCCCGCTCTGCCCTGCTACCCCTGCTGCACCTCGTGCAATCCGAAGACGGATTCATCACCCGCGCCGGTATCCGCTTCTGCGCAGATCAACTCGAACTCACTGCCGCACAAGTTGCTTCGGTAGCCACCTTCTACTCGATGTACCGCCGAAACCCGACCGGTGAATACCTGGTCGGCGTCTGCACCAACACCCTGTGTGCGACGCTCGGCGGGGACGAGATCCTCGACACGATCTGCGATCACCTCGGTATCGAACCCGGCGACACCAGTGCCGACGGCCGGATCACGATCGAACATGTCGAGTGCAACGCGGCCTGCGACTTCGCCCCCGTGGTGATGGTGAACTGGGAGTTCTTCGACAACCAAACCCCGGATTCCGCAGTCGAACTCGTCGAGGATCTCCGCGCAGGCGTCGAACTCGAACCCAGCCGCGGAACCGGCACTCTGTGCTCCTTCCGCACGACGGCGCGTATCCTGGCGGGACTCGATTCCCCAGCATCGGAAGCGCCGAGTTCCCAACCGCTCCCCCCACCGCTCCCCGAGCCACAAAGCCCCCCACCGCTCCCTGAGGTGCGAGGAGCGCCAGCGACGAGCCTCGAAGGGCCTGGTGAGGTGTCGTCGCCAGCCCTTCGAGGCTCGCAGGCTCGCACCTCAGGGAGCGGAGGGGGGAGCGATGGGGAGAGCGGGCAGGAAGCAAGCGGTGGGGAGAGCGTCGAGGTGAGCGCGGGCGAGGTGTCGGTCCTGAGCCGCCACTGGTCCGAGCCGCGGTCGTGGACTCTCGAGAACTATCAGCGCCACAACGGTTATGACGCCCTGCGCACCGCCCTGGCGACACCGCCCGACGACATCATCGAGACCATCAAGTCCTCCGGATTGCGCGGCCGCGGCGGGGCCGGGTTCCCGGTGGGGATGAAGTGGTCGTTCATTCCCCAAAAGGATTCAACCGAGTCAGACGATGCGGACGCCCCTCCGCACTATCTGGTCGTCAACGCCGACGAATCCGAGCCGGGCACGTGCAAGGACATGCCACTGATGCTGGCGACGCCCCATGCCCTCGTCGAGGGTGTGATCATCGCCGCCTACGCGATCCGCGCGCATCATGCTTTCATCTACGTGCGCGGCGAGGTCACCTCGGTGATCCGGCGTCTGCGCACCGCCGTCGACGAGGCGTATGCCGCAGGCTATCTGGGCTCCGGCATCCTCGGCTCCGGGTTCGATCTCGAGCTCGTCGTGCATGCGGGCGCGGGCGCCTACATCTGCGGCGAGGAGACCGCACTCCTCGATTCGCTGGAGGGACGGCGTGGGCAGCCGCGTCTGCGCCCGCCGTTTCCCGCCGTCGCCGGGCTCTACGCCAGCCCGACGGTGGTGAACAACGTCGAGTCCATCGCCAGTGTGCCGCCGATCATCCGCAACGGCGTCGAATGGTTCCGCACCATGGGCACCGAGAAGTCCCCCGGCTTCACGCTGTATTCGCTGTCCGGGCATGTGACTCGGCCCGGCCAGTACGAGGCAGCTCTCGGGATCACGTTGCGGGAGTTGCTCGATCGGGCCGGCGGCGTGCGGGAGGGCCATCAACTCAAGTTCTGGACGCCCGGCGGGTCGTCGACCCCACTACTGACGCCCGAGCATCTCGACGTCCCGCTCGACTACGAGGGAGTCGGTGCCGCCGGATCGATGCTGGGCACCAAGGCATTACAGATCTTCGACGAGACCACCTGCGTGGTCGGGGCAGTGCTGCGGTGGACGCAGTTCTACGCACACGAGTCCTGCGGCAAATGCACACCCTGCCGCGAGGGCACGTACTGGCTGGTGCAGCTTCTCAAGCGGCTCGAGACCGAAGGCGGCACCGCAACCGACCTCGACACCCTGTCCGATGTCACCAACAGCATCGTCGGCAAGTCATTCTGCGCGCTCGGCGACGGCGCGGGGAGCCCGATCGTCTCCTCTCTCAAGTACTTCCGCGACGAGTACATCGCCCACCTCGACCACGGTTGTCCCTTTGACCATTCACAGTCCACCGTGTTCGGGGGTGCGTCGTGATTGCCGTCGACCTCACGCCGTGGCGGCTCACCGTCGCACAAAAAGTAGGGGAAGAAACTCCTCCCCTACTCTTGGTGTCTTCCCCGCGAAATCTTGCGGGGAAGACACCAAACCCCGGGGAAGAGTTTCTTCCCCTACTTTTTGTGGGCGAGCGGGGACCGCGCCTTGCGCGGAAAGCTGTACCTCCCAGCTCGACGAACTGCACTATGCGCTTGGCTGGGCTGCCACGTACAGATTTCGGCGGCTCCGCGAACGGAGGGCACCGATGACCCTGACCCACGACAACGATCCCGCGACGCAGGCCGAGGCCGACAACCTCGTCGGCATCACCATCGACGGTCAAGAGCTGCGAGTACCGAAGGGCACGTTGATCATTCGTGCGGCCGAGCAGATCGGTATCACGATCCCCCGGTTCTGCGACCACCCGCTACTGGACCCAGTCGGCGCCTGCCGACAGTGCCTGGTGGAGGTCGAGGGACAGCGCAAGCCGCTGGCATCGTGCACGTCGACCGTCGCCGACGGCATGATCATCCACACCCAGCGCAGTTCCGAGGTCGCGGCCGACGCCCAGCGCGGCGTGATGGAACTCCTGCTCATCAACCATCCTCTCGACTGCCCGGTGTGCGACAAGGGCGGGGAGTGCCCGCTCCAAAACCAGGCCATGTCGGCCGGCCGCGCCGAATCGCGATTCGACGGGGTCAAGCGAACTTTCACCAAGCCGGTGCCACTGTCGTCGGAGGTGCTGCTCGACCGCGAACGGTGCGTGCTGTGCGCCCGGTGCACGCGGTTTTCCACTCAGGTGGCCGGTGATCCGCTCATCGAGTTGGCCGATCGCGGTGCGCTGCAACAGGTCAGCATCTACGCCGACGAACCGTTCGACTCCTACTTCTCCGGCAACACCGTGCAGATCTGCCCCGTCGGCGCACTGACCGGGGCCGCCTACCGCTTCCGCGCGCGTCCCTTCGACCTGGTCTCCACGCCGAGCGTGTGCGAGCACTGCGCGAGTGGATGCGCACAGCGCACCGATCATCGTCGCGGAAAAGTGTTGCGCCGCCTCGCCGGCGATGACCCGGACGTGAACTCCGAATGGAACTGCGACAAGGGCCGCTGGGCGTTCACCTACGCGACCGCCGGCGAACGACTCACCGCCCCGATGATCCGGCACCGCGACGGTGAGTTGCGCGAGGTGTCCTGGGCACAGGCACTCGGCGTTGCGGCGCAGGGAATCCGCGACGCCTCGCGCGGCATGGGTGTACTCACCGGCGGACGGCTCACCGTCGAAGATGCATACTCCTACTCCCGATTCGCCCGAACTGTGCTCGGTACCAACGACATCGACCTGCGGGCCCGGCCGCACAGCGCCGAGGAGGCGGCATTCATCTCCGCCACCGTCGCAGGTCACGGGATGGACGTCACCTACGACGACCTCTCGGCAGCACCTGCCGTGCTGTTGGTGGCGTTCGAACCGGAAGAGGAGTCGCCGATCGTCTTCCTCCGCCTGCGGCGAGCGGTGCGGGAGATCGGCCAGCGCGTCTACTCGTTGGCCCCCTACGCAACTCGCGGCCTGCGCAAGCTCGACGGACAAATCCTGCGCACCGTTCCCGGCGCCGAGGCAGAGAACTTGACAACGCAGGCCGTCGCCGACGCGCTGTCGCAGCCAGGATCGGTGATCCTCGTCGGCGAACGCCTGGCCTCATCCCCCGGGGCCCTGACCGCCGCCCGGGAGCTCGCACGGACGACGGGAGCTTCGCTCGCGTGGATACCCCGACGCGCGGGGGAACGCGGCTCGATCGAGGTGGGCGCCCTGCCCGGCCTCTTACCCGGCGGACGACCGGTCACCGACGCCGACGCGCGCGCCGAGATGAGCCGCGCGTGGAGTGTGCGCGACCTGCCATCCCATTCGGGTCGAGATACCGCAGGAATGCTGGAGGCCGCTCAGTATCACGGGCTTTCGCTCCTTGTCGGCGGCGTCGATCTCGGCGACCTGCCCGATCCGGCCGATGCGGAGTCCGCGCTCGCCGCGTCGCCGTTCGTCATCAGCCTCGAGCAGCGGCCCAGCTCGGTCACCCGCCACGCAGACGTGGTGTTTCCGGTGGCGACGGTCGCCGAGAAATCCGGCACGTTCGTCGATTGGGAAGGCCGACCACGCGGATTCACCGCTGCCCTCCTCGATTCCGGACGTCTTGCCGACCATCGGGTGCTCGACGCGCTCGGCCGACGGCTCGGCGTCGACATCCGTTGTGACACAACCGACACAATTCATCTCGACCTCGGTCGCATAGGAGTGTGGTCGGGCACTCGCCCTACCACGGATGCCCCGACTCCCGACACCGTCGAAAGTCCGTCGCCCCGAACGCCCCTTGCGGGTCAAGCAGTCTTGGCAACCTGGCACCAGCTTCTCGACCAAGGACGTCTGCAGGACGGCGAGCCGCATCTGGCCGGCACCGCGCGCACGCCCGTCGCCCGACTGTCGCAAACCACGGCCGCCGAAGCGGGGGTCACCGCCGGCGCGCTGCTCCGGGTCAGCACCGTCGACGGGGCGGTGGTGCTGCCCGCCGAGATCACCGACATGCCCGACCGCGTCGTCTGGCTCCCGACGAACTCACCTGGATCGCAGGTATATTCGAGCCTGCGCGCCCAGTCGGGTGATCTGGTGGCCCTGGCCCCCGACACAGGGAGCGGATCATGACACCGCAGGCGGCCGACTTCCCCACGCTTGCCGACTTCGGCCACGATCCGTGGTGGCTGATCGTCATCAAGGCGGTGGCGGTATTCGGCTTCCTGGTGGCCAACCCGCTGGTGGCCATCCTTCTCGAACGCAAGATCATGGCGCGCATGCAGTCTCGGATCGGCCCCAACCGCGTCGGCCCGCGCGGTCTGCTGCAGAGCCTCGCCGACGGCGTGAAACTCGCGCTCAAGGAAGGCATCATCCCCAGCGGAGTCGACAAGATCATCTATCTGCTGGCCCCCATCATCGCGGTCGTTCCGGCGGTGATGGCGTTCGCGGTGATCCCGTTCGGCCCCATGGTGTCGGTGTTCGGGCATCAGACCCCGTTGCAGCTCACCGACTTACCGGTCGGCGTCCTCTACGTGTTGGCCGTGACGTCCATTGGGGTGTACGGCATCGTGCTGGCGGGCTGGTCGTCGGGCTCCACGTATCCGCTGCTGGGCGGCCTGCGCTCCACCGCCCAGGTGATCTCCTACGAGATCGCCATGGGCCTGACCTTTGCCGCGGTCTTCCTCGACGCCACCACGATGTCGACGTCGGGCATCGTGGCCGCCCAACAGGATCACTGGTACGTGCTGCTGTTGCTGCCGTCGTTCGTGATCTACGCGATCTCGATGGTCGGCGAAACCAACCGCGCGCCATTCGATCTCCCCGAAGCCGAGGGTGAACTGGTGGGCGGCTTCCACACCGAGTACTCGTCGCTCAAGTTCGCCATGTTCATGCTCGCCGAATACATCAACATGGTGACCGTGTCGGCGTTGGCCACCACGATGTTCCTCGGCGGGTGGCAGGCACCCTGGCCGCTGAGCGTCTTCGACTGGGCCAATTCCGGCTGGTGGCCGATCCTGTGGTTCACCGCCAAGGTGTGGGTGTTCATGTTCGTGTTCATCTGGCTGCGCACCAGCCTCCCCCGCCTGCGCTACGACCAGTTCATGAACCTCGGCTGGAAGGTGCTCATCCCAATCTCGCTGACCTGGGTGATGGTGGTCGCGCTCATCCGGGCGGCCACGGAAGGCAGCGACGATCTCATGCGGGCGCTGATTTCCGCGGGCGCGGGCATCGTCGTCACCGCACTCATCGGCTACGCCATCTGGCGGTCCATGCGTCTGCCCAAGGAGCCCGACGACGCCGAGCAGCCGGGCAAGCCGTTCGACGCCATGGCCGGCGGATTCCCGGTGCCCCCACTCCCCAGCCAGCGGATAGATGGGCCGAAGATCTCACCGCCACAACGCAGCAAGGAGAAGACCGATGCCTGATTTCCTCAAGCCGGTCAGCGGAATGGGGGTGACCTTCGGCGGTATGTTCACCCCGACGATCACCGAGCAGTATCCCGAGGAGAAGACACCCACCGCACCCCGCTATCACGGTCGCCACCAGCTCAACCGGCATCCCGACGGGCTCGAGAAGTGCATCGGCTGCGAGCTCTGCGCGTGGGCGTGCCCGGCCGACGCGATCTACGTCGAGGGCGCCGACAACACCGAGGACGAGCGCTACTCTCCCGGTGAACGATACGGCCGCGTTTACCAGATCAACTACCTGCGCTGCATCGGGTGCGGACTGTGCATCGAGGCCTGCCCCACCCGGGCGCTGACCATGACCAACGACTACGAACTCGCCGACGACAACCGGGCCGACCTCATCTACGAGAAGGACCGGTTGCTGGCACCCATGCCACCCGACGCACAGGCACCGCCACACGACATGGCACCCGGCTCGACCGAAGAGAACTATTACCGCGGCGAGGTCACCCCCGACGGTCAGGTGAAGCCTCGGGAGACCTCGACATGACCACCGAGATCAGCACAGGGCCAACACTGCTCGCGGCCGAGCTCACCCGCACGTCGACGGGCGAAGCGGTGCAGTTCTGGATCCTCGGCGCGGTGGCGGTGCTCGGCGCGCTCGGTGTGGTGTTCGCCACCAAGGCCGTATACTCCGCCATCTTCCTCGCGACCACCATGATCATCCTCGCCATCTTCTATGTCGCGCAGGGCGCGCTGTTCCTCGGTGTGGTGCAGGTGGTGGTCTACACCGGCGCGGTCATGATGCTCTTCTTGTTCGTGCTCATGCTGATCGGCGTCGACTCGTCGGACTCACTCACCGAAACCCTTCGGGGACAACGGGTTGCAGCGGCGATCATCGGACTCGGCTTCGGAATCCTCCTCATCGCCGGCATCGGCACCGCGAGCGTCGCCGCGTTCGCCGGTGCCCCGGCACCCGGCGGGTCGAGCACCGCAAGTGACGGTAACGTCGAAGCCATCGCGGAACTGATCTTCGTGCAATACCTCTGGGCCTTCGAACTGACCGGCGCGCTGCTCATCACGGCCACGCTCGGGGCGATGGTGCTCGCCCATCGTGAACGGTTCGGTCCCAAGATGAGCCAGCGCGAGATCTCCAAGGCCCGTTTTAGGGCCGGCGTCGACCTCACTCCGCTCCCGAGTCCCGGCGTCTACGCGCGACACAACGCCGTCGACACCCCGGCCCGCCTGCCCGACGGCTCACCGTCGGCGCTGTCGGTCAATGCCACGCTCGTACAGCGCGAGAGCGAGGTGCGCGAGTGAATCCGGAGAACTACCTCTACCTCTCGGCGCTGCTGTTCACCATCGGTGCTGCGGGAGTGTTGTTACGGCGCAACGCGATCGTCGTCTTCATGTGCGTCGAGCTGATGCTCAACGCGGCGAATCTCTCTTTCGTGACGTTCGCGCGTATGCACGGATCGTATGACGGTCAGGTGATCGCGTTCTTCACGATGGTGGTGGCCGCGGCCGAAGTCGTTGTCGGACTCGCGATCATCATGACCATCTTCCGGGCACGACGATCGGCCTCGGTCGACGACGCAGATCTGCTGAAGCGCTAAGGAGGCTCGGTGACCATCGATCAGACGGCGTCCCTGCTCTGGTTGCTTCCCGGTTTGCCGTTGGTCGGTGCCGTCGTGCTCCTGATCTCGGGCCGGGCGTCGGACCGCTGGGGTCACCTCCTCGGCACGGCGCTCGCCGTCGCGTCGTTTGTGCTCGGCCTGGTCATGTTCGTCGGGATGGTGTCGCGGTCGGCCGACGAGCGTGCAGTCACCGAGACGCTGTTCACGTGGGTCCCCGTCGGGGAGCTCAACGTGGACTTCGGTTTTCAGCTCGACCAGCTGTCGATGTGCTTCGTACTCCTGATCACCGGCGTCGGTTCACTGATCCACGTGTATTCGATCGGCTACATGCACGACGACCCCGACCGACGCCGATTCTTCGCCTACCTCAACCTGTTTCTCGCCGCGATGCTCGTCCTCGTGCTGGCCGACAACTACCTCGGCCTCTATCTCGGCTGGGAGGGTGTGGGTCTGGCGTCGTATCTGCTGATCGGGTTCTGGCAGTACAAGCCGTCGGCGGCGACCGCAGCCAAGAAGGCGTTCGTGGTCAACCGCGTCGGCGACATCGGGCTGGCCATCGGCCTGATGATCATGTTCGCGACCTTCGGCGCGGTGTCGTTCACCGCCGTGTTCGACGGTGCGGGTCAGGCGGGCGAATCGACGCTCACCGCATTGGGATTCATGCTCCTGCTCGCCGCCTGCGGTAAATCGGCCCAGGTGCCTCTGCAGTCCTGGCTGGGTGATGCCATGGAGGGCCCGACGCCGGTGTCGGCGTTGATCCACGCCGCCACCATGGTCACCGCGGGCGTCTACCTCATCGTGCGGTCCGGCCCCATCTTCGATCTCGCCCCGCACGCGCAGGTCGGGGTGGTGGTCGTCGGAGCGGTCACGCTGCTGTTCGGTGCGATCATCGGTTGCGCCAAGGACGACATCAAGAAGGCCCTCGCCGCGTCGACGATGAGTCAGATCGGCTACATGGTTCTCGCCGCCGGCCTGGGTCCGGCCGGCTACGCCTTCGCCATCATGCATCTGTTGACCCACGGATTCTTCAAGGCCGGACTGTTTCTCGGCGCCGGATCGGTGATGCACGGCATGAACGACGAGACCGACATGCGACGGTACGGCGCTCTGCGCACTCTCATGCCGATCACGTTCGTCACCTTCGGCATCGGCTACCTGGCCATCATCGGCGTACCGCCGTTCGCCGGGTTCTACTCCAAGGACCACATCATCGAGGTGGCGTTCGGCGCGGGCGGCACCAAGGGGTTGCTGCTCGGTGGGGCCGCACTGCTCGGAGCGGGCATCACCGCCTTCTACATGACCCGAGTGATGATCCTGACCTTCTTCGGCGAGAAGCGTTGGCACGACGGAACCGACGCGCCGGCGCCGCACCCGCACGAGTCGCCGTCGGTGATGACCGCCCCGATGATCCTCATCGCGATCGGTTCGGTGGCGTCGGGCTTCTTCCTCGCTTTCGGTGGGGCGCTGCAGACGTGGCTTGAGCCAGTAGTGGGCGAGCATCACGACGAGCTCGCGATCCCGGTGTGGGCGATGACAGCCATCATCCTGGTGGTGGTCGCGATCGGCGTCGCAATTGCGTGGCGCCAGTACGCCACTCGTCCGGTGCTGGAGGTCGCACCCGACGACGTCTCGGCGCTCACCGTCGCGGCCCGCCGCGACCTCTATGGTGATGCCGCCAACGAGGCCCTGCTGATGCGGCCCGGGCAGCGCGTCACCGCCGGATTGGTACAACTCGAGGACGAGGGGATCGACGGGGCCACCACAGGTATCGGCGCCACGATCTCCGGGCTGTCCGTGCGAATACGTGGCTGGCAGAGCGGGTACGTGCGCTCCTACGCGTTGTCGATGTTCGCCGGTGCCGCGGTGATCACGGCGCTGGTGATGGTGGTGAATGTGCTGTGAACACACCGTGGTTGACCATCCTGTGGCTCGCGCCGGCGATCGGTGCGGTCATCGTGCTCGCCGTGCCGAATCGCCAACCGCAGGTCGCCAAGGGCATCGCCCTCGGTGTCACCGTCGGGGTGCTGGTGCTCGCCGTCGGGCTCGCCGTCGGCTTCGACCCGAACGGCACGCGGTACCAGTTCGTCGAAGACCACAGCTGGATACCGGCTTTCGGCACCCGGTACGCGCTCGGTCTCGATGGGATCGGACTTGCCCTGGTCCTGCTCACCGCGGCGCTGCTGCCGTTGCTGGTCCTCGCGGGGTGGCGCGACGCCGACGATTCCGGCTCGCTCGACGACGCCGGCGGACGACCGCAGAAGGGGCCGCACACCTACTTCGCTCTCACCCTCGCGGTGGAGGCGATGGTGCTGATGAGCTTTGTCGCCCTCGACATCCTGCTCTTCTACATCTTCTTCGAGGCGATGCTGATCCCGATGTACTTCCTCATCGGCGGCTTCGGCAACGGTCCGCGCAGATCTGCGGCAGCAGTGAAGTTCTTGCTGTACAACCTATTTGGTGGCCTGATCATGCTGGCCGCGGTCATCGGCCTGTATGTGGTGACCGTGCAGAACGACGTGGGCGCCGACGGGGCCGGCACCTTCTCGCTTCGCACCATCGCCGACGCGGTGTCGTCGGGAACCATCGACGGCGACACCGGACTGGCCAAACTGCTGTTCCTCGGGTTCATGTTCGCGTTCGCAGTCAAGGCACCGCTGTGGCCCTTCCACTCCTGGTTGCCCGACGCAGCCGTCGCCGCCACACCCGCGAGTGCCGTGCTGATGATGGCGGTCGTCGACAAGGTCGGCACCTTCGCGATGCTCCGCTACTGCCTCCAGCTGTTCCCTGACGCCGCACAGTATTTCGCGCCGTTCATCTGCGTGCTGGCGGTCATCGGGATCATCTACGGCGCCGTCCTGGCCATCGGACAGACCGATGTGATGCGATTGATCGCCTACACGTCGATCTCCCATTTCGGTTTCATCATCCTGGGCATCTTCGCGATGACCAGTCAGGGTCAGACCGGTTCGACGCTCTACATGGTGAACCACGGTCTCTCGACGGCGGCGCTGTTCCTGATCGCGGGCTTCTTGGTGTCTCGTCGCGGCAGCCGTCTGATCGCGGATTACGGTGGCGTCCAAAAGGTGGCACCAGTCCTGGCGGGCACCTTCCTCGTCGCCGGACTCGCGACCCTGTCCCTCCCTGGGCTCGCACCGTTCATCAGCGAATTTCTGGTGCTGATCGGCACGTTCACCCGATATCCGGTCGCCGCGATCTTCGCCTGTGCCGCACTGGTGATCTCGGCCATCTACATACTCTGGACCTACCAGCGGATGATGGGTGGGCCACCGAAACTCTCCGATGTTCGCGCGTCGTCGATGCGCGATCTCGTGGGACGTGAACTGGCCGTGGTGGTTCCGCTGATCGCTCTGCTCATCGCGCTCGGGGTGTATCCCAAACCGCTGCTCGACATCGTCGACCCTGCGGTCGGCCACACCCTGACCACCGTCGGCGTGCACGACCCGGCGCCGGCCGTGGCCGACTCGGCAGACCAGGGAGGACCACGATGACCACACCGGCTTCACCGCTGGCGGCGATCACTCCTCCGGACGTCCAATACGCTTCCCTCTCACCGATGCTCATCGTTTTCGGGGTCGCCGTGGTGGGAGTGCTGGTCGAGGCCTTCGCATCGCGGCGCCTCCGCTACCCGGTGCAGGTGGGTCTGTCACTCGGCGGTCTGGTTGCCGCTCTTGTCGCCGTGATCACGGTCTCGGTGACGAGAATCGGCGCGGGCAACGGCGAATTCGCGGTGTCCGGCGCGGTCGTGATCGACCGACCGGCCATCTACCTCCAGGGGTTGCTGCTGCTCGTTGCCTTCTTCGGGATCGCGTTCATGGCCGAACGCAGACTCGAGCGCGTCGTCGCGCCTGCCGCCATGGTTGCGGTGAGCGGCGGCTCGGGCACCGACGCCGACATGTTCACGCCTTCCGGCGCCTCGGTGCCCAACACCGATGCCGAGTTCGAGGCCACCCGCGCGGGCGCGGTGACCACCGAGGTCTTTCCGCTGGCGATGCTCGCTGTCGGCGGCATGATGCTGTTCCCCGCGTGCGGTGACCTGCTCACGATGTTCATCGCCCTCGAGGTGTTCTCGCTTCCCCTGTACCTGATGTGCGGTCTGGCGCGTCGGCGACGACTGATCTCGCAGGAGGCATCACTCAAATACTTTCTGCTGGGCGCCTTCTCGTCGGCCTTCTTCCTGTTCGGGGCCGCCTTCGCCTACGGGGCCACCGGATCGCTGAACCTGTCGGTCATCGGTGAATCCCTCACCGCCACCAGCGCTTCCGACGGCGACACCACCTTCGCGCTGATCGGCCTCGGCATGCTGGCGGTCGGACTGCTGTTCAAGGTCGGTGCGGTGCCGTTCCACGCGTGGATACCCGACGTCTACCAGGGCGCGCCGACGCCGGTGACGGCATTCATGGCCGCGGCCACCAAGATCGCCGCATTCGGGGCGTTGCTGCGGGTGTTCTACGTCGCCTTCGGTGAACTGCACGAGCAATGGGAACCGGCGATGTGGGCGGTCGCAATCGCGACGATGCTCGTCGGCGCGGTGATGGCGGTGACGCAGACCGACGTGAAACGTATGCTCGCGTATTCGTCGATCACCCACGCCGGATTCATCTTGCTCGGCGTGATCGCGTTCGACGACGCGGGTCTCGCGGCGACGATGTTCTACCTTGCCGCCTACGGCTTCTCGACCCTGGGTGCATTCGCCACCGTCGCGGTGGTCCGGGAGCCCGACACCACCGCCGCCGACAACCCCACATCCCTGCGCGCGGCTGTCGGCCAGGCAACCACCGCCGGCCGCACGAAACCGTCACGTAGCCCGCACCTCTCGGGTCGCGAAGCGACCGACCTGTCGCAGTGGGCAGGCCTCGGCCGACGCTATCCGCTTGTCGGCGCGATGTTCTCGATGTTCCTGCTCGCATTTGCCGGCATACCGCTGACGAGCGGGTTCATCGCGAAGTTCGACGTGTTCGCCGCGGCAGCCGGCAGCGGGGGTGGAGTGCTGGTGGTGATCGGCGTGATCAGCAGTGCCATCGCCGCCTACTTCTACGTGCGGATCATCGTGGCGATGTTCTTCCGCGACGTCCCCGTCGACGCACCCCACGTCGTCAAGCCGAGTATTTTCACCACGTCCGGCATCGCGGTTTGTACCGTCGCGACGATCGCGCTCGGGGTCTTTCCCCAGCCGTTGCTCGACCTCACCGAGTCCGCCGCAACCTTCCTTCATTGAGGTCTGCCATGCGAAAGCTCATCACCATCCTTGCCGTGGTTCTCGGGCTGTCGATCCCCGCCGCACTTGCGTCTGCGGCACCAGGTGCCGGCCCTCAGGGCCCACCGCCACCGGTGGTCTACAACTTCCTTCAGGGGTCGCTCAACCATCTCGCCGACCCCGACCGCTCACCACCGGGCACCAATGATTGGTCGTGCAAACCCAGTGCGCGCCATCCACACCCGGTCGTGCTGGTGCACGGAGGATTCGCGAGCCAGCAAACCGACTGGGCCGTCTACGGGCCGGCGCTGAGGGCAGCCGGCTACTGCGTCTTCACCTTCACATGGGGAGCCAATCCGGCATTCCCGAAGCCGTTCAACGCGATTGCCGGGATGTCGTCGGTGCCCGCCGGGGCGGCGGCTGTCTCCCGGTTCGTCGATCGAGTCCGCCGCACCACCGGGTCGCCGACCGTCGACATCGTCACTCATTCCCTCGGCGGCCTGGTAACCGCTTATTACGTCAAGGTCATCGGCGGCGCTGCGCACGTGGACAAGGTCGTCAACATCGCCGCCATCCTGCAAGGGGTCAACTGGCCGAGCAACCTCGTCTACCTCAATCCGCTGATCACCCGCCAGAACTGCGGGATGTGCTACGAGGTGTACGCCGATTCGGCGGTCGTGCAACGCATCAATGCCGGCGGTTCGCCCTACACGCGCCCGGTGACCTACACCAACATCGTGACCCGCTACGACGAGATGGCCACGCCGTACACCAGCGGTATCCCGCCGCCTCGTCCTGGACAGCGGGTGACGAACATCGTCGTGCAGGATTCGTGTTCGCGCGACTACTCCGATCACATGGCCATCGCCGGTTCGCGAAGAACGACGATCATCGTCATGAACGCCCTTGATCCGGCCCATCGACAGCGGGTCCCCTGCGAAGTGGTGCTTCCGTTCACCGGCATGAGCCCCGGCCGCTGACGCGATCGGCAACTGAGTCAACTGAGTCAACTGAGTCAACTGACCAGCAAACAGCGCTGCACGGCAAGATAATTCGCGACGGTCGCGGAACCAGTTCACCATGGCGAAGTGTGGTGGCGCCCATTCGGACATCGCCGCCAGTGTGACCTACCATATGCGGCGTGGGTAGGTCGGGGATCCAGGGTTTGCGGTTGTGGCATGGCGTCAGCGTCGTCGTGACGCTCGTTGCGGCGGCCACACTGATCACAGGGTGTTCGTCGGCGGCGACGGTCGGCACAGCCAGTACCGACTCCACTCCGGTTGCCATCGACATGCCCGAGTTCGCTCAAGTGTGGGTTGAGGGACAGCCGATTCCGGGCCTCGACGAGACGAACCTGTGGTGTACGCGCAGTAGCCGTTCGTCGACGTTCGCATTGACGGGCACCGCGACCTCCGATGGCGAGACCGTCTTCTCCGCTGATCTGACCAACACCCAGCATCCGCGGTTGGTCAAGACCGTCTTCGAGATCGACGGCGTTCGCTACGTCACGGATCCCACCCGAAGCCGCGGCAGCGCCGAGGTGGAGATCAACGGTGACAAGATCACCGTCACCGGGGTGGCCGTGGACGCCGAAACGAGGACGACCAGCAAGGCCTACCAGGCCGAGTTCAGCTGTTATCAGGAGTAATACGCACGACGCGCTCAGTGCCCGGCAAATGCTTCCGCCAGCCACCAGGAGCCGCCGTCGCTGGTGATCTTCGCATCGATCACCAGCGGCCGCGGCGCCCCGGACGAGATGATCTCGCCGAGGGCATCACGGACCTTGTCGAGGTCGTCGGCAGTTCGCACCGTCACTCCGGTGGCGCCGAAACCCCGTGCAATGGCGGCGATGTCGGTATCCGGGAAGGTCACCGTCGCCATGTCGGCACCTTCGAAGTGATGCACCTCCGCACCATAGGCAGAGTCGTTGTAGACGATCACGACGAGCGGGAGACCGATGCGAACCGCGGTGTCGAGATCGGCGATGGCCATCAGGAAGCCGCCATCGCCGGTACCGAGGACCGGCAGTCTGCCCGGTTGCGCGAGACCTGCGCCGATCGCGGTGCCGAGTCCGAGCCCGATGGACTGAAAGGCCTGGGTGAAGCAGAATCCGTTCTCGTCGGGCACCGCCAAATGCGTTGCGGGATAACCCATGAAGTTGCCCGAATCGATAGACACCACACGCTCGGCCGGCAGCATTTCGTCGAGTGCGATGGACAGTGCGCGCGGATCGATCCGGTCGGCGGTGGAGGAGTCGTCGACCGGAACATCCTGCCAGCGTGAGTTTTCCGCAATCCGGGCGGCCACCTCGGAAGTGCGGTAGCCCTGCCTCGTTTCGGCCAGTCCGGCGAGCGCGTCGCGAGCTGTCGCGGCACAGTCGCCGAGGACTCCGAGGTGTATCGGCCGGTGAGCACCGAGCGCGTCGACGTCGTCATCGATCTGTACGACGATGGTGTCGGGACCGATCAGACGACCGTGGCGCATCGTCCACATGTTCAACGCGCACCCCCATCCGACGATGAGGTCGGCGCCCGCTATGAGGTCCGCAGAGGTCGG
This sequence comes from Gordonia sp. NPDC003422, assembly GCF_053588675.1. NCBI lineage: Bacteria > Bacillati > Actinomycetota > Actinomycetes > Mycobacteriales > Gordoniaceae > Gordonia > Gordonia sp. NPDC003422. Next base: position 138,782 of record NZ_JBSFQL010000008.1, read on the forward strand.
CGAGGCGAATCCGCCCGAAATACCCAGCGAGAACTCTTCACCCTCAAACAGGCCGTTCGCGACCGCCGATGTCGCGAGGAGCGCGCCAGATGTTGCTGCCAGCCGGGCGATCTCGCGTCCGGCACCACGGCCACCGCGTCCGGCCACGAACACCGGACGCTGGGCTTTGTTCAGTGCGGCAACAAGTTTCGCGAGCAACTCCGGGTCGGGCCGAACCGCACTGGACGTGGTGTCGGCACTCACGGGGCCGGAATGCGTCGCCGGACCTGCTGCCACGTCAATGGCCACATTGAGGACGACTGTGCGTCGTTGAGTGACCGCCGTGCGGTACGCGCGCGTGACGTCGGCCACCACCGTCGAGGCCGAGTAGACCCGGTCGCTGATCGCGCCGACCGCGCGCACCATCGCGTCCTGGTCGACCCGGAAGTTCGACCGCAGCGTGGCCGCCGGGCTGTCCGCGGTGAGCACGATCATCGGCGTGCGACTCTTGGCCGCCTCGGCGATGCCGGTCATCGCGTTGGTCAGCCCGCAACCCTGATGCACAGACAGCAGTCCGACCCGTCCCGACATGCGCGAGAAACCGTCGGCCATCATCGCGGCACCACCCTCGTGCCGGGCGGCGGTGAACGGGACACCGCCGCGTCGTAGGGCGTTGGTCATGACGAAGTTGCCGCTGCCCACCACACCGAAGGCGTGGCCGACGCCGAGATCGGCGAGGACCTCGCCCACCACGTCGCCGACAGTCATGTCGGCGGCCGTCATTCGGGTGTGCCGTCGACAACCGCCAGGACTCGAGACGGGCTGCCCGTTCCGCCGACGATGGGCAACGGCGTGACGATCAGCATCGCACCCGTGGTCGGAAGTTCATTCAGATTGCGGAGCGATGTGATGCCGTACTTGTCGTGGCCGAGGAAGTGGTGATGCACCGGGAAAGCGGGATCGAATCCGCCTGCCAGCCCGGCGTCGACGCCGACGGTCTCCACGCCGATGCCGGTGATATCACGCTCGGCAGCAAGCCATTTGGCGCATTCTGCGTCGACGCCGGGCGTGTGCGATCCGGTCTCGTCGGCGTTGAGGAAAGCTTCCTGGGAGTGCCCCTTGGACTCCCATCCGGTGCGCAGCAGGAGCCAGTCGCCGGCGCCGAGCGGGCGGTGCTCGTTCTCCCACGTCTGCACGTCGGCGATGGTGAGCAGATGGTCCGGGTTGTCGTCGACCTGAGCCGTGAGGTCGAGGACCGCGGCGCTCCCGATGAGTCGCTGGACCGGGATCTGCGAGACATCGTCACCGTCGCGGCCGGTGATCCAGTGCACGGGTGCGTCGAGGTGGGTCCCGATGTGTTCGCCGGTGTGAATGTTGTTGTGCCGCCAGAAGGGTCCCGGCTCGTTGTAGGCACTGACCTCTTCCAGACTGAAGTCGATGAGGTTGGCGAACGGTGGTGGCAGTCGCAACGCCGGTGTCGAGGCGCTCAGGGGTGTGGTGAGGTCGACGACGCGCAATGTTCGGCTGGTGATCGCGTCGACGAATCCGGCGATGTCGGGGCTGGTCATGATCGGTCTCCGCTCACACGTCGATGTTGGGCTCCAACTCATCATGCCTGTTACGTTCTGATCGCCACCTCTGGACAGGAGATCTCGCATGGACATCCGCGATGCGACCGAGCCCGATCTCGAGACGATCACCGCGATCTACAACGACGCCGTCGAGAACACCACGGCGATCTGGAACGAGCGACTCGTCGACGTCGACAATCGCCGGAAGTGGCTCGCCGATCGTCGTCAAGCGGGTTACCCGGTGATCGTGGCGGTCGACGGCGACGAGGTGCTCGGCTACGCCACGTTCGGCGACTATCGCCCGTTCGACGGCTATCGGCACACCGTCGAACACTCGGTTTATGTGCAGTCCGATCAGCGCGGCCGCGGAATCGGCAAGACGTTGATGGTCGAGCTGATCGAGCGTGCGCGTGCGCTCGGTAAGCACGTGATGATCGCCGGGATCGATGCGAGCAATACGGGATCGATCCACCTACACGAACGGCTCGGATTCGTGAATGTGGGTGTGCTCGAGCAGGTCGGTGCCAAGTTCGGACGGTGGCTCGACCTCGCGTTTCTGCAGCTCACGCTCGACGATCGCGAGGCCCCTGCACCTCAATGATCATGATTGATTCGGCTACCATCGGTTCGTGTCCACCGACGCCCCAGATCAAGTTCCGCCCGACATCCCGGCCTACACGCCGGACCTGTGGCGGCGCCCGATCAGCCTGCCCGGCACGGTGTCGATCGGCTTGTCTCGTGCCGAGTACGCAGCCAACCAGATAGCGCGCCTGGCCGCCGGAGCTCCCGCCGGCGAACGAATCGGCAGCAAGGACGAGATCCGGCAGGTATGCGGCGTCTCGGTCGGCACGGTGAACGAGGCGATCAAGTTGGCGCAGGAGCGCGGCGTCATCACCTCGCGCCCAGGTCCGGGCGGCGGGATCTTTGCCGCCAACCCATCACCCCTGTCACGGATGAACGGCTGGTTCCGCGCAGCCCCGGCGGATGGGTCGGCACTTGGCGAGTCGATCCAGATCCGGGACGCGCTGGCTCCCCTCTTGGTGGCGGAAGTGCTTGCGGCCATTGATGATCGAGATCTTCGCGAACTGCGCGCGCGAGTCGATGACTTGCGTCGCACGCGCGCGGAGAACGACCTCTCCGGATTCGTGTGGGCGGCGTGGCACGTGCACGAGTACTTCGCCGGAATCGGCAGCAGTCAGCTTCTCAACAGCCTCTACCTCAGCATCATGGACGTCGGCACCTCGCATCTGCGCGCCCATCTCGACGCCGCCGACAACCAGGTGCCGGTCTTCCTTGGCGGCCTTGCCGATGTGGTCGAGTCCCTCGTCGATGCCCTGGGCGCCGGTGATGCCGACGCCGCGGTCGACGCTCTCCGTCGCACCGATCCGACGATGATCCTCCGGGCGGACAGCTCCACCTGAATCGACAGGTCAGGTGGAGCCCAGCAGACCTGGAGGAACCTACCGCTGAACCGAAGAGTTGGTAACCAATCCCGCTGAGCTGGGTAAATCGCATCGCGCCCGGCCCGCAGAAAAACTAGGGGACGAACTTCTTCCGTGGGTTTCATAGTCGTCCCCTAGAAAGTTGTAGGGGAGGACACCAAGGCCCGGGGAAGAAGTTTCTTCCCCCACTTTTTGTGCCGGATTGGGTCCACGATCGCCGCCGTGGCGGCGGGTGGGGCGCTGGCTCGAAGGCCTGCTGAACTGCGGATATGCGAGCGGTTCCGGATGGCGTCGGCTGCCGGAAACTAGTTCCTCCCCTACGCATGGGCGGCCATGTCACCGTTCGCCGAGGCGGCGCTACGGCGTGTTGTGATCTCAGATACCGCACGTCTGGTCAGAAACCCGATGTGCACCAAGGTTTCTGGCTACAAGTGCGGCTTCTACCGCGCAACCACACTTCCCACTTCCTCGAGCGGGAGTGTCCTCCCGCCATTGGTCGTAGTACGTCGACAAGAGCCCCAGGTCACGGCGGCTCGAAGAAATAACCATGATCAATATGCCGATTCCTCTTGACAAGTGATGCCGGTCACCCTCAGTCTGTGATCCAAGCAATTAATCATGTTTATTTGCTCCAATCTTATGTCGACGTGGAGGTGCGGCAATGCACGACCAACAGTTCCGAAACCTGATGGCAGGGGTGTGTGCACCGGTCACAGTGGTCACGACCGCCGACGACGACGGCCCGCACGGCGCAACCGTCAGCTCGCTGGCGTCGCTGTCGCTACGACCCGCTCTCCTCTCCATCGCGCTCGATCGCCGATCGAGTCTGCTGTCACGCATCATCGCCACCGAACGATTCGGCGTGAACGTGCTCAACTCCACACAGGACGACATCGCGATGACCTTCGCGTCACGTGACCTGGATCGATTCGGCACGACGCCGTGGTCGCCGTCGAACGGGCTACCCCGGATCGACGCTGTCGCCGGATGGGCCGCCTGCGAGCTCTGGCAGACCATCGAGGCCGGCGACCACCTGCTGCTCATCGGCTCGGTGACCCACGCCGCGTCCGAGCAGCGTCCCCCACTTGTCTACGGCCACCGAACCTTTGGTACCCATTCCCGGTTTGCCACCCGCCCGCGGACCGCGATTGTCGACCAAATCGTCGCCTGCGCAAGCTGACCAACCCAGTCCCAGTCCCCACCCTCAGAAGGAGAACCCCATGACCATCACCACCACCAGTCCGGCAACGGTGGATCACACCGTCCCAGCCGACGCCGAACTCGTTGCCCGCGCGCGGGAACTCCGTCCGCTCCTGGCGGCGAATGCCGCTCAGGGAGAAAAGGATCGGCGAGTCGTCGAAGAGAGCATCCAGGCTCTCACCGACGCCGGACTGTTCCGCATCTCCGTACCCAAACGCTACGGCGGCTACGAGACCTCCATGCGCACGATGCTCGACATCTCGGCGGCAGTCGCTGAAGCCGACGGTGGCACCGCGTGGGTCGTCACGCTCACCAACGTGTGCAACTGGCTTGTCGGACTCATGTCACAGCAGGCGCAGGACGAGGTCTTCGGCGCCGACCCCGACGCCAAGGTGTCCGGTGTGCTCGCTCCCACCGCCGAAACCCGAAAGGTCGACGGCGGATACCGGGTGACCGGCAAGTGGTATTACAACTCCGGCTCACACCATTGCACGTGGGCGGTCATGGGCATTCCCATCACCGATGCCGACGGCAACGTCGTCGACCAGGGCTGCGCGCTGATCCCCCGCTCCGACATGGGCTTCGAGGACACGTAGTTCGTCGCGGGCATGCGATCGTCGGGAAGTAACTGCCTCATCGCCGATGACGTCTTCGTGCCGGACCATCGCGTGATCAGCGTCCCGCCGGCGATCGGCGGTCACTACGCCACACCCCACAAGGACGAGGTTCTGTATCGGTCTGCGCTGATCCCAGTCCTTGCTCTCGTACTCGTCGGGCCGCAACTCGGAATGGGCCGTGCGGCACTCGATTTCGTGATCGCCAAGGCGCCCAAGAAACCGATCTCCTATACCTTCTTCACCTCGCAACAGGAGTCCACTGCGTTCCAGTTGCAGATTGCCGAGGCCGCGCGGCTCATCGACACCGCCCAGCTGCACGCATACCGGGCTGCCGCCGACATCGACGAGGCTGCCGCACGAGGCGAGTATCCGGACTATCTTATCCGGGCGCGCGTCCGGTCGGACACCGGATATGTGGCCGACTGCGTGACCCGCGCCATCGACATCCTGCTGTCGGCGCACGGCGCGGGTTCGTTCGCCGAAGTGAGTCCTCTGCAACGAATCTGGCGCGACTCGGCGGTCGCGGCCCGGCACGCGATCGTCTCACCAGCGGTCAGCTACGAGCTGTACGGCAAAGCCTTGCTCGGCGTCGAAGACCCGATCACCCCGATGGTCTGACGGCCACACATTCAGAAGACCAAGGAGCACAACACATGCGAATCGCCAATCACAACCAACGCGCAACGCTGATCCTCGGTGAGTCCGGGGCCGAGGTCGGCGTCGACATCTTCGACGCGTCGGGAGGCCGCTTCGGTCCGGACCTCGATCTCGTCTACGGGGGCTGGAATGAATTCATCAGCTGGGCAGTCGCTTTCGACACATCTGCCGCGGACGGATCACCGGTCGATCGAGCACTTCTGGGCGCTCCGTCACCACGGCCACGTCAAGTGTTCGCCGTCGGATTGAACTACGACGATCACGCCGCCGAATCGGGATTCGAGTCGCCGACACATCTGCCGCCCGTGTTCACCAAGTACATCTCCAGTTTCTCCGGACCCGATACCACGGTCACCATTCCCGAAGGCGGTGCCGTCGACTGGGAAGTCGAGCTTGTCGTGGTCATCGGACGCGAGGCCACCGGGATCGACGCCGACGACGCGTGGAGGTACGTCGCCGGGCTCACCGCCGGACAGGACATCTCCGAGCGGATCACCCAGACACGCGGACCCGCACCACAGTTCGGGCTGGGGAAGTCCTATCCCGGATTCTCCCCGCAGGGTCCGTGGCTCGTCACCCCCGATGAGTTCGCCGATCCGGACGACCTTGAACTCGGTTGCGCCGTCGACGGGGAGGAAATGCAAAAGGGACGCACTCGCGATCTCATCTTCCCCGTTCCTCGGTTGATCGCCGAATTGTCCCGCAACGTCACCCTCCACCCGGGCGACGTGATCTTCACCGGAACTCCGGCCGGCGTCGGCGCGGGTCGAGAACCCAAGCGGTTCCTCGCACCCGGCGAACGACTCGACAGCTGGATCACCGGAATCGGTGAACTGCATCAGACCTTCATCTCTGCTCCCCAGTAAGGACCTGCCATGACCCTGCATCGCCTCGCGTCGGTCACCATGGGCGTACCCAACGTCGCCCAGACTGCCGCCTACTACACAGAATTCGGGCTCACCCCACAGGCCGACGGATGGTTCTCGACCACCGACGGCGGACGTCAACTCCGCATCATCGAGACGCCAACCCGGCGGCTGGTCGCCCTCACCGTCGGCGCCGACCACCCCGACGATCTCGGACGCATCGCACACAACCTGACACAACTCGACATCCCCTTCGAGCGGACGACGAACAGCATCTCGGCGATCGAAGCCGCCACCGATCTGCATGTCACCGTCGAGGTTCAAGCGCGCATCACCCAAGCCCGCGTGGCGGCGACCCCGTACAACGGGCCTGGTCGCCTCGGCGCGAGACCTGCCGCGCCCCGGGGGTGCTGCGGACGGCCGCGGTCCGACCCCGCAAGCTCGGACACGCGGTGATCGGAAGCACCGATCATGCAGTCACGCAACGCTTCTTCACCCACGGCCTGGGTTTCAAGGTCAGTGACGAAGTACCGGGCCTGGCGGCCTTCCTGCGGTGCTCCACCGATCACCACAACGTTCTCGTGCAGCAGGCTCCGGTCAACTTCCTCCATCACACGTCGTGGCAGGTCGATGATGTCGACGAGGTCGGACGCGGCGCCATGAGCATGCTGGAAGCCGATCCCGGACGCCATGTGTGGGGTCTCGGTCGGCACTACGCCGGCTCCAACTTCTTCTGGTACCTCAAGGACCCGGCGGGAAACTTCAGCGAGTACTACTCCGACATGGATTCGATCGTCGACGACCAGCTATGGACCCCAGAAGTGGTCGAAGGTGCCAAGGGACTGTTCAGCTGGGGTCCCCCACCTCCGCCGTCGTTCCTGGCCCCGGAGGATCTGGCCGCCCTGATGACCGGCGCGCACAGCGCCGCCTGAGGGACAGCCGATGACTGTCGACATCACACCGGCCGAAGCGATCTGGACGCCCGACGTTGCGGCGTCGGCGGTGAGCCAACTCGCCCGGTTCACCAGCCGTGTCGAGAAGCGTACCGGTGAGCGCTATCCGACTTACCGGGAGCTGTGGCGGTGGTCGGTCGACCATCCCGCCGATTTCTGGACAGCGGTGGTGGATCATTTCGACGTTCTGATCGACGATGCGCCGGCAAACGTGTTGCCGGACCGCACGATGCCGGGCGCGCGGTGGTTTCCTGGTGCGCGGATCAACTACGCGGAGCATGCCCTCCGACTCCGGGGTGACGACACGGCAGTCATCGCGCTCGGCGAAACGGGAGACACCACTGAGGTGTCCTGGAATGTGTTGCGCGGCATGGTCGGCGCTGTGCAGCGCTGGCTGGTCGAGCACGGTGTGCGACGCGGCGACCGAGTCGTCGGCTACCTCCCGAACACTCTCCACGCGGTGGTCGGCATGCTGGCCACAACGGGACTCGGCGCGATCTGGTCGGCGTGTGGGCAGGACTATGGCGCCGCGGGCGCGCTTGCCCGGTTGGGGCAGTTGGAACCGAAGGTGCTCATCGCCGCCGACGGCTATCGGTGGAATGGCAAGGTACACAGCCGATGTGGAATGGTCGAGACGATTCGGTCGTCGATGCCCGAACTCGTTGCGACACTGGGCGTTTCCGCTATCGGTGATTCGCGGTTCGGCGTCGGCGTCACCGGCTGGGACGACGTGGTCGCACACCCCGCCGAACCAGAGTTCGTCCGCGTAGAGTTCAACGATCCTCTGTGGGCGCTGTTTTCGTCAGGTACCACCGGAGCACCCAAGGGCATCGTCCACTCGCACGGCGGCGTGGTCGTCGACCACCTCCGACTTCTGGGCTTGCACAACGACCTCGGTCGCGGAGACCGGTTCTTCTGGTACACGACGACGAACTGGATGATGTGGAACATGGTGACGTCCGGGCTGTTGACCGGTGCGGCCATCGTTCTCTATGACGGGAGTCCAGTATTCCCAGGGCCACAACGGCTATGGGAGATCGCGTCGGACCACCGAGTCACGGTGCTCGGCGTCAGCCCCGGCTATCTGGCGGCCTCCGAGAAGGCCGGGCTGAGTCCGGCGTGCGACCTCGACCTGTCCCGGTTGCGTACGATCGGCAGCACCGGTGCACCCCTTCCCGCTCAGAGTTACCAGTGGGTGCGGGATCATGTGGGCACGCACATACAGCTGGCATCGACAAGCGGCGGCACCGACGTCGTGAGCGGCTTCGCCGGTTGTGCACCCAACACCCCGGTCTGGGCCGGCGAGATCTCGGCACCACTCTTGGGAGTGGACCTGCAAGCATGGAATAGCCAGGGGTACAGTGTAATTGGCGAGGTTGGCGAGCTGGTGATCGCAACACCGATGCCGTCGATGCCGGTGTCCTTCTGGAACGATCCGACGGGCCAACGCTATCGCGACGCCTACTTCGACACCTTCCCCGGAGTATGGCGGCACGGCGACTGGATCACCGTCACCGAGCGTGGTTCGGTGATCATTTCCGGGCGCTCTGATGCGACTCTGAACCGACAAGGCGTCCGGCTCGGTAGTGCGGACATCTACGACGTCGTCGATGCGCTGCCCGAGATCCGTGAATCATTGGTGGTGGGCGTTGAGCTCGACGACGACCGTTACTGGTTGCCGTTGTTCGTCGTGCTAGCCGACCACGTCACCCTCGACGACGATCTGCGTGCTCGGATCGCTGGGGCCATCGGTATCGGCGCGTCACCACGTCATGTCCCGGACGACATCATCGCTGTCCCGGCCATTCCGCACACCCGGACGGGCAAGAAGCTGGAGGTGCCGGTGAAACGGCTGATCCAGGGCAAGCCGCTGCAGCAGGTCATCGGTGTCGACACTGTCGACGATCCCGAGTCTCTCGCCTACTTCTCGCGTTTCGTGGATGGCGGCCGATCAGGTGCTCAGCGGCGGCGCTGAGAAGTGTCCCGGGATGATCTGCGCGTCACCCAACGAACGCTTGATCGCCCAGTGCTCGGTGAACCGGCAGACCGACATCTTCCACACGCCATCCTCGACGACGTATTCGTCGTCATAGTCTCCGGTCATGATGGTCTCGGTGGCCTCGACGGTGTTGACCTGCCGGAAGCGCAGACTCCAGGTTCCGCGGGCGCTGGTGTCGTCGAGGATGGTGATCTCGGGATGCATGCCGTGGTGCATGTCGTAGACGACGAACTTGCCGTCGATCCGCGCGAGCGCCACCTTCTCGAAGATCCGGGCCATCGGCTCGGCGTCGTCAAAGCCGCCGAGGCGACCGTAGTCGATCCGTGCTCCCGACCTGATGAAGCAGGATCGAAACCCTTTGGGATCCTTGGTGTCACATGCGCGCCAATAGCGGTACTTCAGCTGCGTGATCGCCTCGACGTGCTCCAATCGCTGTAGCCGGCGGGCCAGGTCATCGGTTGAGGGCATCGTCGCCTCCAGGTTGCTCGGAATGTGCATCCACCATATGCACCACCGAGCCGATCCCCCGCTGGTCGATCTCGACACGGTGCCTCGGTTTCGAGACGGGTCGCGCTCGCAGGCTCGCTCTCGAAACCAGGCGTCGTGTCGAGACCGCCTGGTGAGCCGACCATGTCAGCACCCACCAGCCACCACCCACCCCCCTCACCGCGGGTAGGTCCGATGTTGTTGCCCGGTCATCGGATTCGTCCACAGGATGCTCCGATCGGTGAAACTACCCCGTCGCTTCGCTCGCCCCGGACACATCACCGGTATCCACAACCCGAAATGCTTGCGATGGTGATCGGGGGTGCACAACGGTGCGAGGTTGAAGTGCACGGTCCAGCCACCGGCCTCGGGGTCGGCATGGTTGAACTTCACCGGATGATCGATCTCGCATTCCGACGCAGGTTTGGCGCAGAACGGATACCGACACGTCCGATCCGTGGCCAACACTGTCGCCCGTTCACTGGCTGACGGCCGGTAGGTGGTGGCCCCGCGGGGTGGTGTGGTGTGTCCGCCGTGCCCACTCGGGTCGATGGGTGGGGCGGGTCGGCGTTCCCCGATGATCAACCCCGACCACGCCGGTCGGATGCCGGTCTCGGGCAGCTCGATCTGCTTACCGACGCCCTGCTCGGCGATCTGAGCGGCGTGCGCGGGGTCGATGGCCCCGTACCCATCCAGATACGGGACCTCGACACCGGTGGGGTCGGTAATCACCGTCACCGACGGCACCGGGTCCCGTAGCGCCCCACCTGAGGGCTCGTCGTCCGTCTCGCCGGCCTCCTCCGCCGCGTCGGGTTGCTCTGCAGCGTCGGGTTGCTCTGCAGCGTCGGGTTGCTCTGCAGTGTCGGGTTGCTCTGCGGTGGCGTCGTCCTCTACCGGGTCGCGGTCGTCGGTGTGCGACTCGCACTCCGGTTCCGGTGTGTTCGCCGGTGCTGCTTCGGGTTCCGCGTCGTCCGATTCTGGTTCCGGGGCGGGTCCATCGGGTTCCGGGGCGGGTCCTTCGGGTTCTACGTCGGCCGGGTCGGTGGGTGCGTCGGGTGGTGCGGGTTGCACGGTGGGGCAGTCCTGGCGCCCGCATTCACAGGTCAGTCGGGCGCCGGGCAGGCCGTGGAGTTCGGCCAACGCCGCCACCCGCCGACGACCCAGGGTGCGCGGATCGTGGCGGCACACCCGCGCCCCGATCAACTGCGCGAGACGTGCGCGCAGGAATTCGCCGTGCTCAGCGGGCACCGTCGCATCAATCGACGAGTGCCCGTGCGCATCATCCCGCACGATCACGTTCTGGTGGCGGTCGGCGAAATCCTCCCGCGCATCCGCAGCGGCATCGGGGTCGAGAGTGATGATCAACTCCGCCAACTGCGACCGCAACGTCTTGTCCAGGGTCGGGCGCGCCGCCAACTCCAGGGCGAGTGGCTCCACCTCCACCCGCAGCGACTCGCCCAAGATCTCGAGGGCTCGGGTGATCACCAATGCCCGCGATGTCGCCAGATCACCGTCGAGGTAGGCCAACCGCACCCGGTCCATACCGGCCAGCGCGATACCGAGTTCGATCCAGCGGTGTGCGGTCGAGCGGGACACCCCGACCCGTAGGGATACTTCTCCGACGGCAGCTTTCTCGGCTGATACCGGGTCGGCGCGGTGGGGGTCGGGGTCGGCCAGCATGTCGTCGTAGACGCCGGCACCGATCTTGTGGGCCAGCAGCACGGTGCGGGCTTCGGCGCGACGGGTGTGGCGTAGTTCGCGCATCGCGTGGTGTTCCAACCCGAGTGTGGAGGCAGCGCGAATCGCCGCGTCATCGGCCTCGGGATCGGTGAAGGTGAACACGCGCAGTGCCTTTCACGGGCGAGCAGGAACAGGGACCTGTCGTCATCAGCACTGTCATCAAAGAAACCGCGCAGTCATGTCATCAACTGAGAACAGACTATCGGGAGGGTCTGACAAGAATCGTCGCGCTCGAGTTGGCGCTGGTCACCGACACTCTCGGATCACCGGGGTGGTCTCGACACGACGCCTCGCCCAGGGGCTCGGAGTCGGCTCGACCAGCGTAAGCGGATCGGTGAAGGTGAACACGCGCAGCGCCTTTCGAGCGACAAGGGTCAACAAACCGTCGTCATCAGCACTGTCATCAAAGAAATCGCGCAGTCATGTCATCAACTGAGAACAGACTATCGGGAGGGTCTGACAAGAATCGTCGCGCTCGAGTTGGCGCTGGTCACCGACACTCTCGGGTCACCGGGGTGGTCTCGACACGGCGCCTCGCCCAGGGACTCGGAGTCGGCTCGACCAGCGTAAGCGGATCGGTGAAGGTGAACACGCGCAGTGCCTTTCGGGCGACAAGGGTCAAGGAGCCGTCGTCATCAGCACTGTCATCACAAGGGGTGGAGACTGTCATCTCGGTGAACTACGAACACACTATCGGGAGGGTCTGACAAGAATCGTTGTGCTGGTGTTGTGCCTGGTTGCGGACACATTCGTCGCCCCGGGTTTCGATATGCGCCGGGCTCGCAAGCTCGCGCGACGCTACTCAACCAGCAGAGGAGAGGTCCACCAGCAGAGGGGGGGCTCGGAGTCGACCAGCGCGGATCGCTCGACCAGCGAGTGGGTGCCTCGGAGCCGGCCATCGCTAGCCTGGACTCATGCATGTTGTCATCTACGGGGCCGGCGCAATCGGCGGTGTGATCGGTGCGCATCTGTTCTCGTCGGGCACCCCGACCACCCTCATCGCTCGCGGTCGGCATCTGGAAGCCATCCGCACGAACGGTCTTGTGCTCGATACCGCGCAGGGTCGCGAGGCGTTACAGATCGACACCGCGGCAACCGCTTCCGAGATCGACTGGACGGACGAGTCCGTCGTGTTCTTGTGCGTGAAGTCCCAGCAGACCGCGGCCGCTCTCGAAGATCTGCGTTTCCACGCACCCCCCATGACGCCCATCGTGTCCGCTCAGAACGGTGTGGCCAACGAGCCCGCCATCTTGCGCCTGTTCCCCAACGTCTATTCGTTGTGCGTGGTACTGCCCGCACTGCACCTCGATCCCGGAGTGGTGATCCAGCTATCCGACGGAACTCCCGGACTACTCGACATCGGAAGGTACCCAACTGGATTCGATGACACAGCCGAGACCATCGCCGCCCGCTTGCGCGCGGCGTCGTTTCCGTCCAAGGTCCGCGGCAACATCACCGCGTGGAAGTACCGAAAACTCATCACCAATCTGGTCAACGGTGTCGACGCCACCTACCGGAACGACGGCCCCGCGCACCACGAGCTCGTTCGCCGCGCCCGCTCCGAAGGGGAGGCCGTCCTCGATGCCGCCGACATCGAGGTGATCACCGAGGAGTCCGACATCGCACGGCGGGCCGACTTCATCAAGCGCCGCGACACCGGCGACAACAGCTACGGAAGCTCGACGTGGCAGAGCGTCGAGCGGGGCGCCGGCAGCGTCGAGGTCGACTATCTCGCCGGCGAGATCGTGTTGCTCGGGCGCCTGAACGGCGTGCCGACACCGGTCAACGAACTGGTGCAGGCCGAAACCGTCCGACTGGTGCGCGACGGGTTGCCGGCAGCAAGTCTCGACGCCCAGGAGGCTCTCGCGCGAGTCGGTGTAACACCACCGACCGCAGAGTGACCCGCGTCTCACAATCGCTGACGGTCAACGATTTTGACGACTTCTTAAGGCTCGATCCCCTTGGCGTGGGACCCGCGCAGGCGTAGACCGTCAAAGGTGACGTTGTTAGATGTCCTGCCCTCCCTGAAAGGGGTAACCGTGGCCCGTTCCTTTGATCCCACCTCGTGGCGTCTACCCATCCACACCCAAGCCGACGACATTCTCGTCGGTGAGCGTTCGTTGCGGGAGGAGTCCCGTCAACGCAAGGTCGCGTTCTACCTCGACGTCGACGGTGAACCGACCTGTCAGAGCTTATGTCCGGCGTCGATGCTGTTCCCGGCGCTCGTCACCCGTGTCACTGCCGCACGTCACACCGCGGGCCGGGCGACACTACACATCGACACGGCGCTCCCGCTGACCGCCGTGATCGCCGATCTCGCCATCGTCGGTCATCCCCTTTGCGGAGCAAGCATGTCCGACGTGACCATTGTGGACACCGCCGGACATCGGCGTACCGTGCACGCCGAACTCCCGGCGAATGTCGCCGCCACCAGTACCGTCGTGCTGGCTCTCGGCTGGGTCGAGGCGCACTTGCCGACACAGCCAGCTGTCAGCGTTTGAGGATCGAAACACCCTCTCCACCAATTTCTTCCGCTCCTACACGACGCCCCGTCAGCACCAGCATAAGTGACTCCGCAGCCCCCTCGATGACCGGACCTCGCCCGGCCGTCCAATCGATATCGGTTGCCCGCCAACACACCTGGTCACCGACTGTCGAGAAGATCTCGCGCGCTTTGGGACTGGTGAGGAAGTCGAGTACCGCACGCTGACGTTCTGCGTCGACGCCGGACGGCATTCCGAGTGGTCGTCGGATGTCGAGACCGTGCACGACGATGTCGGTCAACGGGGCCGACGGTCCGTATCCGGGTGGCGTGAAGCGCTTATCTGCTTTGTCTCGCAACATTGTTGGCAGTCGATCTCGGTACCGCTCGGCGACCTTTGCGGTCATTGCAAGATTGGCGCGGTCAAAGTTGCCGCTCGCCTTGATCATCGCCAGCCCGAAAGCCGGAATCGACACTGTCAGTGGGACCACCAGATGCGCGACGACGTCCCGGCAGGTCCATGCGGCGCACAGAGACGGTGTGTCCCACTGCTCGGTGGTCAAGCCCGCGACATCGTCGGCCAGTTTCCGGCGTTCATCGGCGATCGCGGCGAACGCAGCGTCGTCATCCATCGCGGGCATGCCCTCAGCCGAAGGTGTGATGAACGGCTTCGACGTTGTTTCCGTCCGGATCACGTAGGAAGACAGCGTAATAGCCTGGATGGTACTCAGGCCAGATACGCGGCGCGTGCAGAACTTCGACGTCGGATGCGACGGCGGCCCGATACACCTCGTCGACTGCGGCACGGCTCGGCGCGGCGAGCGCCAGATGCACCGGGCGGTTACCGCTGTCGACCAGCGGGCCGAACCACAGCTTCGGAAAGCCATCGGGCCCGCCGAGCGCCAGGACCGCGCCATCCGGACCGTCGATGCGCATCGCCTCGTGGACGCCGAGCGCACCGAACACGTGCGTGAAGAATCCGAGCGACGCCTCAGGGTCGGCGCATTGCAGGGCCAGATGGTCGATCATTCCCCGACCGTACGTGACCTGGCGCGCCGACACGGCACGAATGTCACCCCCGAGTCCTAACTTGGTGGCAACCCGTCGACAGCATGGACACCAACATGAGCTCTCTCACAACAAGCCGCGAAGTCCTCGGCCCATGGTCGCTGCCTGTGAGCAGGCGGTTCTGGGAAGGTTTCACACCCGCAGCCCTCGCCGCACAACAGGACGACGACGCACTGACCACCACGTTCCGTGTCGACGCGGATTGGTCGGCTGCGCACGCGAGCGTCACCCAGGACGGTGGCGTCGCCGAGATCTCCGTCGGAGGTGATGGCGACCTCGACGCCGCGACCGAACAAGTCGCACGGTTCCTGTCGCTCGACGTCGACGCACGCGGTTGGCCGGAGGTGGGCGTCCGCGATCCGGTGATCGGCCGTGCGCAGCAAGCGCTCCCGGGGTTCCGGCCGTGCGGCTTCCACTCAGCGTACGAGGCGGCGGCATGGGCGGTGTTGTCTCAACGGCTGCGGATCCCCGAGGCGGCCCGGCTGAGAAAGCAGATCACCGACCGTTACGGCGACGACGGCGCCTTTCCCACACCCACCCGACTGGCTGCGCTCGACCTGGACCTGCCCGGGCGCAAGACCGAGTATCTGCATGCCGTTGCCGCCGCGGCGCTCGACGGGCGCCTGGACACCGCCACCCTGCGCGCCATGCCGGCAGACTCAGCGATCGAGTCCGTGCGTACGATCACCGGGATCGGGCCCTTCGCGTCGGGGCTGATCGTCCTGCGGGGCGCCAACGCACCCGATGCGGTTCCCGAGCGGGAGAAGCGGCTCGAAGCGCAGGTCGTGAAGCTGTACGGACCGGGTAGCACCGTCGCAGAGGTCTCGCGGGCGTGGCGACCGTTCCGGACGTGGGCGTCGGTACATCTCCGCGCGCTCGCCGAAAGCGACCACTGACTTCAGCTTCTCTTCAGTTCACAGATCGCACACTTGGCCACACTCCGAACCGACTCTCGGGAGGCTGGCATGACGATGCGCCGGAAGACCACCTTGGTGGTGGCCGCATTCGCGACTCTGGCGGTGCTCGCGCCTCAGCCGGCCGGGGCGGCTCAGACACTCGACGCACCGGTTCCACCACCCGGCGCCATCGCGTCGGCCGTTGTCGGCAACCAACTCAAGTACTGCGCACTCATCTGCCCGCATATCATCGACTTCGTCGTCGACGTTCCGACTGCGATCGTCGGCGCTCCCCGAGTATTCATCGACGCGCAACAGCGCACCGGGTCCCGTGATCGTGCGACCGGTATCGCACTCACCTCGGTGACCTCGCCGGCGCGATCCGCGATGTCCGGGATCATCGGCAATGATCTGAATCTTGTTCTGCCACGGGCACAGAACGCCCTCGAGGTGGCCATCGTCGAGATGCTGCATGTACTCGACGTCGCGAGATCCGGGGCGGGGTCTGTCAGGGTGCAGCGCGCGTTCAACGCCGGCCGCGCCCAGATCGTCGATGCCCTCAATGCGCCGATCGTCGAGAACCCGCCACCCCTGGCACGGCCACGAACGCAGCAGCAGGCGGCCGTCGTCGACGCGATCGACGTCGGGTCTGCGGTGTTGTTCCGAGCACCCGAGATCGTGCTGGCGGGCGCCACCGAAGCGGCCGACATCGCCGCGAGTCACCTTGCCAGAACGGGTGATATGAGCGGTGCGCGCATCGTTGGCACCGATCACCTTGCCGCTGTTGTCGCCGACGCGGCTCGTGCGATCGACACCGCCACCCGAACGCACGCGGTGCCGACGATGCGACGCTGACCGCCATCCACATCCGCGTCTGCCTGTGGACAACTCGACTCGGCGGCCCGTATCCGTCATCGCCCACGTTTACTGTCCGGTCAAGGACCACAACCACCGGCAGGGGGCCACCATGAGTGAAGACGGATTCGACACACCTGTCGAGAAGGCATGGCAGCAGTACCGCGGACGACTCGCCGATCGCATCGGGGACCTGCTACCGGGCCAGACGTTCACGATCGGCAACGACGAAAACCTTTGCACAGCAACGTACGACATTCGCGTCACACGAACGGCAGCCAAGCGAATCCGGGTCACGGTCGACGTCATGTCGGTGTTCTCCGAAGACAACCACGTACTCACCCACAACATGACCGCACTGCGGCGCATCGGTTGGCGGCTCCTCAACGACGACTCCTTTCTCGTGGAACGGTACGACGATCGGGTCGACGAGGTGGCGACGCTGGTGGTCACCACCTTGCGCGAGGTCTACCGCGTCATCGACCCGTCGTTCCTCGCCGACCCCGACGGATCGTCGACCCCCGTTCTGGAACCGGTCGTCGAAGTCGGTGTACGCGTGCGGGATTCCGAACACCTCCGCACACTGGTGATCGGCGTGATCGAGAACGCAACCGATGAGCCCATCAACTTCGACGACAATGACAACGACATCCCGATCGCGACCGAACCGGTACCGACGTGGCTGCACATCGATCCGGAGGTTCCTCGCCTCATCCTGTCGGCTCCCCTGACACACCGAATCTCCGACCCGACGCATGCCACCAAGGTCGTCGCCGAACAGCGACACCTGAATCCCTACATCACTCTCGTCCCTCGCGGACGCCACATCTACGCCCAGCTCGTCCTGGAAGCGACGGTCTTCCATCCCGCCAATCTCATTTCGGCACTGGGCAATTGGCGCGAGTTCCTCAGCGAACAGGTCCCGCTCCTGATCGAGCTCCTCGAGTCCGGCAACGACGACGCGGACGACGCCGAAGGAGACCCTGACGAGACTCCTGCGCAGCTACGAGTCCTCATCCAGCTCGATCCCGACGCAACGACACTGAGTCCGATCGAGGTCGCCCGCCTGTGCAACGGCAACGCAGACCTCTTGGTCGATCTGGTCGAGTTCTGCCAATACCAATGTCTCAGTTGGCGTCGGCATGCGACCAGATCACCCGACGCCGAGGAGGCGGCCTTCGCGCAGACCGAACTCGAACGATGGTCGGGCACAACCGAGCAGCTGCGCGGGGCGCTGCGTGTGGTGGCACTACCCGACATCGGGCTCGACGACGCAGCGGCAGCGTCCTGACGCGGAAGTCTCGTGCAGAATGATGGGTCGCCAATCCTCACCGAAAGTTGGTCACGTGAGCACTGCCTACGACTTCACCGCCGACGACATCGACGGCAAACCCGTCCCACTCTCGACCTTCACGGGCCTGCCGCTGCTGGTGGTGAACACCGCGTCGAAGTGCGGTTTCACCCCGCAGTACGAGGGACTCGAAAAGCTGAGCCGCGAGTACTCCGACCAGGGTCTGCGCGTGTTGGGTTTCCCGTGCGATCAGTTCGGGCACCAGGAGCCCGGCGACGCCGACGAGATCAAGAACTTCTGCTCACTCACCTATGACGTGACTTTCCCGATGTTCGCGAAGATCGACGTGAACGGTCCGCACGCCCACCCGCTCTACGAGTGGCTTCGCACGCAGAAGAAGGGACTTCTGGGCGGGCGGATCAAGTGGAACTTCACGAAGTTCCTCGTCGACCGCGATGGCAACGTGGTCGATCGCTTCGCACCGACCACCACACCGGACAAACTCTCCGGTGCGATCGAGAAGGTGCTGTAGAGAACGCGTCCGGCCGGTGAACATCTGACGTCCTGACGGTGCTCACACCCGAAGGTCGTCGTCGGGGCTTGTGCGCGGCGGTGTCGGGACGGAAGGATCACCAACCATGATCGCCACGCGCATCCGGTCCGTCGTCGTCTCCATCCTCGCGGTGATCGCGCTGGCGGTACCCGCCGTCGGCTCAGCGGTCGCAGCTCCGGTCGCGGCGCCGAGCCGATTCAGCACTGCGCAGCTCGTCGGACCGTACCCGTCCGACATTCCTCCGGGCGGCACCTACATCCCCGTCCTGGACGGCTTCTCGTACCTGCGGGCGCACCGACCCGACATCATCGCGCAGAACCTGCGAATCGTGCAGCGCACCAACAACTCCGCGACCGCCGCGCAACAGGCCGACGCCATCGCGATCAACTACGACGACCGGCTCGAGTCGTTGTCGGTGGCGTTGGGAGCCAAGCTCGGTGCCACGTTCCGCAAGCTCATTGCGGGCGGCCAACTGCCCAAGGTCGCGGCGCTCGTGAAGGGTGACACCGCGCGCGTGGGAGTGCCTCTCGGAACGACGCTGTTGGAGAAGGAGTACTTCGACAACCCACGCCCGTTTGTGGTGGCGCCGTCGAGCATCCGCCGCTACGACCGTCCCGGCGGGCACCTGTACGCGGAGTTGCGCAACAACGGCTCCTACCCGTCGGGCCACACGAGCATGGGCTACTGGAAGGGTGCATTGCTGGCCTACTGGCTGCCCGAGCTGGGTCCGCAGATCATCGCTCGCGCCGGTGAGATCGGACGCAGCCGCATGGTGCTCGGAGTTCACTACCCGCTCGATGTGATGGGTGGGCGGATCATGGCCACCGACATCGTCGCCGCCAGGCTGACCGACCCTGGTTTCGCATCACTGATCAGGCAGGCCGGCACCCAACTTCGCGGTGCACTGGAACGCGCCGTCGGTATGCCGTTGTCGAGATTCATCGCGACCGACCGGCCCTACCTGAGCACCAACGCAGCCGTCACCGAACACCGAGGGATGATGACGTTCGGATTCGGACGGATCGCGCCCGGTCAGCGCAACGCCATCCCGGCGTCCGCGGCGGCACTGCTGCGGACGCGGTTCCCCGGGTTGTCAGATGCCCAACGCTTGGCAATCCTGACGCGCACCGCGATCGGCTCGGGCTATCCGCTCGACCAGGCCGGCGCCGACGGCGGCTGGCTCCGCATCGATCTCGCCGCTGCGTACGCAGCCACGCCCTGATGTTGCCCGAAGACCGGCGCCCCGAGGCGTTTGAGGCAATGACGCGTCGCTTTCCGACTCGAAGGGTACTGCCTCAGGCCTCCTGACCTGCGCGAATCACCTGCTGGTTGAGTAGCGACGCGCGAGCCTGCGAGCGCGCGCGTATCGAAACCTCGTGAGTCGAGATTGTCGGTGACCACGACGTGCGGACTTAGAAATCTCACCCGATTTCGTTACGACTCGCCCTGAGGGGCTCGCCTACTCAATCAGCAGACAAATCTTCCCGCTCCACGATCGCCGACGTCAGCGGGTGGGTCGCAGGTCCGAGGAGCGCGGGCGTCAGGATCTGATCAGTGCGCTCGGCGTGAACGAGTCCGGGTTGGCACGCATCCAGTCGTCGAGCCAGGTCGGCGGCGTCTCCACCAGCAATTGGCGGGGACTCAGCCACTCGTAGATCTCGGCGTACGTCCGCTGTTCGGTCGGCGACACCCGCTTGCGCAGCAGGTGCGGCGACAGCTGGGACAGGTCGCTGACGCCCATCGACGCCATCAGCCGCATCGCCTGGGCGACGGTGGCCTTCTGGTACCGGTAGGCCCGTTCGCTCTTGTCCTCGACGTCCAAGGCGCGCGCCCGCCGCGCGTCCTGAGTGGCGACGCCGACCGGGCAGTGGTTGGTGTGACATCGCTGCGACTGGATACAGCCGACCGCCATCATCATGGCGCGAGCGGCATTGGTGTAGTCGGCACCTTGGATCAGACGTTTGACGATGTCGTTCCCGGAGGCCACCTTTCCGCTGGCGCCCAAGCGGATTCGGTCTCGCAGGCCGGTCCCCACCAGGGCGTTGTGCATGGTCATCAGTCCGTCGGTCAGGGGCAATCCGACGTGATCCCCGTACTCCGGCGGCGCTGCGGCCGTGCCGCCCTCGGCACCGTCGACGACAATGAAGTCCGGGGTGATGCCCTCGGCCAGCATCGCTTTGCAGATGGCCAGCACATCCACCCGCGAACCCAGGCACAACTTGAACCCAATCGGCTTGCCGTTGGCGAGTTCTCGAAGTTGTGCAATGAAGAAGACCAGTTCTCGCGGCGTCGAGAATGCCGAATGCGCCGGCGGACTCACGCACTTCTCGCCGACCGGTATCCCGCGATAGCGAGCGATCTCCTCGGTCACCTTGGCCGCGGGCAGCACCCCGCCGATGCCGGGCTTTGCACCCTGGCTCAGTTTCACCAGGATGCCTTTCACCTGTTCGGTGGCCGCCTTGTCGGCAAACTGGCGCGGATCGAAGCGCCCGTCTGCGGCGCGGGTCCCGAAGTAGCCGGATCCGATCTCCCAGATCACATCTGCGCCGCCGAGATGATAGGGGGTGAGTCCACCTTCACCCGTCTCATGCGCAAAGCCACCCTTGTGCGCACCATTGTTCAAAGCGCGCAACGCATTTCCGGAAAGCGCACCGAAGCTCATGGATGAGACGTTGAGCAGTGCCATGTCGTAGGGCTGTGTGCAGTCGGGCCCGCCGACGCGCACCCGGAACGGCGCGTCGGGTGGGATCAGCGGCGCCGCGGAGTGGACCAGGTATTCGTAGCCGTCGGCGTCGATGTCGCGTTCGGTGCCGAACGCCACGTCCGACGTAGTCCCTTTGGCACGTTCGTAGATCAGCGACCTGACGTCGCGATCATAGGGCCGTCCGTCGAAGTTGCGTTCGATGAAGTATTGCTGAAGCTCCGGTCGGACGGCTTCGAGCAGAAATCGCATCCGCCCGACGATCGGATAATTGCGCAGCAGCGAGTGCCGCCGCTGCGTCAGATCGTGAGCACCCAGTGCCGCCAGTGGCACGAGAACGACGGCCGCGAAGATCCACTGCCATGCTCCGAGCACGGTCGCAACCACCGACACGACAGCGAGAACCGCGAGTACTACCACCCCTGCGATCCGGAACACCGAGCTGAGCATTCCGTGCCTCCTACTTCACCGAACCGAACCCACCGACCGGCGGTACAGCGTCCACCACATCATCGCGGATCGGCCCTCGTCGCGAGCGATTGTTGGCCACGACATCGCACCGAAGAACAAAGCACCCTCCCACCAGATAAGTGGGAGGGTGCCTGTGGCGGTGGCGGAGGGATTTGAACCCTCGGTACGGGGTTACCGCACACAGCATTTCGAGTGCTGCACCTTCGGCCGCTCGGACACGCCACCGCGGAAGACTGTACCGCAGCTCGCGTCCAGCCTTAAATTGGCTGGTCAGAGCGGCCTGATTGCCTTCAGTTGCCGGTCAGCTTGTCCTTGACGTCGTCGACCTTGCCCTTGACGGCGTCGGCAGCGTCGGCGATCTTCTGCTTGCCCTGCGCCACACCCTGATCGGCTTTGCCCTCGTTCTTGAGGTCCTCGTCGCCCGTCAGGCTGCCGGCGGCTTCCTTGCCACGGCCCTTCAGTTCCTCGGCCTTGTTCTTCGCATCGTCAGAGATTGCCATCTGATCCTCCTCGAGTGAGGTCCGGTGTGGCCCGCTGCCACCCCGGAATCGAACATCGGGCCTGCTCACGCGCCGCTGCTGGACGCGAAAGGCCACGAGGGAGTCACTCCCCCGATACCCACCGTGCCACAGCACGGCAGAGCTGCCCAGAATCGCAGGTCAGCGCGCCGGGATCAGCGCCCGCTGAACTTGTCGGCGACCTCGCCGGCCTTCTGGCGGGTGACCGTGATCACCTCTTGTACGCGGTCGTTGTCGACAAACGCCTCGACCTTCTCGCGCGCGACGCCGAGGGCATCTTGGATCTTGCCGCTCTCGACGAATTCGTCGATCTTGGCCACTGCGGTGTCGACGACATCTTTGATCTTGTCGGCAGACTCACTCATCTTGTACTCCTCGTCGGGGGTTCTGGACTCAAGATTGCCAGCCGGTGCGCGGTGTCCGCATCGGGAGCGGTCACGGAGATTTCCCTGAGTCCACCCCGAGGCGGCTAATCGGCCGGTGGCGCATCCCGGCGGTCGGTGAAGAATCCGACCATCAGCGCGCGGCACTGCTCCTCGAGGACACCTCCGCGCACCTGCGGACGATGACTCAGACGCGGGTCGCGGACCACATCCCAGAGGGATCCGACCGCCCCGGTCTTGGGCTCCCACGCCCCGAACACGAGCAGATCGACCCGCGCCAGGGTGATGGCCCCGGCACACATCGTGCAAGGTTCGACGGTCACGGCGATCGTGCAGCCCGGAAGGCGCCACCCGTCCCCGAACGCCGCGGCGGCGGCTCGCAGGGCGAGGATCTCGGCGTGCGCGGTCGGGTCGGCGTCGGCTTCGCGGCGGTTGGCTGCCCGGGCGAGTTCGATTCCGTTCGGATCGAATACCACCGCTCCGATCGGAACGTCGTCGGCTCCGGCGTCGGCCGCCGCGTCGAGAGCACACACCATCATGGACTCCCAGATCGGCGGGCTCACCTGCTCACCCATCTCCGGGCCGTCAGTGGCCGAGGGAGTCGAGAACCTTGGAGAGCTCGTCGGCAAACCCGAGTCGCGCGGCGATCATGCCGATCTGCTCGTCGGCGTACAGGTCGGTGTCACCGACGATCACACTCATCACCGCGTCGGGCAGACCCAGGTCGGCGAGCAGCCCGAGGTCGCCCTCCTCCCACGGGTCGATGTCGTCGAGGTCATCCGGGTCGAGGTCGGGGACGTCGACGTCCAGCGCGTCGAGCGCATCGGCGGCGACGTCGTAGTCGAGTGCTGCGGTGGCGTCGGAGATCAACAACCGCGCACCGCCAGGCGCCGGGCGGACGACGATGAAGAACTCGTCGTCGACGTCGAGCAGGCCGAACACCGCACCCGCTGCGCGCAACTCACGAAGTTGACGTTCGGCGTCCGAGAGATCCCCCAACGCGGCGGGCTTCATCGCGGTGACCTTCCACGCACCGTCCTCGCGAACCACGGCTATGGCAAAACCGTCGATGTCATCGTCGTTCTGCGTGTTCGAGCCCGTCTTCTGCGCGCCGGCACCAGCCATGCAGGTCACGGTAGCCGTAAACGGCGAACCGCCCAAGTCCTCGGCAGACGCCGATCGCGATATGGGAATCTGTCCAGGTGAGTGATCCCAATACTGCCGGGCCCGAACCGCTCCCACCCGTCTGCGTGCTGGGCCTTGGGCTGATCGGAGGATCGCTGCTTCGCGTCCTGCACGACGCGGGGCACCAGGCCTTCGGCTACAACCGTTCGACGCAGACGGTTGACGACGCCGTCCGCGACGGTTACCAGGCTTCGTCGGATCTGGCTGCGACGCTGCGTCGCGCCGCCGAGTCGGACGCCATGATCGTGCTCGCAACCCCGGTCACCACGATCGAACCGTTGGTGTCGGCGATCGCCGACCTCGCACCCGACGCCCTGCTCACCGACGTGATCAGCGTCAAGCAGGAGGTCGCAGAGATCGTGGCGCGACTGCATCCGAACGCGCGTTACGTGGGTGGACATCCGATGGCGGGAACGAGCCGGTCGGGGTGGTCGGCGACCGACCCGAGCCTCTTCGTCGACGCGATGTGGATGGTCACGACCGACGACGCCACACCGGCACGGGACTGGCTCGCAGTCGCGACCATGGCGCTCGCGACCGGCGCCCGGGTGGTTCCTGCGGCGGCCGACGCACACGATCGTGCGGTCGCCGCGATCTCGCATCTGCCTCATCTGACGGCGGCCGCCACCGCGGCGGTGGGCGCAGGCGAAAGCGGCTTGGCACTACGTCTGGCCGCTGGGAGCTTTCGTGACGGCACGCGCGTGGCCGGGAGCGCACCCGCATTGCAGCGAGCAATGGTGGAGGCCAATCGAATTGCCGTTCTCAACGTGTTGAGCGAAACGATCGACCGCCTGATCGCGGCTCGCGACGACCTCCGGGACAAGGGCACCGTGGAGGTACTCATCGACGATGGGCACCGCGCGCGCATCGCCTACGAGGAGATGGCGAACGGCGCGGTGGAGGCCATCAACGGCGTCGAGGTCGGTGACGACGGCTGGCAGCACGAATTCCGACGCCAGGCCCATGCGGGTCGGGTTTGGGTGGGTTGACATTGTCGTCTCACCAGGGCTTCGAGGCTCTCGGCTAGCGCCTCGAGCACCTCAGCCAGCGGAGGGCAACTCTTCGGTGGGCGGGTCGGCTCAGACGCGGGTGGCCAGGCCGGGGTAGTCGATCACGAACCCGTTCTCGTCGACCGAGAGCGTGGAGTTCGCGACCGGTGAGACCACGCCGACACCGTCGGCCTTCGGCGTGTAGCTGAGGGTGGCCGGCTCCACGGTGCCCTGCGGGAGGTACACGTACACGACGGGAACCTCGACTGCGGCACCGCTGCCGGCGGAAAGGCCGAGGCGTCGGATGGGCAGCGCGTTGAACATCGGCGAAAGGGCCAGGTCCACGTCTTGCGCGCCCCCGAAGTCGCTGCGAATCGATTCGCCGCTCGGTGAGTGCACCAGCCAGTGATCCTCTTCGTCACGGTTGATGGCGAACTGGGTTTCCCCACTCACTTGGACGAGGTGGATGGACAGTCGCTTGGTCACACCGGAATCGTTGGTGACCAGCTCGTACGACGCGGAGAACGCCTCGTGGGTGTCGGTGGCGGCGGCGATGATCCGGCCGTAGGCCTTGATCCGTGTGCCGTTGACATGAAGGCGAACCTGCTCGAGGCGGTCGGTTCCTTCGCCCCGCCACGTCAGCATCGTCCGGTACTCACCGGTGGGTGTCGCGGTCTGGGGGGCTGCTTGCGGAGAACTCACCCTCCTACGGTAGCGACCAGGAACCGATTCCACACAACTGATGTGCAGGTGATTTCGACAAGCTCAATCCAAGTGAGCAGCACAATTGTGCCCCGGACCACTCGTCAGGCGATGCAGGAGGCGCTGCGTTTGGTCGACGACGGGCTGACCTCGTCGCTGACGATGGTCTCGCCGTCGACGGTGATGGTGCAGGTGGCACTGCTGCCGCTGCCGACGACCACGATCAGCCGCAGTGGGTTGTAGCCACCGGTGAAGGCGATTCTCCAGGTGGCCGGTGGGGAGAATTCGGTCCGCAAGCCGAGGGAATCGACGTAGAGGATGGTGCCGGTGCCCTCGATCGTCACCTGGTAGACGACTTCGTGGCCGCTGGGGTCGATGCCCGACGGTGAGCGGGGTCGGGTCGGGACTCCGGACGGGCGCGGCGTCGAACGCGGGTTGAGTGTCGGTACACGGGTGGGGTATTCGGCGGTGAAGGTCGGCTGATCGGCCGCCGTCGTGTCGGAATCGGGGTCGTTGCGGAAGAAGGCCATTGCGACGAGCAATACCACGACCACCGCGGCGAGCAGGGCGACGACGGTGAACGCCGTGCTCCGAACCGACGGGACGCTGGATGCGGATCTCGACGACGCCGGCGTCGCAGCGGTCGAGGTCGAGGTGGGTGACGCCGACGCCTCGTCGGGCGTCGAGGTGATCGCTTCCTGACCCCGTCGAGTTCCCCGACGCGGCGGCGCAGCGCCGGGCCAGAACCGCGGCGTGCCGTCCGGTGTGTAGCCCAGAGGGGGATAGAACTGCTTCAGGTCACCGCGGTAGTCGTCGCTCGCACTCCGACCCTGGTCGTCGGACGACTCCGAAGACCTCGTCGGGTCGTGCGGTTGTCCCATTCGTCCGAGTCCTCCAGGTCCGAGCGTCATCGATGCCTATGTCTTCGACAGTACGGCGTCATGCGCTGGACCGGTCACGCGGTGATCGGTCAGAATCGGCTCTCCAGGCGCGACGACAGGCCGGCTTCCTGCAGGTCGAGCCGCTCGAGCATCGCCCGCACGGCTTCGTCCTCGACCGCGCCGGCGTCGCGGTTCTCCACCAGCGAGTCGCGCTGGGCCAAGAGCACGTCGCGGTACAGCGCGGCGAACGCGTCCGTGCGGGCCGTGTGCGCGTCGGGGTCGGGCATTTCTTCGACGTCCCGCGATTGCCGCGCCACCGTCTCCTTGATGTAGTCGACGGTCGCGTTGTCGAGGCCCGCAGGCGGGTTCTTCACGAAGTCGTCGATCACCACCTGGGCCGCGATCTGCACGATGCGTTCGGCCCGTTCGGTCTGTTCGTGGTCGTAGCGTTCCTCGTCTTCGTTGTGCAGGTGAAGGCGTCCGATGAGCCACGGCAGGGTCGGGCCCTGGATCAGAATGGTGCCCACCGCCACGACGAACGCGATCGCCTGGATGGCCGAGCGTTCGGGGAATGGTTCACCCGATTCCAGAGTGACCGGGATACCGGAGGCGGCCGCGAGGGTGACCACACCGCGCATACCCGTCCACGCCACGACCGTGGCCTCCTGCCAGGTCAACGGCCGGTTGTCGATGCGCTCGCGCAGTCGCGCCCACCGGGTCTTGGTGGTCCGGGTGCTGCGGGCGGCCGCGGGTCGTCGGGGGTTGGCATGCACTTGCACGCCGCCCATGCCTTCCCCGAGCCGACGACTCACCACCCCGCGCCCGAACATCGCGAACACGCAGATCGGTCGGATCACCAGGACCACCGCGAGAACCAGCAACGACGCGACGCCGATCTGCACGAGGGACTCGCGGGCCTCGCGCAGGTCCTCGATGATGAAACGCAGCTGTAGGCCGATGTAGGCGAAGACGAAGGCCTCGAGCAGCACATCCACCGAGTTCCAGACATAGCGTTCCTGCAGTCGTGTCTGGTAGCCGGCGTGCACCGAACCCGAGCCGACGACGAAACCGGCGATGACGACCGCCAACACACCCGATGCGTGCAGGTGCTCGGCCGCGAGGAATGCCGCGAACGGCACCACGAAACCCTGCACGGTTTCGAGAGCCGGGTTGCGTAGATGGCGACGAATCCACAGGGTGACCAGGCCTAGCACGACCCCGACGACGGGGCCCAACAGTGCGTTGTACCCGAACAGCAGAAGTGGGTTGTCGATGAAGGCGTGGGTGTTGGCGATCTGCGAGATGGCGATCGCGAACAGCGAGAGCGCCGCTGCGTCGTTGACGAGACTCTCGCCCGTCAGGATCGCCATCAGGCGTTTGGGAAGCCCGAGCTTGCGGCCGATGGCGACCGCGGTCACGGCGTCGGGCGGCGCCACGATCGCGCCGAGGAGCAGCGCGAGCAAGAAGGTGAACTCGGGGACCAGCAACGCGGCGACCGCGCCGACCGCGAACGCGGTGATGACCACCATCGCGACACCGAGACCGAGAATCGGCTTGATGTTGCGCAGGAAGTTGGGAAAGGAGAACCCGAGCGCCGCCGAGTACAGCAGCGGTGGCAGGACGACGGTGAGCAAGATGTCCGAATCCAGCTCGACCTGCGGGAGACCCGGGATGAACGACACGCCCAGCGCGATCAGCACGATGATCAGCGCCGGCTGCATGCCCCTCCGGTCGGCGGCGGCGGTCACGATGATCGCCCCGACCAGGACGAGGATGAGCAACTCCATGACCGGAGATTCTGTCAGCCGGTGTCCGATTCTGCCGGGCACGCGGCGGGACCCTGAGATGATGCGACACCCGCGGGACCCCCATGAGCCCGCGGGTGTCAGGCCTATACGGCCGAGCTGTCACGCGCCGTGTGGCGTGGTGATGGTCATCGACTCCGTTGTCGCAGACCATCGGGCCGTGCTGCCGCCCCCACCCCACGCGGGGGGCGGCAACCCCCTGACCAGGGCCACCATCGTTCACGAGCGCGAACTGAAGACACCTTCACACAAGAACGACTCATTGGGCAAGACCCAGTGGGTCATCTGTCCAAAGTGGCACCCGGGTCCGCTTTGACGTGCAGGTGCTCCGTTCAGGCAAGTTCGGACTGGGTGTCCTCGCTGCCCTCTTTCGCGAACAGAGTCACGTAGATCAATCCGCCGATCGCCCCGCCGACGAGCGGCGCCACCCAGAAGAGCCATAGTTGGGCGGGCGCACCGTTGCCGTTGAAGAACGCGACTCCGGTCGAGCGGGCCGGATTCACGGACGTATTGCTGATCGGGATCGAGATGAGGTGAATCAGGGTCAGCGTCAAGCCGATTGCAAGTGGAGCGAATCCGGCCGGCGCCTTTGCGTCGGTGACGCCGAGGATGACGATGAGGAAGAACGCCGTCAGGAGGATCTCCGCGATCAGCACGGAGACCAGACCGTATCCGTCGGGCGAATGGTCGCCGTAGCCGTTGGCGGCCATCGACCCCTTCCGCTCGAAGCCTTCCTTGCCGCTGGCGATGATCCAGAGCATCAAGCCGGCCGACAGACCGCCCGCAACCTGTGCGATCCAGTAGCCTGGCACATCCTTCCATGGAAGGCGGCCACTGACCGCAGCACCAAGGCTGATCGCCGGATTGAAGTGACCGCCCGAGATGTGGCCGACCGCGTAGGCCATGGTCACCACCGTGAGCCCGAACGCGAGCGCGACACCCAGGTATCCGATGCCGACTTGGAAAGTGGTTGCGCCATTGTCGGATTGGGCAACCTGTTTCGCAGCGAAGATGGCCGAACCACAGCCACCGAAGACGAGCCAGAACGTGCCGAAGAGTTCGGCAGCGAGTTTTGCCACAGGAGCTGGGATCACGATGGAGACCTTTCGCTAGGGAATGCGTGGTCGAGCAGCCTGGAACCCCCGTGCTCCAGTAGAACAGCGATTCGCCGCATTCGCGAGAGGTCAGTGAAGAAAATTCACAACGGTCTTGATCGCGAGACCGGTGACGGAGCGGCGCACGACGACGTCGAGAAAGCAGAAACCCCGTGGAACACAGCGCGTTCCACGGGGCTTCTCCGTGCGCCCGTAGGGATTCGAACCCCAAACCTTCTGATCCGTAGTCAGATGCTCTATCCGTTGAGCTACGGGCGCGTGGTCTTCAGTTATAGCTGTTCAGTTGTCCATCGCGGGTGGCGCCTGCGATGCGGCGGAGGCGAGAGGATTTGAACCTCCGGTCCCATTTTAGTGAGACAACTCATTAGCAGTGAGTCCCATTCGGCCGCTCTGGCACGCCTCCCAGCGGAGTCCTTTCGAACTTGCCGAAGCGAAAGGTTACACACTCGGCGCACCGGGAAGCAAACCAGTAGAGCGAGGACTCCGATACCCACCGCTTTGTGGGTCGTTCTCGTCGACCCCTACCCTGGACGGGTGACGCTGCGCATCCGCCCTGACCTCGACGACCTCCCCGTCTACGTGCCGGGCAAGACGTTTCCGGGCGCGGTGAAGCTGGCCAGCAACGAGGTGACCCAGGGCCCGCTCCCCAGCGTGCTCGACGCCATCGGCGCCGCGGCCGCGTCGGTCAATCGCTACCCCGACAACGGGATGGTCGAGCTCACCGCGACACTGGCGAAGCAGCTCGGTGTGACCGAGGACGAGATCCAGGTGGGCTGCGGCTCGGTGATCCTCTGCCAGAACCTGATTCTCATCACCAGCGGGCCGGGCGACGAGGTGATCTTCGGCTGGCGCTCGTTCGAGACGTACCCGCTTGCGACGCGGGTGGCCGGTGCGACGCCGGTGCAAGTACCGCTCACCGGAGACCGCGTCTACGACCTGAAGGCCATGGCCGACGCCATCACCGACCGCACACGGCTGATCTTCGTCTGCAATCCGAACAATCCGACCGGCACCGTCGTCGAAGCCGACGACTTGCGCACCTTCCTGCAGACCGTGCCGTCGGACATCATCGTCGCCCTCGACGAGGCGTACTTCGAGTACATGCGGCTACCGGAATCGCAACACTACGACGCCCTCGACCTGCGTCGGGAGTTCCCGAATCTTGTTGTGCTGCGCACCTTTTCGAAGGCATACGGGCTGGCCGGGCTCCGCGTCGGATATGCCGTCGGGACGCCCGAGGTGATCACCGCCCTCGGCAAGGTGCACGTGCCCTTCTCGGTGAACAGCGTGGCCCAACAGGCAGCGCTCGCCAGTCTCGCGGCGGCCGACGAGTTGTTGGCGCGCACCGACAGCGTCGTCGCCGAACGCGAACGAGTGACCGCGCGTCTGCGCGAAGCGGGCTATCGCGTACCCGACTCGCAGGCCAACTTCGTCTGGCTCGACCTCGGCGATGCAGCCATCGACTTCGCGACCGCATGCGTCGAGGCAGGAGTGGTGGTCCGCCCGTTCGCCGGTGACGGCGTTCGAGTGACGGTCACCAACCCGGAGGAGGACGACGTGTTCCTCGCGTTCGCCGAATCCTGGGACGGGCGGCGGGGCTGAGATCAGCCCCCTCACGCTGCGTGAGTTCCACCGCTGGCTAGACGCGAGCCTGCGAGCCCGTGGTGCGATGACAATGCCATCTCGCTGCGCCCTTCGAGGCTCGTCGCTTGCGCTCCTCGCACCTCAGGGAGCGGTGGTGGGGTCCGGGAGCGGTGGCCGGGTCAGCTGTAGAGCCCGCGCGAGATGACCGGCCACAGGGCGGGGAGGTCTTGTTCCCAGTACGCCCAGGTGTGAGTGCCGATCAGACGGAATCCGTCGGTGTAGTTGACGCCGGCGGCACGCATCGTGAGTGCGAACTCCAACGAGCAGCGGTAGGCGCCGAGCTCAAGGGCCGACGACGACGCGGTGACGGCCTCACGCGGCCCCTCGTCGGGCTCCACCCGGCGCTGCAGGTCCAGCGGGCCGACGGCCCCGGAACCGGCCGAGATGAAGATCTGCTTCCCGCGCAGGGCGTCGAGGTGCAGGCTCGGGTCGTGCGCACGCCAACCCTTCGAGCCGAACGGCCCCCACATGTTGGTGGCGTCGCCGCCGTCACGTCCGACGGTGGTGCGGACATACGCTTCGTTCGCGGGCCCCGACACCGGCGGGCAGCCCGACAACGACGCGATACCCCGGTACAGCGACGGATGGCGAATGGCGAGCGCGAAGGCAGCCTGACCGCCCATCGACAAGCCGATCACCGCGTTGCGGCCGGTGCCGTTGAAGCGTTTGTCGACCAGCGCGGGGAGTTCCTTGGCGAGGAACGTCTCCCACATGGGCTTACCGAGCTTGGGGTCGTTCTTCTGCCAGTCGGTGTAGAAGCTCCCCTTGCCGCCGGTCGGAAGAACGACGTTGACGTTCTTGTCGGCGAAGAAACGGCCCGCACGACCCTTGGTGATCCAGTCGCTCACGTCGCCTTCGGCACCTGCGCCATCAAGCATGTAGACGGTCGGACGGGGACCCGACGCTCCGGCCGGCGTGAGCACCGAAAGCTTCACCCGCTGCTTCATCGCCGGCGAGTACACCCAGATGTCGGTCCGCAGGGCACTCAGTTTCACCGACTTCGCGATCCGCGCCGTCGGCGTGGGCGCGGCATGTGCGGCCACAGGTGCCGTCAACAGCGCAGCAACGACCCCGGCAACGACTGCGATCCAACGCCTCGCCATGCGGTTTTCTCCTACCCCGTTTCAGACACGTGCTCCGTCGGTCCGATCTCACGACACGCGGCCGCGCGCCCCCCAGCGGACAGACCACTTATAGGGTGACAGACTACCCGCGGATAGCCGACCGCGAGAAGGCCCACAATCGAGTTTGCGATCACACAAAGGACATCCAGACCAGTGGCGACACAAGACAGCAGCGGTTTCGCGTTCGTCGCAGAGGTCGACGTCCGATGGTCGGACATGGACGCCTTCGGCCACATCAATCACGCGCGCATGGTCACGTTGATGGAAGAGGCGCGCATCGCGTGGCTCCTCAGTGCCGGCGAGGAGTACGCCCCGCTGATCCAGAGCGCGATGATCGTCCACGTCGAGATCCGCTATCAGAGTCAACTGCGCCACGCCGATTCGCCACTGCGAATCGCCATGTGGATCAAGGGTTTTCGATCCGTCGACTTCACCATCGGCTACGAGATCCGGGGAGCCGACGCCGAGCCCGACAGCCGTCCGGCATGTGTCGCGAGCACCCAGATGGCGGTCGTCGACATCGAGGCGCACACGCTGCGTCGGCTCACGCCGACCGAAAAGGACTATCTGCGTTCGTGGTCGCGCTGACGCGTCAGCTTCTCCGATCCCCGGTTCCGGACCGCCCTGGCGCGGG
This sequence comes from Gordonia sp. NPDC003422, assembly GCF_053588675.1. Taxonomy (NCBI): domain Bacteria; kingdom Bacillati; phylum Actinomycetota; class Actinomycetes; order Mycobacteriales; family Gordoniaceae; genus Gordonia; species Gordonia sp. NPDC003422. Next base: position 171,589 of record NZ_JBSFQL010000008.1, read on the forward strand.
TTCATACCGAGCCGGAAGCTCGCGTGCGGCAGCGGGAGAAATTCGCGCGATGTTGCCCTGCAAGACATCTCGGTAGATCCGCAGTTGCTCCTCGCCACTGCGTACCTGTTCGGTGAGGCGCTTGGAGTTGTCGACGGATATCTCTCGATCCCCCGACCTGGCGATCAGTTCGTCGATGCGGTCGTCGATGGTGAGTGCTTTGTTGTACTCGGCGAGGATGCGCAGTTCGACGGCGGCCGACTCGACGACGAACGCGACTTCGGCGAGGGCCTGCACGCGGTCGATGAGTTCGGTCCAGACCGGTCGCAATACGGTTTCCCGACGGTCGATCTGCTCGGCGAAGGACTTGTCGAACCCGCCGTTGCGCTTCGCGCGGTCGAGGTCGATGCGGACCGCACGCAATGCGATGACGTCGGCCGCGATCTCGGCGAGTTCGGCGTGCAGGTTCACCTGGGTGCGCTGCACCTCGAAATGGTCGGAGCGCCAGGCCGGATTGCGGACGATGCGGTCGTAGTAGTGCCCGGCGACGTAGAGAAGCGTCTCGTAGCCGTCGATGAATCCGGCCGCCCGCGGTGCCTGCGGTGCCGCCTGCTCCCGACCGCCCCCGAGGATCTGACCCGCCCACGTCTCGGCCTGCGGGCTGCCCGACTTCGCGGCCACAGCGCCGACGACACCCGCGATCCGATCGATCGCCGCCGAACCTGCCCGGCGCATGTAACTCGACGCGTTGACGTTGGGAGTGGGCGTACACAGCAGGCCCGAGAACAGGCGCTCCCGCTCATCGATCTCGAGGTAGACGTTCTCGCGGCGCTCCCGGCGAATGGCTCGCGTGCCACCGGCGAACACGCCCTTGGCGGTGACGATCGCCTTGTGTGCATCCTCCCGACGCCGCACCAGGCCGTTCAGGCGATTGCGCATCACCGCGCCGACCACGCCGGGAACAACCGGGCTGACCAGCTGATTCTCGAGCTGCGTGATCCCGCGCTGCAGTCGGCGGAGGTCACCGAAGCCTGCGGGCAGCGTCGGCACGGGCAGTCCCAACGAGACCCGACGGACAAAGATCGCCCGTCCGCCCGGCGTGAGGAAACCCGACGCGATCAGCAGTGCGGCGACGTCGGAGAGGTCGGGCCGGTCGCCGGGCATCTGCGACGCGTCGCACCAGGCGCGGATCTCCTTGGCCGAACGCGCACGCGACCGCCGCCCCGGATACCGGTTGTCGACCATGAATTTCTCCCGCCTTCTCTGCCGACAATGCTACCCGGGCTCGACGACACTCCCCGGCGTCCGCGCACGCCACAGGGGTGCGGTGGCACGGTGCAGCCCCCAGGCGATCGGAGTGCTCACCGCCGTCGTGACCAGGAACGCGATCAGCCACGACCCGGTGAAGACGCCGTAGTTCAGGACGTCCATCATCACCTCGAGCACCACCACGTGGACGAGGAAGAACTCGTAAGAGATCTCACCGAACCACACCATCGGTGCGCTCCCGCACAACCTCGTCCACAGGTCACGCCCGGCGAAAACCAGCGGGCCGATCAGCCCGACGGCGACGACGAGATAGAGAAGGTGTTTGACGATGGTCGCCGACGCGGTGGTCGGGGTGATGGTCGGCTCGCCCGCGATGGCAGATCCGGACAGCACAAAGGCCCCGATCGCGATGCCCACCGACCACGACGCCGGCCAGCGTCGGACCAGACGGGTGCAGACCGCGAGCAGCATCCCGCCCGCGAACCAACCGATGAATGCCGGAGCCCACAGCCGCGCGGTGAGATCGACGCCATCACTGCCAGCGACCACCACCGACCAGATCGGACTGATCAGCATCACCCCGACCAAACCGACGATCAGCAGATCGGGTCGCCACCGCCGGCGCGACAGCGCCACCACCAGCACCCAACCGATGAGCGGCAGCACCAGGTAGAAGACGACCTCGGCAGCAAGACTCCACATCTGCGTCAGCCCGCTGTGCAGGTGGCCGATCCCGTAGACCTGGGTCAGCGTCATGTTCCGCAGATAGCCCGACCAGCCGTTGCCGGTGGCCGACTCGACTCCACCGGGCGGCGCAACGGCGTAGAGCACGTACACCGCGGTCACGACGATCCAGTACGCGGGAAGGATGCGCCGCGCGCGGTGCCAGAAGTAGCGTCGAACCCCTGGCGTCGTCGACGCTTCGGCCGCTGCGCGAACCCATGGCCGGAACAGCAGATATCCGGACAGCACGAAGAAGATCGCGACGCCGACCTCGAACCGCGCGAAGATCCGGCCGGCGAAGTCGTCGGTGTAGTTGCCGGTCCAGAACGCCGCATGCGTGAGACAGACGGCCAGCGCCGCCACGGTCCGGATACCGGTCAGCGACGCGATCCTGCGCGATCCCTGCCCGGCCGTCATGCTGCGATCCTGCCGCAACGACCGTTCGGTGCGCGACGAGCGGTGCACAATCGTCGGATGGGCCACGAACATGTCCGCGGACAGATCTGGAGCGACGGCCAGTTCGTCGACGGCTTCCAGCTCGACCAGATCTCCGAGTGCATCGACCAACCGGGCACGCTCGTCTGGGCCGACCTCGAATGCCCCACTCACGAGACACTGACCCATCTGGCAGCAGAACTGGACCTCGACCCATTCGCCGTCGAGGACACCACCGCAGCCGTGGAGCGGGTCAAGACCGTCACTTATACCGCACACACCTTCCTGATGGTGTACGCCATCACCATCAAAGATGGTGACGGACAGTCGGATTCAGATGCCGCACCACCCACCCAGCAGCCATTGCCGCAACAGCAGCCGCTCCAGCGGGCGACGCTGTTCGATCTGCATCGCATCTCGATTTTCGTGAAACACAACGCGCTCATCACGGTGCGCCGGAACTCCGGTTTCGACATCGAGCAGGTGGTGCAGCGCTGGAAGGACATCGGCGGCGAACGCTACGGCGTCGGCGCACTTCTGCATGGCCTGCTCGACGTCGTGGTCGACGGGCATTTCGACGCGGTCGAGCGGCTCGACGACGACATCGAGGATCTCGAACAGCTCCTCTTCGACGACAGGGTGCCCGGCCGCTCGCTGCAGCGTCGTACCTACGATCTGCGCAAGGATCTCGTGGTGCTGCGACGCGTCGTCCTGCCGATGCGCGAGGTCATCGCCGGAATTCAGCGCCGCCGCTTCGAGAACCAAGCACCACCCGAACTCGATCCGCACTTCTCCGACCTCTACGACCACGCGCTGCGCGCCGCGGAATGGACCGAGTCGTTGCGCGACATGATCACGACGGTGTTCGAGACCAACCTCTCGCTGGCCGACGCCCGCCTCAACACCGTGATGAAGAAGCTGACGGCGTGGGCCGGGATCGTCGCCGTCCCGACCGCGATCACCGGCTTCTACGGCCAGAACGTCCCGTTCCCGGGTTTCGCCCGCACGTTTGGGTTCGTCACCAGCACGGTGCTCATCGTGGTGATCGTCGGAGCGCTCTACGTCAGTTTCCGACGCCGCGACTGGCTGTGACGTATTCGTCCGGTTTCGGAACTATCACACCATTAGTCACATCAGCCGCTTCTGTCACATAATGATGCAGGTGTTCGTGACGTTGGGTCACGAGATCGTATGGCCAGGAGGTCGGTCGTGTCCGGACGTGTTCTGTTGTCTGCCCTGGTGGCGGCGGTGATGGCCACTGGCGTGCTCGTCACCGGGACGTCGAGCGCGCAGGCCGAGCCGGACAAAACGGTCGTCCGCGTCGTGTCGAAGTCCACCGTCAAGGGTCGGGAGCGACTCAAGGTGTGGTCGCCGATCATGGGGCGCGAGATCACCGTCGACCTGCAACGACCGTCGGGTGATGGTGAGCGCCCGACGCTGTACATGCTCGACGGCGCCGAAGCGCACGACGAGGAGTCGGGTTGGTACGCGATGACCAACCTGCAGTCGCTCGCGGCAGCCGAGAAGCTCAACGTGGTCACGCCGGTCGGCGACCCGCACAGCTACTACACCGACTGGCGCGCCGTCGACCCGGCGATCGGCAAGAAGTACATGTACGAGACCTTCCTCACCCGCGAACTGCCCAAGCTGATCGACGCCGAGTACGGCGGCAATGGCCGCAACGCGATCGCCGGGGCATCGATGGGCGGTGTCGCGGCCCTCACTCTGACCGCGCGACACCCGGCCCTCTACCAGGGCGTGGCCGGCTACAGCGACTGCGCCAACATCTCCAGCCTGCCCAACCAGATGCTCACCCGCTGGGACGTGAGTCGCGGAGGCGGGAACGTCGAGAACATGTGGGGTCCGTTCAGCGATCCCGAATGGCGTGCGCACGACCCCTACCTCCTCGCGGCCAACCTCCGCGGCAAGACGATCTACATGTCGTCGGGCAACGGCGTCCCGGGCAAGTACAACAACCTGATCGCCGACCCGGTCGACGAGACCTTCCGCGGCATCATCGGAGAGATCGGCACCTGGTTCTGCACGGGCCAGATCAGTAATCGGTTGTCGCAGTTGTCGATTCCGTTCACCACCAACCTGCGCACCACCGGCACCCACAAGTGGGGCTACTGGCGCGACGAGTTGAACACCTCGTGGCCGATGCTGATGCGCTCGATCGGGTTGCGCTGAACCGCCACCAGATCACGCAGGCCGCGGAATGGCCGCCGAGTTGCCCTGCCCGATCCAGCCCGGAACTTGTCGAGCAACAGAAGGCGCGGCGAGCACATCGACCTTGTTGTCGCGCAGAGCATTTCGCCAGTCTGTGTCACCCCGCCAGATCTCGGTGAGGGTGCGCAGGTCGGTGTCGATCGCGACGTCGACGTCGTAGCCGGGGTCGAAGTCGCACACCTGCGCCTGGCCGTCGTCGACGACCAGCCACCAGGTTCCGGCCTTGCCGATCACATCGCGAAACCGGAACTGCACCATGGTGCGTCGTCGTGGCCACTGGTCGATCGGGATGGTGCGGTGCATGTCCCACAGCAGCAGGTGCGGGTCGAGGTCGGCGTCGCCCAGCTCCCCGATCCATCGGATTCCCCAGGTGCTCAATGCGGTGACCACCTCGGCGAGTTCGTCACCCTTCTCGGTCAGTGTGTACACCGACCGGCCTCCGACCACCGTGCGTCGAACCACTCCCGCCCGTTCCAGACCGCGCAGGCGCTTGGTCAGCAACGCGGGTGACATCTTGGGCACCCCGCGTCGCAATTCATTGAAATGCTTACTGCCCAAGAGGATTTCGCGAATCACCAGGATCGTCCAGCGCTCGTCGAGAAGTTCCATCGCCTTGGCGACCGGGCAGAATTGTCCATACGAGGTCATGCGACCACCTCCGTGTGCTTCGTTCAAGTACACACCCGCGCCCGGCTCGGGACCAGTACAGATTCTGTACCACGAGTGGTTCAGATCGTGATCTGGAGACGACCGCCACGTGAGAGCGACGCTGGATGGGTCCGATATCCGAACACAAGGAATCACCACTATGTCGCACCCGACGACCACTGTCCGCACCATCACCCCCGACCTCGACGCCGCGATCAAGACCAAGCATCGCGCGATGTGGGCGTCCGGGGACTATCCTGCCGTCGCCGACCTCATCGCGCCGCTGGGCCGAACCCTCGTCGATGCCTTGACGATCAACCCGGGTGAGACCCTGGTAGATGTCGCGGCCGGCGATGGAAATGTCGCGGTACCGGCGGCGCGAGCCGCAGCCCGCGTGGTCGCCACCGACCTCACCCCGGAGCTGCTGCAGACCGGCGAGTCGGCCAGCGATCTCGATATCACCTGGCGCACAGCCGATGCCGAGGATCTACCGTTCGACGACGACACCTTCGACATCGCGACGTCCTGCGTGGGCGTCATGTTCGCACCCGACCATCGCAAATGTGCCGACCAACTCGTGCGCGTCGTCCGGCCCGGCGGACGGATCGGCCTGATCAACTGGACCCCAACCGGTTTCATCGGTCAACTGTTCGGGGTGATGAAGCCCTACGCTCCGCCACCGCCGCCGCACGCCCGTCCCGGCGTCCTGTGGGGCGACGAGGATCACGTGCGCTCGTTGTTCGGCACCGCGGTGACCGGACTCGACGCGCAGGTCGGTGCTGTCACCGTGGACCGGTTCGACGACGGAGCGGCCTTCCGCGACTTCTTCAAGGCGAACTACGGACCCACCATCACCGCGTTCACGGCGATCGGGGACGACGCCGAGCGGGCCGCGGAACTCGACGCGGCGATCGCCGACCTGGCGGATCGCCACATCGACGGCGGGCGAATGGACTGGGAGTACCTGCTGGTGACCGCGGCGGTCGTCTGATCGGTCACGATTTGTTCACCTTGCCGACGTTTCGTTCAACTGGTTGAACAACTCAGTTCACATGCCGTTTACGATACGAACGTGCTAGTCGAGGACCCACGCCGACACGAATGGCGACAGCGGATGCTGTCGCCATCTCGTGTTCGGGTCATCGGCGGGCTCGCGCTCGTCGTCGCCCTGCTCGTCGGGCTGCAGATCTACGCCACCCGACAGTCGACGCTGGGCCCGTTGGAGAGCCTCTGGCACGACTACGCGGGCACCCCGAAATCGATGACGCTGCCGTGGGCGGGTCTGCTGCTCGCGATGGTCGGGTTGTCGTGGCGACGACGTTTCATCGCGCTCGGTGCGGCAGTGGCCATCGACGCCCTGTACGCGATACCCCGATGGCTGGAGTCCGGGGTGGTGGCCGTCGGCAACGGACCGGTGATCGTGCTGACCGGGATCGTCGTCGTCGCGTGCTGGCGCTGGACCGGCGTCGACCGTCGAAATGCCCTCTACGCTGCGGCGTTGGGTGCGCTGCTGATCCTGGCGACCAAGGTCGGTGACATCTGGCTGGGCGTGACCATCCACACCCAGCCGCTCGTCTTGGACGAGTACGTGATGCTGGCCGACCACGCCCTCGGGCAACCGTCGTGGCATGCGGCACGCATTCTCGAAGCCCTCGGCCCCAAGGTCGAATGGCTGCTGCACTGGGTTTACATCGAGCTTCCGGCCGCCGCTGCGGTGGTCGCGGTGTGGCAGCTGCGCGGCGTCGCGCGGACGGGCCGTTGGCCCAGCCACTACCTGGTCCGGACGTTCCTGGTGCTCGGCTTGGTCGGTCCACTCTTCTACGTGCTGTTCCCGGTCATCGGCCCGATGTTCGCGTTCGGACCCGAGGGCGGCGGCGCCCAGTTCGGCGACTACTGGCCAGGCGTGCTGCCACCGATCGACCTGACACCCGCTCCCCTGCACTTCGACGGCGGGCCACCCCGCAACTGCATGCCGTCGATGCACACCGCCTGGGCGCTGGCCGTGTTCCTGCATTCCCGACGCGACGTCGACGGCAGTCCCGCACCGCTGTGGATGCGTACGATCGGGTCGCTGTGGCTGGTCTGCACCCTCGCAGCGACGTTGGGTTTCGGCTATCACTACGGCGTCGACCTGGTCGCCGGCGCGGTGTTGTGCCTGACCATCGATTCGGCTCTGCGCGACCCCGCCCGCGGATGGGGTGCGCCCCGCATCCGTTTGGTCGCCGGCGGGTCGGTGCTGTTCGCGACCCTGCTCGTCTCCTACCGCTACCTGGCGGTTCCGATGGCGCACTACCCGGTGCTGGCCGGCGCGCTCGTCCTCGGGGCGCTGGCGGCGTTCGCCGGAACCTTCTACCTCACCTGGTTCGGCGACGGTCCTCTCCGCGCCTTCGACCGATTGGTGACACTCAATGCCCGGATCGCCGAACTGGTCCCGACCGGGCTGAGCGCAACTCGGGAGGGGCGCGGTCGGCGAGTGCTCGCCGAGCGCAAGCCGTCGCCCGTGCAAGACTGACCTCGTGACCGCGAGTCGAGGGGGTTGGTCGAGATGACGCAGTCGTGGGGCCCCGGGCCGGGTGACCCGGATTCGGGCTGGCAGCCGATCCCGCCCGGGCCGCCGCACGCGCAGCCGATGCCGCCGCCGGGTCCGCCGGCAGGCCCCTACGGTCCACCCCCTGCCGGGCCCGGGTTCGGTCCGCCGCAGAACCCGGCGCCGTTCGGCGCACCACCGTCTTTCGGGCCGGCGTTCGGCACCGGGCAGTTCGGGGCTGCACAGTTCGGGGCCCCACCGCCTCCGCGTCGTCGTTCCACCGCACTGATCGTCGGCGTCATCTGCGCCGTCGTCGCTGTCGTATGCCTCACGGCAACCCTTGTCGTGGCGCTCTGGCCGAGCGACGATGGCGACAACCGCACCGAGACACTGCAACTCGCGAGCAACGTGACCATCGAGGTCGACGTTCCGTCCGGCTGGAAGACCGTCGAATCCAACTCGAGTGAGTATCCCGACCGATACCTGCTGACGCCGCGCCGCGAACAGCGCAGCTACACCGAGATCGACCGGCAGTCCGAGGATCTCGACGACAGCGGCTCGACGGTGCAGCCGATCACCATCGTCGAACTGTTCACCCTCAACTGCTCGAGCATCAACAGTTCCGCCTTCAAGGACAGCGAGACGGTCGGCGACTGGCGCTACGCCACCGAATCTGTTTCTCGCAACTCGGTTTCGGCGGCGCGGACTCTCGCCTACCGAACTCTCGACAACGGTGTCTGCCTCGCCGCCTTCGGGCTGTCTGCCGCGAAGGACTCATCTGATCTGTCGAACGAGCCGCGATCGTTTGTCCGCAACATCGCCGAGGGCAAGATCATCACGGACGTCACGCAGAGCCGCTGACGGATGGCCATGACAAGGATGACCATGAGGCTCGGGGTTACCCCGCAGGGCACCCGAGTCGCCAGGAACGTCGGTATCCCACTTGCCTTCTCGCTCGTCGCATCACTCGTGGGCTTCTACGTGATCTCGTCCGTCTGGAGTTCGTGCGACTCCCAGCCGAACGAGAATGTCAGCTTTTTGTTCGCGGCAACCGTTGGCGGCCCGGCCATCTTCTTCACCTCGATTCTGGTTCTGTCGATCGCTTCCACGCTCCTCCGAAATGCAACTGCACGGCTGTACTACCCGGCGATCACTTCTCTCGCGATCGCGGTTCTGTGGCTCATTCTCTCCCTGGCCGTACCCGTCACGCCACCAGATCCTGTTGCGGCCGAACGATGTCCGAGCGGTGTGCCGGACTGGTGGCCGTGGTATATCCCGGTGGCGAGATCCTGATACGAAGAGTTCGGTGACTAGCGCTCTGACCTGCACACAAGCGTCCACCACCCCACCGCTCGCTGAGGTGCCCGAGGCGCCAGCCGAGGGATGCCTCGAAGGGCAGGCGAACGGGCCACGTCAGCGAGCCACCGGACCACTGAAAGTAGGGAAGGTTCTTCCCCTACTTTCTGCCCCTGCTTGTTGAGTCGCCCGCGAGAAAATTCGCGGGGAGGACTCCAGGGATAGGGGCAGCCTCAATCGGTCGACGCAACAGGCCTCGTGTGAGAGGTAGCCGGTATGGGCAGGGCGGTAGCGCCGGAAGCGTTTTGGGTAGCGATCGA